>CANHPN010000065.1 GCA_947462535.1 Akkermansiaceae bacterium | reverse complement strand
CGCCCTGCTGCGCAAACTCACCCTCAACCTCCTCCGGCATGATCAGACCATCAAAGACACCATGCGCGGCAAACGCATCCGCGCCGCGCTTTGCGAGAAAACACTCGAAACCCTTCTGAAACTCAACATTTCAAAATGAGGTAGCCCTGATTGATCACCAGAAATGTCTTGAAATCATCCGCTGGAAATGATGGGTTAATAATCCCTGAGAAACTCCGCGTCACGGCGTGCGGGTGAAAACAGGGAAAACAGGTCCCCTGATTCACGGCACGCACAGCCCCCGGTGCTTGCCGTGAGCGGAGACTCTCCCCCCAAGAAATAGTCGGCGGATGTTGAGGATTCCCCCTTCAACATCCGCCGATGACGTTTCAGGGCTTGGCGACGGGTCAGTGGAAATCATGTGACCGCGCGGCGTGCTCCGTCTCGATCCCTGAGAGCGGCTCGATGTGGATTGCATAGACGGAAGGCTGGTCGCCCTCGGAGCGCTGGAGAATTCCTTCCACCCGCAGAAACGGCTCGCTGGTGATCACGCCCCGCAGGCGGTGAAACGTGGTTTTCGGGACGAAGAGGTTGGCGATGCCGGTCTCGTCTTCGAGTGAAATGAAGCAATGGCCCTTGGCGGTGCCGGGCCGTTGGCGGCAGATCGCCATGCCGGCGACGGTCACGGGAATGCCGTGCGGGAGGTTTTGCAAATCCACTGCACGGAGAATGTCGCGGGTGCCATGATTTTCCCGCCAGAGAAACATCGGGTGCGGGCCGGTGCTGGCTCCTTGCGTGGCGATGTCGGCAGACAAGCGCTCCGCCGCCGACATGACCGGCAGAATCCCGTGCCGGACCGGGCGGCGCGGCAGGAGAAGGTCGTCGTGCAAAGGCAGCTCGACTTGCCACAAGGCTTCGCGCCGGTGGATGATTTCCGGCAGTCCGTTCAAAGCGCCGGCCTGAGCGAGCGCGCGTTTTTCTTTCGCGCTCGGTCGCACCCGCGCGAGGAAATCCTCCAACGAGGAGAACGGAGATGTCTCCCTTTCGCCGGTGATGCGGGCCGTCGTCGCGGCGGAAAGCCCCTTGATGCGGTGAAGGCCGAGACGCAGCGTGCCAGAGCCATCCACCTCGGTTAGTTCGTTGCTCCGGATGGAGGAAACCGGCCGGATGCGGATGCCGTGGCGTTGCGCGTCCTGCAGCAGAGTGTTGACCGAGTAGAAACCCATCGGCTGGTGATTGATGAGTCCGGCATAAAATTCCGCCGGGTGGTGGACCTTGAGCCAGCAGCTCGCGTAGACGATGAGCGCGAAGGAAATGGCGTGGCTCTCCGGAAATCCATAGAGCGCGAACGAGCCGATAGATGCGACGATTTTTTCCTGCACCTCGCCCGCGACTCCGCGCTCGCTCATCCGCAGGCGGAGCTTGGCGGTGACGTTCTCCATGCGGTCGTCGCTGCGCTTGAAGGCCATCGCCCGCCGGAGTTCGTCGGCCTCCGCGCCGCTGAATCCGGCCACGGCCATCGCCATCCGCAGCACTTGCTCCTGGAACAACGGCACGCCTAACGTGCGCTCCAGGATTTCCTCGCAGGCGGGGTGGATGCAGTCGATTTTCTCGCGGCCGTTGCGGCGGTTCAGATAGGGATGGACGAGATCGCCGACGATCGGGCCGGGCCGGATGATGGCGACCTGGATGGCGAGATCGTAAAACGTCCGTGGCCGCATGACCGGCAAGGTGGCCATCTGCGCGCGGCTCTCGACTTGGAAAGTGCCGATGGTGTCGGCGCGGGAAAGCATCTCGAAGACCGCCGGATCGTCCATCGGGATCGTCGCCAGATCGAGCGGCTGGCCGAGGCGGGAGCGGATTTCCAAGGCGTGCTCGAGCGCGGCTAACATGCCGAGCCCGAGCAGGTCGATTTTCACCATTCCCATGTCTTCGCAGTCGTCCTTGTCCCACTGGACGACGGTGCGCCCCGGCATGGTGGCAGGTTGCAACGGCACCACCGCGTCGAGCCCGTGGTCGCAGACGATCATACCGCCGGAGTGCTGGCCGAGGTGGCGCGGCATCCCGAGCACGGCATGATAGAGATGGCAGAGCGCCGGCAGCCGCGGGTGCGACGGCGGCAAAATGCCTGCGACCCGCTCCTCGAACGCCGGCTTTCCGCCTTCGGAAGAAGACGCGCTGCCGGAAAACCGCTCCGCCACCGAGGGTGGGAAACCGAGCACCTTGCTCATTTCCCGGAACGCGGATTTCGGCCGGTAGGTGATGACGTTGGCGGTCATCGCCGCGTTGCGCGCGCCGTATTTTTTGAAGACGTGCTGGATCACTTCCTCGCGCCGCCCGCCGGAGGGGAAGTCGATGTCGATGTCCGGCCAGCTCTTGCGGTTTTCGGATAGAAAGCGCTCGAACAGTAGCCCGCTGCCGACCGGATCGACGGCGGTGATGCCCAGCGCGTAACAGACCACCGAGTTCGCCGCCGAGCCGCGGCCCTGGCAGAGGATACCGCGCCCGCGGGCGAACTCGACGAGGTCGTGGACGATGAGGAAATAGCCGGGAAATCCTAGGCGGTGGATCATCGCCAGCTCGTGCTCCAGCTGGTTTTTCACCTGCGCGCTGCAAACCCCGTAGCGGCGCGAGGCACCGGCGTAGGCGTGGCGGCGCAGCAAGGTCGTTTGCTCGGTGAGTGAAAGCGGGTTTCCCCGGCCGTCCGGGAAATCCGGGAAGCGGTAGTCGAGGTTTTCCAGCGTGAAGCCGATCCGGTCCGCGAGTCGCAGCGTGTTTCCAACAGCTTCTGGCAGGTCGGAAAACAGCGCGGCCATTTCACGCGGGGATTTCAGATGCCGCTCGCCGTTGGGCGCGAGCAAGCGGCCCGCCCGGTCCAGCGGCAGGTGGTGGCGGAGGCAGGCGAAGGCGTCCGCAAGACGGCGGTCGCCGCGGGTCGCGTGCAGCGGCGCGTTGCTGGCTAACAACGGCAGCCGGAGGTGGGCTGCCAGATCGACGAGCTGGCGGTTCAACCGGCCGTCGTCCCGCAGGCCGTGGCGGTGGATTTCCACATAGACGTTGCCGCGGCCGAAAAGCCCGATCAACCGCTCGGCGGCGAGTAGCGCGCCCTGCCGGTCGTTCGCCAGCAAGGGGCGGCAGACAGGGCCGTCGCGGTCGCCTGTGAGGGCTAGCAGATGATTTCCTGTTGGAGAAAACCCGTGATTTTCGCCCGGCAGCAGGTGGTGGTCCGTGAGATGCCGCGACAGCGCCCGGTAGCCGTCGCGCGAGGCGCAAAGCACCGGGAAACGCGTCCCGTCCGGCAGGTCGAGCACGCTGCCGACCACCGCGCGGACGCCGCATTCCCTGGCCGCGTGGTGGGCGCGGGCGGAGCCGTAAAAGCCCGCGCGGTCGGTGATGGCGATGGTGTCGTAGCCGAGTTCCGCGGCGCGCCGGACCAGGGTTTCCGGCTGGCTCGCGCCTAGCAGGAACGAGAAAGCGGAATGCGCGTGCAGCTCTGCGAACTCCGGTTTCATCGGTAAATCCCGTCGAGTGTCCAGCGGTCCGGAGTTTCGAAAACGAGCCGCAGCAGATGGCGGTTTGCCAGCTGGACGTCCCACTCGAGCCGTTGCCATGCTTCGGCGGGCTCCCACCACGCGCCGGACGCAGGGAAGGGGCCGCGGCGGTCGGTGATTTCGCCGGGATGCGGGCCGTTGAGCAGCGCCATCGGCCACGGCTGGCGGCCGCGCGATTCGTAGGCCACCGCGATTTCGCGGGGCGGGCGGAACCGGTGCAAGGGCAGCGGACAGTCCGGCCGGGTCGGCGGAGCAGAAACGACCGCCGGGTGGAGTGTGAAAGAGTCCGGACGAAACGACTCCGTCGGCACCGGGATGCCGACGCGCCCCGGGCCTAGCAATGCTTCGAGTTTCGCCAGCGTTTCCGCCCAGCGTTCCGGCTGCGGCAGGTGGCGGCCGAACCATTCTCGCTGCGCCGCCGTGCCGAAGGTCGTCTCGGCATCGAGCTGCAACGCCGCCACCGGTGCGTCGGGCCGCAGCGATTCCAACAAGGTTTGCAGCGGTGCCAACATCCCCTCGACCGCGGCCTGCGGCTCGGGCAGCCGGATCCGCCGCGCCAGCTCGCCGCCGGATTCCAAGATGAGCCGGAAATCCAGGCTGCTAGCAGCCAGATGGCGTGACGCGAGCCGGCCGGCGAGGGTGTGCAGCAGCCGCTTGAGTGCGAAAACCACGGGCTCGTGCGAGACTGCGGCGTCCTCGAAATCGAAAGACTGCGCGAACGATTCCGGCGGGCGGTGAAGCCGCAACAGGCGGCAGGATTTGCCGTGGAGAAGGTCGTGCCATCTCCCCGGTTCCGGACCCAGCCGCTCGACCAGGGCTTGCCGCGGCAATTTCATGAAATCTCCCAGCGTCCGCAGCCCCCACAAATCCAGCAGCGCGAGCGAAGCGGGATCTTGCGAAAGCGAGCCGAGCACGCCGAGCGGCAACGGCGCGAGATCCGCCGGTGAGACGCCGCGTCCCCGCGTCTCCTCGTGCCTGGCTGCTAGATAGGCGAGATCCGGCGTGTCCGCGCGGGCGTGATGGATTTCCGCGCCGGCCAGCGACAACCGATCCAGGGCCTCGCGAACCGGCGCAGTCCGAGATGATAGATCGAGCGTCACGCAATCCGCCGCAGTGATCTCGACATCGGGCGTGAGGGACTCGCCGAGGAAAACGAGCTCGTCGCGCAAGGCGGTTTCCGCCGCCGGATCGCGGGGAAGCAGCCGTAGGTCCGGACAGCGGACGAGCGCCCGGTTGAGCGGCCAGCCGGGAGCAATGCCCGCCGTCCGCGCGGCTTGATTGATAGAAAACAGCGGCAGTTTTTCCTGCAGATCACGCGGCCCGCGCACGGCGAGGATGGCGCAGGGGAGGTCCCGCGCCGCAGGCTGGCTCCGCATGGCGGCGGCGACCGGGAAATCCGGCAGATGGAGCGCGGCGAACATGGCGGTCAGGTGGCGCGGCGGATTTTTTCCGGAACGGCTTGCAGGCGATCTAGCAACTCGACGCGTGGGCGGTCGAAATCCTGCAGCGAAAGCCCGGCGGAGAGCGACAGCCGCAGACTCGCGCACGGCACCAGCGGGAAGGGAGCCAGCACGACCAACCGCCCGCCGGTGCACTCGACGGTTTGTTTCAGCCGCCACCAGGCCGCTGCGGGGAGCGAGTTGAGATCGCGCCACGCCACGCCGGTCGCATCCAGTAGTACGAACGGCACGTTTCCATCATGGACGACCAAATCCGCCGCCTTGAGCATGTCGAGCGCCGAGCCGCAGCGGACCCACAGCAGCTTCGAGCAAGCCGCGCCGCTGAAGGAGCCGGGATCGAAGGCGTCCGCGCCATCGACGAGCACCAGCTCGGGATGCGGGCTCGTTTCCGCAGGCTCGCCCAGCAGCCCGGCCACCAGCAGGGCGACGCCCGCGCCGGGTCCCGCGGGCACGACTTCCGAGATGGCTCCAAGGGGAAATGCCTCGGCGCGGAAGGGTTTTCCCTGCGGCGCAAGCAGCTCGGGTTCTGGCCGCAAGCCATGCGCTTGCGGGAACTTGTCGCGCAATTGTTGTCGTAAAATTTCCACCGCCGGCGAGGCCATGGCGGGACAGTAAGGGGATCTTTTAAATGTTCAAGTGAACACTTTTTGAGCATGAGGATTCCGATTCGATAAGTACATGTTCGAGGTCGCTGTGGTCCGCGGCACCGAATAGGACCTTACGAATGAATAAAGAATCACGGCGAAAATACTGCGTGTTAGGCGGCGGGGACGTGGGCGGTCGGATGCCGCCCTTGCTTGTTGAAGAGACGCTGCTTAGTGCGCGTTCCGTAGCGCTTCCAGCCTCTGAACCAGCGGCGGGTGCGAGTAGTCGAGCCAGACGCGCAGCGCGGCGGGGGAGGGGTGGGAAAGGTGGTCGGTGGTCATTTTTTTCAAGGCCTCGCCGAGCGCCGCGCCGTTGCCGGTGACTTTGGCGGCGTAGGCGTCGGCCTCGAATTCGTGGCGGCGCGACCAGGCGTTGGCGAGGACTCCGAGCAGCTTGCTTACCGGCTCCAGCAGGATGCTGAAAAGCACCAGCCCGACGTGCGGCGAGATTTCCTTCACCCCGAACGCGTCGAACAGCAGCCGGGCGAATTTGCCGTCCGGATCGGTGGCGAGGCCGAGCAGATAGAAAATCACCGCTGTCTGGAGAATGCCCACGGCGAGGCGCTGCCTGATGTGGCCGCAGCGGAAATGGCCGATCTCGTGGGCGAGCACGCCGAGCAGTTCCGGCGTGCTGCTTTTCTCGACGAGCGTGTCGAAGAGCGCGATCTTCTTGCGCTTGCCGAGGCCGGTGAAGAACGCGTTCGCCTTGGTCGAGCGCTTCGAGCCGTCCATCACGAAGACGCCGGTGAGAGGGAAATCGCAGCGCGTGCCGAGCGCTTCGATTTCATGCTTCAGCTCGCCCTCGGGCATCGGCGTGAACTTGTTGAACAGCGGCATGATCAGCGACGGCGCGAGGTAGGTGAGAAGCAGTTGGAAAACGGTCACCACCGCCCAGGCCCACAGCCAGGCGTTTTCGACGTTTTCGATGTTTTCCTTACTGCCGAAAATCCACAGCACTGCGGCTGCCAGCGGCAGGCCGATGACCGCGCCGAGGAGCAATCCCTTGAGCCGGTCCATGACGAAGGTGGCGGGAGTCGAGCGGTTGAAGCCGAATTTCTGCTCGATCACGAAGGTGTCATAAACCGAAAACGGCAGCGAGATCACACTCTGCCCGAGCACCAGCAGCGCCAGGAAAATCAAGCCCGCCACCACCGGCGAGGGCGAGAACGACCGCGCCAAACCGTCCAGCCAGCCGAAGCCGCCCATCGTCCAGAACACCAGTAAAACGACCAGCGAGACGGTGGATTGGAGAATTCCGAAGCGGGCGTTGATCCGGAGATAATCTCGCGCCTTGTCGAGTTTTTCGGCATCCATTAGGTTTTCGAGCACTTTCGGCACCTCCGTCGGGAAGGCCTTCAGATTCAGCAAAGTCGCGGCGAATTCCAGCTTCCAAAGCAAGAAAAGCCCCACCAAAATGATCACCGCCATGAAATTCCAATCGCTCATTGCGCTGATCATGCACGCCGTTCGGCTGCCGACAAGAGCGGCGGTTCTTCAAGGAAGGGCCCTTGATCTGCTTGGGATTGGGCGTTGCCTTGCATGAAATCCATACCTAGCCTCCGCAAAACCACATGGTGAGCACCTCGTTCCTTCTTCGACTTTCCCTGGTCCTGTGTCTCGCGACCATGCCGGGTCGAGCTCAGAATCTGCCTGCGCCGAAGGTCGCCGCCACTTCGGCTCCGGTCGAGGAAACGGTCACCCGTGGCGCAGCCGACGGTGCCATCAGCACCCGCAAGGACGCCCGTGCCATCACCCTGAGAATTCCCGCGCCGCGCGGCCAGATCGTGGACCGGGACGGCGCGCCGATCGCCCAGAATCGGGTCGCCTATCAGATCGCGCTGCAGTTCCGGCAGTTTGAAAACGCCGACCGCGATTTCGTGATCAACTGGGCCCGCACCCGGCTCGATTCGCTCCAACTGCTGGTGAAAAACCAGGTGCCGAAATCCGACGACGAAATTTTCGACCACTACCGCCACCGCCGCTGGCTGCCCTTGCTGGTGACCGGCCAGATCGGCGAGAAGGAGGCCCGCGACATCGAGGCGAAACTCACGTCCGGGCTGGTCCTACATCCGATCTACCGGCGCTTCTATCCGGAGGGCGGGCTCGCGTCGCACATCATCGGTTATTCCGGCAGCATCGGGAAACTGCCCACCGGGCCGATCAATTTCAACGAGCCGCTGTGGGAGGAATCCGAGGGTCGCTCGGGGCTGGAGAAACTTTTCAACACCCAGCTCACGGGCGAGCCCGGCATGAAGCGGCTGCTCTTTGACGAGAGCGGCAACAAGCTGCTCGAAGAACAGGTCAAGCGCCCGCGGCCCGGCGGAACCCTCGTCACCACCCTCAATCTCAAGTGGCAGAAACTCGCCGAGGAAACACTGCTCAAAGGCTGCCGCCGCGGCGCGTTCGTGGTGCTCGACGTGGTGACCGGCGAGGTGCTTGTGATGGCTTCGCGGCCTTCGTTCGACCTGAACAATTTCATCCCCGGCATCAACGAGACGGATTTCAAAGCCCTCGAAGCCGATCCTTCGCAGCCGCTTTTCGGCCGTGCGTTCCAGTCCGCCTATCCGCCGGCCTCGTCCTTCAAGCCCATCGTCGCGCTCGCCGCGCTCAACAATGGCAAGGTGACGGAAACCTCGGAAATTTACTGCCCGGCCGCTATCAACATCGGAAACGCGACGTTCAACAACTGGAATAAAAACCCCGAGGGCTCGATCAACGTGAAGCGCGCGCTCGCCCGCTCGTGTAACACCTGGTTCTATCAGGTCGGCATTGATGTCGGTCCGTCCGTCTTCCTCGGTCTTTCCCGCCGCCTCGGTTTCGGCGAGCGCAGCGGGCTTCCGCTCATCGGTGAAAGCCCCGGCCTGGTCCCCAGCGACGAGTGGATGCTCAAGAATGAAAAGCGCCGGATTCTCAACGGCGACACGGCGAACCTGTCCATCGGCCAGGGAAGTTTGTTAGCCTCGCCGCTACAGGTCGCGCAGGCAATGGCGGGCATCGCCAACGGCGGGGCCTTGCCGAAACTCCAGCTCATCCGCCAGACGCAGGACACCCGCGGCCGCGTCGTCCAGGCCGCAGTGCCCGAGCGGAAGACCTGGCTCGGGATCGATCCGAAAGCCGTGGAAATCGTCCGCCAGGGCATGAGCGACGTGGTCAACGGCAGTGGCGGCACCGGTCACGGCGCGGCCCTAAGCTACACCACGCTTTGCGGGAAAACCGGAACCGCCCAGTGGGGGCCGCCGGCCAAACAACAACGCCTCGCGTGGTTCGCAGGGTTCCTGCCGCAGGACAATCCGCGCTACTCGTTCGCCGTGCTTTACGAAGGGCGCCCCGGTGAGACGGTCTCCGGCGGGAGGATGGCGGCACCGATGGTCCGCAAGTTTTTCGACGGAATCGAGGAAGACATCAAGGACGACATCGCACCGCCGAAGAAAGCCTTGATCGTGGTGCCGGAGGGCACGCCGCAACCCGGGGGCGGACCGCTTCCTAACGATCCTGACAACCCCACGCCGCCTGCGGCGATTCCCGTGGAAGGTCCGCTGAAAGCGCTCCCTGTCGAACGTCTCGATGCGGGTGGGGAAGAGGTTTCCGAAGGGCTAACCGAGGATCAGTCGCGACCCATCCGCGCGATCCCGGTTAGGGATGACGAGGTGATCGAGGACGGCGTCGAGGAGCCTTGATCAAAGCAGCTGGAGCGTATCGCTCCAGACCGTTCTCCGGGCGTCTCTCCCGGAGTCTAAATGCGTGAGGCGCTGCCTCTATCACTCGATGTTCTGCACCTGCTCGCGGATTTTTTCCAGCTCGGTCTTCGCCTCGACGATGGTCTGCGCGATGGACGCGTCATTCGCCTTTGAACCAATGGTATTAAACTCGCGGAAGAGTTCCTGACAGAGAAAATCCAGCGCGCGGCCGGGCGGTTCGGCGGCGTCGAGGTATTCGCGGAATTTCGCGAAGTGCGAGTCGAGCCGGGTGATTTCCTCGCTCACGTCGCAGCGGTCGGCGAAGAGCGCGATTTCCTTGGCGACGCGCTCGTCGGCGGGATCGAGTTCGAGGCCGGCGTCGCGCAGGCGCTTGGCGAGCAGCTCGCGCTGGCGGACCGGCCGACCGGGGGCCTCGGCGGCGATTTTTTGCGAGAAGGAAAGGAGCGTGCCGAGGCGGGCGATGAAGTCGGTCTTGAGGTGCTCGCCTTCGCTGGAACGCATCGCGGCGAGCTGGGCGAGAGCGTCTGCTAGAGCGGGCTCGATGGCGTGCCACGCGATTTCTGCATCGATTTCACCGCTGCCCATCGTGATGAGTCCGGGCTGGCGGAGGTAGTCGGCTGCGGCGGGAACCACCGGGTGGCCGATGGCCTCGCTCAACGCGGTGAAGGCGGCGGCGAAGGCCTGTGCGAGCACCGGATCGATGCGGAAATCGGCGAGGGCGGTGTGAGCGCGCTCGAGGTTGATGGCCACCTGGATGCGTCCGCGGGAAACCGTGGCGAGCACGGCCTGGCGGATTCGGGCGTCGAGTTCGTTGAGCTCGCGGGGCGCTTGCACGACGACTTCTGCCTGCTTGCGGTTGACGGCGCTGATTTCCACGGTGGCCTGCCACACGGCCGTCGACGCCGAGCCACGGCCAAATCCTGTCATCGAATGCATGGCCGGAGGGTCAAGGGCCACGGCTCATTGGTCAATGGAGAAGAGGGTGCGGACATCTCGGGTCGTTGCGTTTTACCCGTTTCGATGCGATGGTTACCGGAATCATAACCCCCAATCATTATGAAAAGTCGCAAACACACGCTCACGGATAGCCTCACCCTCTATCCCACCCAGAATGACCTCCCGCTCGACCAACGGACCGAGCTCAATGCCCTCATGAACTTGCGCCTCGCGTCGGCCATCGATCTGCAGCTCCAGATGAAACAGGCGCATTGGAACGTCAAAGGACCGAGTTTCATCGGCCTGCACAAGCTGTTCGACGAAATCGACGAGTCCATCGAGGAATACGTGGATATGATCGCCGAGCGCATCGTCCAGCTCGGGGGCATCGCCGAGGGGACCATCCGCATCGCCGCCAGCCGCTCGCGGCTTGACGAATACCCGCCCGAGCTCTCGGAGGGCATGGCCCACGTCAGTGCCGTGGCCTCCGCCCTCGCCGCCTTCGGCAAGGAAGCCCGCGCCACCATCGAAGAGGCGAACGCCTTCGACGATGCCGACACCGCCGACCTCTTCACCGAGGTTTCCCGCGGCGTCGATAAATGGCTGTGGTTTGTGGAAGCCCATCTTCACGCGATCACCTGAGCCGACGTCACAATAGCCAGCGACCGCTGATCACTGCTTTACCTTTTCCGTTTTCTGCCGACGCTTTACGCATGGCGAAGGTGTTGGTAGGACTCTCCGGAGGAGTGGATAGCGCGGTGGCGGCGGCGCTGCTCGTGGAGCAGGGCCACGAGGTGGCGGCCGGTTACATGAAAAACTGGATCAACGACGAGGGGATTCCGGGAGATTGCCCGTGGGAGCAGGACATCGAGGACGCCCGCGCGGTCGCGAAATTGCTTGGCATTGAGTTCCGGGTGATTGATCTCATCGATTCGTATCGCGACCGCATCGTCGAGTATTTAATCGAAGGCTACCGCTCGGGCATCACGCCGAACCCCGACGTCTGGTGCAACCGCGAGATGAAATTTGGCGTCTTCCTCGACTACGCGCTCTCCCAGGGATTCGAACACGTGGCGACCGGTCACTACGCCCGCCGCCGGGCTTTGAGCGACGGTTCCGCCGCCGTCCTCCGCGGTGCGGATCCTAACAAGGATCAAAGTTATTTCCTCTCGCTGATGACCCAGCACCAGGCTGCGCACGCGCTTTTTCCGACCGGGGAAATGCTCAAGCCGGAAGTCCGCGAAGTCGCCCGCCGCTTCAACCTGCCGGTGGCGGAGAAGAAGGACAGCCAGGGGATCTGTTTCCTCGGCCAGGTGAAAATGGGCGATTTCCTCCGCCACTACGTTGCCGACACGCCGGGCGAAATCGTAGATCCAACCGGCAAGGTGCTCGGCGAGCATCGCGGGCTGCACCTTTACACGCTCGGCCAGCGGAAAGGCCACGGCGTCGCCTCGCCGCGCGATGGCATGGCCTACGTGGTCGTGGGCAAAGACCCGGCGAAAAACCGCCTCATCGTCGGCTGGGACACCCCGGAATCCACCGGGCTCTACGCCACTGAATGCACCGTCGGCACGCTTACCGCGCTCAACGAGCCGTTCGACACCCGTCGCCTGATCGACGCCCAGCCGCGTTACCGCGCCAAAGCGGAGCCCGCCACGTTAGAGCCGCTGGAAGACGGCAAAATCCACCTCAAGTTCCAACGCCCGCAACGCGCCATCGCCCCCGGCCAGATCTGCGCGCTCTACGAAGGCGGTCGTCTGCTAGGCGGCGGGGTCTTCGAAAGCGTGGAGTGAGCGTGACACAGGAATGCCTGTGTCACTTGATCCGCACTTGCGGGGATGTCAGGGTTTGGTAGGAAAAGGCCGTGGCGCAGCAAAGTGACGTTCGGGAGGTTCTCCAATATATTCCTCAATTCCGCGGGAAGGTGTTTTTCGTGCTGATCGAGGCCGGGCTTTTGCCGGAACCGGCGGTGGCGGAAACCCTGCTGGATCTCGCCGTGCTCGAAGACCTCGGCGTGAAGCTGGTGCTCGGCGTGCTCGGCGGCGATTTGAAGGATCTCTACGATTGGACACTGGAGTGCGAAATCATGGCAGCCCGCGTTTCCCGGCCGATCACCGATCCGATGGCGGTCCGCGAGGTTCTGGAAATTCTCGGCCGCGGCCAGTCGGCGGTGATCGATGCCTCGGCGACCGGGCCGCTGAATATTCCCGTGGTGGATTTTGCCAAGGGAATCGGCGTGGCCAAAATCATCACGCTGTTGGAGGAGGCGATTCTCATCGACGGCGCACCGGCGCATGCCATCCGCGCGGCGGATGCGGAGGCGCTTGCCACTCGCACCGATCCGGCCGGAGCCGCGCTGCTGCGGGCGGCGGCTGCTGCTTGCAATCGCGGCGTGCCGCGGGTGCATGTTCTCAACGGCCGCCAACAGGGCGTGCTGGTGGACGAACTGTTTTCTAACGAAGGCGTCGGCACTATGGTCCACGCTGACAGCTACCGCTTGATCCGCAAGCTGCGCGAGGAGGATATTCCTGAGTTGCTAGGAATGATTGGGCGCTCGGTGCGCCGGACGAAACTGGTAGAGCGGACCTACGAGGACATCCAGTCGAGGATCGGGGATTTCCACGTGATGGCCATCGACGACAACGTCGTCGGCTGTGTGGCCTTACATGAATACCGCGAGGAGGGCTGCGCGGAGGTCGCTTGTTTGTATGTGAAACAGGCGCACGAGGGCAGGGGATACGGCATTGAGTTGGTGCGTCATGTTGAGGCGGTCGCGCGCGAGCGGGGGATTCCGAGGGTGTTCGCGCTGAGCAACCGGGCGGCGAATTTCTTCACCGGGAAACTCGGTTACGATCCCGCTACTGTTGAGGATCTGCCGCGCTCGCGCCGCGCGCAATTCGAAGCGAGCGGGCGCGACTCCTTGGTTTTCTCGCTCCGGATCGGTTAGGCGGGATTCCGGCTGAGACAGCCGAAACACATTCGGATCAAACAATCATGTCGCGGGTGATGCGATACTTGGCGGCGCAACGCGGGCACTGGATGTTGATGGATTCCTCGTCGCCGAAGAGATCGTCGAGGCGGTCCTTCCAGCCGCCGAGGATGGTTAGGATCTTGTCGATGGTGCAGCCGCAGTGGAAACGGAAGCGGCGGGTTTCGAGAATCTTGGTCTCCTCGGTTTCGGTGATTTTAGCGACCGCGTCGGCGTCGAGGGATTCGAGCCATCCGAGGTCGCAGTCCGGCTGGGCGGCGACGATGGCGAAATTCTCATCCTCCAACCGGAAGGCGCGCGCCGGGCGTTGCTCGGACTGGTCGTAATACTGTGAGAGCCAGACGATGGGGTCCTTGCCCTTGATTTCCAGGGTCGAGAGTCGCGGCGTGCTGTTATCGACGGTGGTCGTCTGGGCGTAGAAGTAATTCCGGTCCGGCTCGCGGACGCCTTCGGTGAAGATCCGGCCGGTGATGGATCCGTCGAACGAGCCGCCGGTGACGAACAAGTTCATCTGCGGCGCGCGGAGGCTCGCGGTCCAGGCGATGGACTCGGCCCACGGGCGGGCAACGAGATGCAGCGCGAGCATGGCGAGCGTGTCCTTGAGCATCTGGTCGAGCTCGCCCGGCGGACGGATGCCGTGCTGCATCAAATGCAGATAGTAGTCCGTGTAAATCGGCGTGAACTGGCCGCGCAGCAGCAGCGCGTTGCGGTGCCGGACGAAGATCGATTCGATTTTTGTGAACTCTTCGGGGACTTCCATGGTGGCGGTGATTCGTGCGGCACTCGGGATCAAGCTGCCTGCGGCGAGATCGATCACGCAGAGCGAATCCGCGCCACTCGGAAAATCAGATCCTGCGCCTGCATCCGGCGCGCCATGGCGGGATGAAAGATGCTTAAGCAGGCGGGACCGGCGCATTGGCGAGAAGAGCCTGCGAGAATGGATCTCCCTCGGCAGCGAACTCACGGAGATGACCAAGCGCCAATTGCCGAACGAGTGGTTCTGGATTGGAGGGCGCCGACTCACATGTTCGCCAATCCACGAACCGTTCAAACATCGATTCCGACCTCTGCCGCCGCCGCTGCAATCTCCACCCCGGCGAGCTGACGCCATCCGGGCAAAGTATGAATGGAAAGGCTAGGAAACCGTTGACATGCGCTTTCGATCACCTCGGCCCAGACGCCCCGCTGCGCAGAGCGTTGATGTGGGCGTAACGCCAATGGCCGCTGAGCACGCTGAGCAGCACGGTGCCCATGACGTTGAGAGCGCCGCTGCCGCGGTTGCCGATGTAGCTCAAAGGGCATTCGCGCAGAAACTCCTCCCACCGTCCGCCGGCCT
>CANHPN010000064.1 GCA_947462535.1 Akkermansiaceae bacterium | reverse complement strand
GCGTCCTCATCGAGATCTCCGAGACATGGGAAACCGGCAAAACCTACCTCACTCCCAGCTAACAGAAAACAAACCGAAAAAACAAAACCAACCACCTTCAGAAAAAGTCATCAGCCACTTTTACAGAAAAAAATTCACTGCCGTCCCACAGGCCGGGCACAGTGCTTCGTGAGCCTTGAATCTTCAAGGTTTTGAACGGGTTTTGGCAGAATGGCGATTGCGACTTTTTTGCAGGTGGTTGGCTTTTTGTGGATATAGCGCGCCGATGCTGTCCCATGAGATCACGTTTTGATAGGCGCAAATCCCGGCAACCATGCGCTATCAAGTGCTCCTATCACCTTGAATCGCCCCGATGCTGTCCCGTAGGATTTCAACAGAGCCAAGAGATCGATCCGCTCCCATAGCGCCGAACGCGTCACCGCAAACAGCCGGGTGAAGCTGTGCCCCCATGCTGACAGGTGCGCCATGAAGCGCAGCAGCACATAGACCAGCAAGGCCGTGTAAACCTGCCATCTCACCGCGTTGGCACTATGACCGAGGAAGCTGCCGAGCTTGAGGCTCTGCTTGACCTGTTTGAAGAACACCTCGATGTCCCAGCGGCGGCGGTAGAGGTCGCACACGGAACGCGGACTCCACTCGGTATTGTTCGTGATGAAGACCATGACCCGCCACGCGCCATCCACTTCCACCCACGACTCGACGCGCCGCAGCATCATTCCTTTGTGCTTTCCTTGCAGTGCGATGACCTGGTCCTTGATGATGTTCTCGTGGCCCTTGGTGTGGTTTTTCACCACCCGGAACTTCATGTTGTCCTTGGCGCGGGTGACCCACCAGACGCCCCGGTGATTCAGGTCGAGGAGGTGGCCGAAATCCACGTAGGCCTTGTCGAACACAACGATTTCGCCCGGCAGGATCGTTGCGCAGACCTCGCGGGCGCGTTTGTTGTCGTGCTGGCCGGCGGTGTCCACGATGGCGAAGGACGGCAGGAAACTGTGCAGGTCGAGCCGCAGGTGCATCTTGGCGGCCGCCTTGCGCCGGCGGTGCTTGGCCCAGTCCATGCAATTGGCCACCAACTGGATGACCGTGGAATCCACCGCGTGGATCCGGACTTTGAACCGCCGCAGCAAGCCCTTACCCTTGCGCCCTGCGGCGAAATCCGGACTGGCGTGCTGGAGGTGGCCGAGCACCGACCAGAACAGTTTTTCGGCAAACTCCGCGCTGCGCTCCTTGTTGGCGTTGGAGAGACCGTTCTTGGATGGAGGCGTGACCCCGAACCGCGCTAGGGCGGCGGACTTGAGCCGGAGCCAGTCACAGACGTCGTTGAGTCCCATGGCGTGGGAGAGCTGGGCGAAGAGCATCGCGGAAAGATGGCTCACCACGCCGAACGTGCGCGCCTTGGCCTCGACGCCGGTTTCAAGCGCGTGACGGTTGATCATTCCGCGAGGAATGAGGTTGAGAATCTGCTTGAGGACGACCACATTGGCCCGGGCTGGTGATGTTTTGTTCATACACCCTACCGAGTGGCAGGGATTTCAACTCAACACCAGCCCGCTTTTCCGCTCCGGGTTAAGCCTTCCTGTGGGACGGCTATGAAAAAAATTTGCGCGGCATGCGGCCGTCGAATGGGTGCGCGCCGGGCTCTTCGAGAACAGCATCACGCCGTTGGACGTGCCGACATGGTGGTCGGAGATGACTCCGGCGTTTCCCGGCTCGCTGCGGTCGAGGGCGGTGAATTATTCCTGATAGAATCGCCGGCGACGCATCGTGAGCATCAGCGCGCCACAGACTGCCATCATGGCCGTGCCGGGTTCCGGCACTACCGTCGTACTCCATGCCAGACCATAGTACTCGCTGGCCACCGCGCTTGTCGTATCGAACACCATGTCCTCAAAATTCACCCGCAGGCCGTAACGGCCGGCGTTGAGCCAATCAAAGCGCAGCATCTCGGTGTTGTTGTAGACCGACATCGAATCGCCGACTTTTGAGACAAACTGACCGCTGCTGTCGACCGACCAGACCTCGAGATCGAGGTTTGAAAACGCCAGATCGCTAGCTTCGTTGGTCATATTGTCGAATTCACGCACGGAAAACCAGTTCAATGCCACCGAAAGAGAAACAGCCTGGTTGAATGACGAGGAAAAAATGTAATCAAAAGACTCCCCAATTCCGATGCTCCGCGCGTCCCATCCATTCTCGCTGATCTGTCCGCCCCCATCGAGTGTGAGCTCGCGAGTGCCGAGATAGTAAACGTCGATCGCCTTATCGAGATTCATCAGGCCCGCGCCAACCACCGGGTCAAGCGACTGGATGGTGACATTCATCTGGTTCTGGCCGTTGTTCCATCCCGCCGTCTTGGTTGCGGAAGCCATCAGCACCGATTTGATAACCCGGGTGTCGAAGGCATCCTCATTTCCATTGTGATTCACAAACGGATCGGTCTTTGCCGCGTCTTTGAGAAGCGAGATGCCACCGGCTACCATCGGAGCTGCAAAGCTCGTGCCGCTCATATTGAGAAAATACAAGTCCGTCGGCGACGGATCTTGAACAAGGCTGGGAAGCGCCGCGCCGATGCCGCCGCCATCTCCGAGATAGGCCGCCAGATACATGTACTCGCCCGGCGCGGAGATATCTACAGCACTGCGGACGCCGACCTGCGTAACACCACTGACAGGGTTGTAAAAATCGACCATTCCACGCGAGGAAAATCCGGATGGTTGGAGGTAGTTTGCGCCGCCGATTGATCCGACGGCGATGTTATTGAATCCCGAAGCCGGATACCCGACAGTGCCATTGCCGTCGTTGCCAGCCGCTATCACCAGCGCAACCGATGCGTTCTGTCGCGCCAGCGCGTCGATCGCCAACGACTCGGCCCCAGTCGCGGAATCGTCCTGTCCTCCCCAGCTGCTGTTGATGACATCCGGCCTGGCGACACCCGAACCTTCAAAAAAAGACCGGTATACACTGATGGTCGAGGATTCGGCTGTGGCAAAAGCGCCAACACTGGTGCTGGAGTAAGCAGTGGCGATCGCACCCGAAACCAACGCGGCCTCCGGTGCCATGCCAAGTCCCGCATAAGTGTAACTTCCGCCATTCAGCGGAATGTAGCCACTGCCCGCAAGCACATGGCCAACCATCGTTGCGTGGAAATCCAATTCGTTGGTCAAGCCGGGTGCCGTGCTGTTGAAATTACTGACTCCATTGACTGCTCCGGGCGCGCGGACAAAAACCTCATGACCGGACCAGACATGACCGGCCTCGATGCTTCCAATCACCGTGCTGCCACCTCGGAAGCCCGCGTTGAAAAATGTGTCCCAGCCGACAATTGAATTTACGAAATCGGTGCTCTCGAAAGCCCCGTTGTCGTAATAACCGGAAATGATTGAAGCCTTAGGATCCTCAGCCCCGCCCGCAGATGCGGAAGCAATGGCCAGACACAGGGTAGATCTTATGAGCGGGCACATGAATTATCGATACTCTATGGAAGCGCGGAGTTAAATCCCGTCCACAATGCCAGAGTCAAGCCATATGCACCTGCTTGTCGACATCTTCGCGCAGGTTTTCGATGATTGCTAAGGAATTGCTTTTGGGTGAAGGTCGTTGAGAGAGCCGTTGGCCGGACCGGAGGGCCGGCCCAGTCAATATCCGGTTCGTCATCGGGTATCCATTCTTTGATCGCCTGCCATGGCAACGCAACCGGGCATCCGCTCAACTTTGCTTGCGCCGGTAGAACAGCATTTTGGGCTCCCCGGCCACGGTGTAAACATCGCTGAGGTCCGCCATGTGCATCAGGATCCATGGCTGCGCGAAATTGACTCCATTTTTCGTGAAGCAGATGTCATCGGCGATGTAGACCGCGGAATGGATCACTTCACCCGCCTGGTTGGTGATGAACACCAGGTCCCCGCAGCTCGATGGTTGGCCGATCGGGTAATATTGCTCCTTGATTTGATTGCTGGCAAACGCGCCGTCCCGCAGGCGGTCGTCGGGCTTGTCGTTGAAAAAGTTCAGCGCGGTCCAGTGGCAGTCGCTGGCGATTTTTTCCGCCTCATCCGGGTAGGGAAAGGTGTAGAGCCGCTGGCGTGCGAACTCCGGCAGCAGGTAGAGAAGGCTGATCGAACCGCCTTCCGGCTCCCTGCGCAGCGAGTCGAGCAGCGGCCGCAGATCCTTGCGGTTCACGCCCGGCATGTTGCCCCAGTAGCCCAACAGCGCGTCGATGTTGGAATTTTCATTCACTTTCAAACGCGCCAGCACCGCGCGTTGAGAGGTCAGCACGCGGAGCAGGCGTTGCCGCTCGGCCGTATCGGACAGCCCGCGCAGGACGATCTCGGGATCGCTGAAGTAGAAATGCCCCGCCCGTTCGTACACCAGCTTGCTCACCTGATCCCGCGCGGCGGACGAAATGCCACCCGTCGCCAGCAAGGCATCGAGCCTGGACGGCACAAAGTGGTAGGCATTTGCCATGTAATGATTCTCCGGCCATTGCGCCAGATACGAATAGAGTTTCTCGCGGCCGCCGCGGGAAAGACTCATCACTGCCTCGTCGGTGGGCTTCATGATCACCCCCGTGGTGCTGCTTTGCACCCGGTCGGGCTGCAGCGAGGCATCGATCAATCCACCGCTCAGTCCGTTCTCCGCCAGCAGCTCGCGCACGCGTCCCAATCCGATTCCGTTGAATGTCCAGCGGGTTTGCCGGTTGTTGGTGGCTTCAAACGAAACATATTCGTCGGGCTGCTCGATATCGATGTCCTGGATGATCAACTCGCCCCACGGCATGGAGCGCTTGGCCGCCGATTTCGCCGCAGCATCCTGCGTCGAAGGCCTGCCATCGGCGGAAGCCGCCCGTTCCGCAGGCGTTGCCCCGCTCCACCTGCCCAACAGCGCGGCCGCCACCATTAGGCTGACAAGCAACACGGACAAACCCATCGGCGTGAAACGGATCAGCGACTTCGAAGGCTGGGTTGAAAGGTCCGGGGATGAATTCATTGATGGGCCGTAAGCTCGCAACGACCAACTGTCTAGTAGAGCTTCAATGAAATTTGATTGCTAAGAAATTGCTTTTGGCGTGACGGTCATTGAAGGAGCTGGTGGCCGGACCGGAGGCGGGGAAAAGGGGGGGATGGAATGCGGAAGAACCTATCCGAAGAGCTTCCCTTTCCCTTCTCGTCGGCATGCGAGTCACAGACTCGAGGTCCCAGCGGTCGGTCATCAAAAGTGCGGCACGAACCCATACCGCCACATCTGGCAGCCTGCGACCTACTTCTTATTCTCTGACAGTGCCTCAATCAACAGTTTGGCAGTCGCTTCGCTGGATGGCGGGTTCTGGCCGGTGATCAAATTCCCATCCCGCACCGCATGAGAGGTGAAATTATCCCGCGTTACGACGGTGGCTCCCAGTCCGCGGAGTTTGGTTTCCAGCAGGAAAGGCATGTCCTTGTCCAATTCCACCGCGCGTTCTTCCGCATCCGTGAACGCCGCCAGCTTTTTTCCTTTGACGAGCGGGGTCCCGTCTTTTCGCACGACATTCACCAATGCCGCAGGGCCGTGGCAAACGGCCGCAACCGGTTTGCCCTGCGCGTCAAACTCCTGGATGAGTCTTGCCGCAGCTGGGTTTTCCACCAAATCAAACATCACCCCATGACCTCCTGGAATAAAAATGGCGGCAAAGCCATCCGCCGTGACCGATGCGAGAGGCTTGGTTGCGCTTAAGTTGCGCGCCGCATCCTTCCATGCCGCGGCCTGCTCGGGTTTCGGGGTGCTGCGTGGATCGATGGGAGCGGCTCCGCCTTTCGGTGTGACCACTTCCACCTGATAACCCGCCTCGACAAATGCCTTGTAGGGAATGGCGAACTCTTCAAGCCAAAGCCCGGTCGCTTTGCCGTTGGTCATCTTGTCCGCACCTGTGACTAGCATCAGGATGGTCTTGGTTTCCGCGCCTGAGAGCGCGGTGGCACCGGCCGTTAGTGCGACCAGCATGGTTAGGCAATTCCTGAGATGGTTTTTCATGGTGGGGATGCGGTGTCAATGGAGACGGTTTTATTGGAAGGAATTTGCTTTTGGCGTGACGGCCGTTGAAAGAGCCGGGGGGCGGACCGGAGGCGGGGAAAAGGGGAGAAATGGGCGTTTGGGTAGAGCTGAAATGCTGAAATGCTTAAAGGAAGAATGCTCGGCAGAACGCCTGGATCTGGCGGGATCGGGAGATTTTATGGCAGTTTTTATTAGCCGCGAGCGTAGTTCTTCAGACCGCTTCGCCAAGATTTCTTTTTGGCTGCAGTTTTTCGGATTTGGAAAACAGGCGGGACGCCCGTGCTCCTTTCTTAGGTGAATTTGAGAACCAGGGTTTGGCCGTCGTCCAAATGCATTTCACGTGCTTTCCATGTCGGCGTTTGGTCGAACCAGGGGCCAACCGCTTGGCGGAAGTCGGATCATCGAGGGCGATGTAATCCGCAACCTGTCCCAGATCTTCGAGAGCAGTCTCGGTCTCGATGGAGCCTGAGCGTCACATCCGTTCCGGCACGTCGATACCGAGCAGGTTGAGTCCCTGCTTGAGCGTGCGGGACGCCAGCTCGCAGAGCGCGAGGCGACTGGAGCGGATCGGCTCCTCGGCCTTGAGCACCGGGCAGGCCTCGAAATAGGAGTGGAACGCGCGGGCGAGTTCGAGCACGTAATTTGCCAGCAGGTTCGGCCGGAAATCTTCGAGAATCGTTGGTAAGACCTCGCCGAAGCGGACCAACAGGCGGGCGAGATGGATTTCCGCGTCCTCGTTGAGATGGATCTCCGCAGCGGTCGCGTCGAAGGGCGCGTCGAGTTTGCGGAAAATCGAGCGGATGCGGACGTGCGAGTATTGCAGGTAGGGCGCGGTGTCGCCTTGCAGAGCTAACATCCGGTCCCACGAAAAAACGTAGTCGGTCAGCCGGCCCTGCGAGAGCTCGGCGAATTTCACCGCGCCGATGCCGACGGTTTCCGCGATTTGCGCGGCTTCCTCGCCTTGCAGGTCGGGGTTCTTTTCGGCGATCGCCTTGGCGGCGCGCTCGACGGCTTCTTCGAGCACTTCGATGAGCCCGACGTTGTCGCCGGAGCGGGTTTTCATCAGCTTGCGATCGTCACCGAGGATCGAACCGAACGCGATGTGTTTGAAGTCTCCGGTCTTGCCCCAGCGCGCGGCGGCGTCGAAAAGCTGGCGGAAATGCAGCTGCTGCGGCACGCCCACGACATACCAGACGTGGTCGGCCTGCCACTCGTCGATGCGGAACTGGATCGTCGCGAGGTCGGTGGTGGCGTAGAGAAATCCGCCGTCGGCCTTGCGGATGATCGCGGGATTGTCGGTCCAGCCTTCCTCCTTGTGGACCTTGAATGGGTCTTCTTCCAGCGGCTTGCTGGCGTCGGAGAAGATGCACACCGCGCCGTTGCTCTCGCGGGCGATGCCTTTTTCCAGGAACTCCTCCACCAGGCCGGGCAAGCGGTCGTTGTAGTAACTTTCGCCCAGCCAGTGGTCGAATTTCACGTCGAGGCGGTCGTAGATCTTCTGGAGGCCGTTCTTGGAAACCTCGATGCATTTCCGCCAGATCGCGAGGTTTTCCGGGTCGCCGGCTTGGAGTTTGACGAGCTCCGATTTGCAGGCGTCGAGCACGCCGGGATCTTCCTTGATCGC
This sequence comes from Akkermansiaceae bacterium, assembly GCA_947462535.1. Taxonomy (GTDB): domain Bacteria; phylum Verrucomicrobiota; class Verrucomicrobiia; order Verrucomicrobiales; family Akkermansiaceae; genus Luteolibacter. Next base: position 7,065 of record CANHPN010000064.1, on the reverse strand, counting down.
GTTCACCTTTCGATAGACGCGGACCAGTTCCTGAATCGGATTTTCCGCCAGCGCCGTTTCATCGAGGAAATGATTCCAGCCGTAAATGATCATCCCGAACTGCGTGCCCCAGTCGCCGATGTGGTTGTCCGCGATGACCTTGAACCCGAGAAACCGCGCGATCCGGGCGAGCGAGTCGCCGATGATCGTCGAGCGGATGTGACCGACGTGCATCGGCTTGGCGACATTCGGCGCGGAGAAATCCACCACCACCGTCTTGCCCGCGCCGGTAGCGGGAACGCCAAGCCGTTCGTCGCGCAGCAGCGCCACCGCCCGGGCTGCGTAAGCCTCGGGAAGGATGCGGAAATTGATGAAGCCGGGGCCCGCGATGTCGGCGGTGGCGAGACCTGTCAGCTCCAGGTGGTCGATGATCTGCTGGGCCAGTGCGCGCGGGTTTGTCTTCTGCTGTTTGGCGAGGACCATCGCCGCGTTCGACTGATAGTCGCCGAAGCGGAGGTCGGCGGCGGCGGTCACTGCGGCGGTGGTTGGCTCGCCGAGGGTGGCGGTCAGTGCGGCGGCAAGGCGGGATTCGAGTTCCTGAAGGAGCGTCATAAAAATGCGGGGAGGTCCGGTCAAGCGCCCACACGGGACGGCCTGGATCCGAAAATGGCGAGGATTTCCTCGAGGTTCACGGCCGCGCCGAGCTGGCGGAGGACTTCGCGGTTGGTGAACATTTTCGCGATCGCCGCGAGCGTCCGCAGGTGCAGGTGGTAATCCTTGCGCGGGACGACGAAGAGGATGATGAAATGGACCGGTGCGTGGTCGAGTGACTGGAAATCGATGCCCGCCATGGACCGGCCGAAGACGGCGATCACGTTTTCCAAGTGGTCCGAAAACGCGTGCGGGATCGCCACGCCCGAGCCGATGCCGGTGCTAACCTGCTCCTCGCGGACCTTGAACGCTTCGAGAATTTCCTCGTGCTGGGATACCGGGAGCTGCTCGGTTTTCACCAGATGCCCGACCAGCTCGACGATCGAAGGCCAATGCTCCACGGCCTTCATATCAAGGATGATGTGGTCCGCACTGAGCAAATTCGCCAACTTCATAAAATGAAAATCAGAATCCGCAATTCCTGCGGTGGGGGCGAGTGGGTACCGTTCCGATTTCGGCATTGCAAGCGGATTTCATGATTGGGAGATCTTCGCCCAGGGCATTTCTACCGGGGCCGCGATATTTACGACGATTGATCGTGTGTCAGGCGGCTGGACTTTGTTGCTTTCTCCAGCCCGCAATCACTCGCTGTAAACCATCTTCACCGATTCGGTGGTTCATAAGCGAAAATGGAGACCGCGCTGTAAGGACGCGTCAAGGTGTTGACGCTGGGGCATTCGCGGCTACATGCTGTTCGTCATGCAAGCCAACAACGACCCCGACCAACCGCAAGAAGCAGCGGTGGCAACCGACGCGGTGGACCCGATTTCTGATACCCCGGCCACCGATCCAGCTCCCGCCCTTGATCCTTGGGAAGAGCTCGAGGCGGAAGCCGCCAAGTGGAAGGAAATCTCGCTGCGCACCGCCGCCGAGATGGAAAATCTCCGCAAGCGCACCACCCGCGAGCGCGAGGACGCCATCCGCTACGCTAACCAGCGACTGCTCGAAGAGCTCATCCCGGTCATCGATAATTTTGAAATGGGCATGCAGGCCGCCTCGCAGGACACCAAATCGATGATCTACATCGGCATGGACATGGTCCGCCGCCAGCTCAACGAATTCCTCACTTCCCAAGGGGTCGAGGAAATCCCGACCACCGGGAAATTCGACCCGAACCTCCATGACGCCGTGGCCCAGGAAGAATGCGCGGAGGGCGAGGAAGGCCGCATCCTGCGCGTCACCCGCCGCGGGTTCCGCCTGCGCGACCGTCTGCTGCGCCCCGCCAGCGTCGTCGTTTCCAAGGTTCCAACTCCGGCAGAATAAAGCAAATGTCCGAGAAACGTTGTTATTACGAAATCCTTGAAGTCACCCGCGACGCCACCGCCGACGTCATCAAGAAATCTTACCGCAAGCTGGCGGTGAAGTTCCACCCGGACAAAAACCCCGGCGACCACACCGCCGAGGACAAGTTCAAGGAACTCGGCGAAGCCTACGAAGCGCTCAGCGATCCCGACAAACGCGCTGCTTACGATCGCTACGGCCACGCCGCTTTCAATGGCGGTGGCGGACGCCCGAGCGGCGGCGGATTCCATGATGCCGCGGATATTTTCTCCCAGGTCTTCGGCGGTGCCTTTGGTGGCGGTTTCGAGGAGTTTTTCGGCGGCGGCGGATCACGTCGCGGCTCCGGAAAACAAAAAGGCAGCGACCTCCGCTACGACTTGGAAATCTCTCTCGAAGAAGCCGCTCGCGGCGTCGAGAAGGAGCTGGAAATCGAGCGTTACGTTCCTTGCGAACCTTGCGGCGCGAAAGGCACCAAAGGCACCGGCGGCATCAAAGCCTGCTCGACTTGCGGCGGCCGCGGCGTGGTCGCGCGCCAAGCCGGTATTTTCATCCAGCAAACGACCTGCCCGGAATGCCGCGGTGCCGGTGAAACGATTTCCGACCCTTGCACCAGCTGCAAAGGCGACGGCCGCGTCCAGCGCGACAGCCGCATCAAGCTCCGTATCCCGGCGGGCGTCGATACCGGCACGCGCCTGCGCTCCTCCGGAAATGGCGACGCCGGCGTCCGCGGCGGCGCGGCGGGCGATCTCTACGTTTTCCTCCACGTCCGCGATCACGACGTCTTCGAGCGCGACGACTCGGACCTCTTCTGCTCCGTGCCGCTGCCGTTTTCCGTGGCGGCGCTCGGTGGCGAGCTCAAAGTCCCGTCGCTCGACGGCCAATCCTCGATCAAGATCCCGGTCGGCACCCAGGGCGGCACCGTTTTCCGGCTCCGTGAAAAAGGCATGCCCTCGCTCTCCAGCGGCCGCCGCGGCGACTTGAATGTCACCGTGCAAGTCGAAGTTCCCACCAAGCTTAGCAGCGAGCAGCAGGAAAAACTCCGCGCGTTTTCCGAGTCCATCGGAGAACATAATTCGCCGATGCAGGAGGGCTTCTTCAAGAAGGCGAAGCGGTTCTTTGATCTGTGAATTTAGAATCCAGAGTCCAGAAACAAGAGACCAGAGAAGAGCCTTTCCCTCTTTCTCTTGAATCTTGATTCTGGTCTCTAGCATCTCATCACATGGCCCGCTTCCACCTACCGCCTGATTCTTGGCAAAACCCCGCCCTCACCGGCGACGAAGCCCGCCATCTCTCGCAGGTTCTCCGGATGAAGCCCGGCGACCCGGTCATCGTCTTCGATGGCCACGGCCGCCGTGCTTCCGCGGAAATCCTCTCCGTTTCCCGCGACCGCGTGCCGCTGAAATTGGGCGAGATCCTGCCATCCCGCGCGCCCCTGCCCGCCATCTCCCTCGCGCAGGCGATCCCGAAGGGAAAAAACATGGACCTCATCGTCCAGAAATCCGTCGAGCTCGGCATCGCCGCCATCCAGCCGCTCGTCACCCGCTACACCGTCGTCCAGCCGGGCGATGGCAAGTCCGAGAAATGGCGGCGCAACGCCCTCGAAGCCTGTAAACAATGCGGCCAGGACACGCTGCCAGAAATCGCCGAGCCGTTGGCGTTTGATCGCTGGATCGCGACTCAAACCGAAGTTCCCGGCCTGAAACTCATCGCCTCGCTTGTTCCCGGAGCCCGTCCGTTGCGGACGGTTTTGCGGGAAAATCCGGGAACCGCCGCCGCCACCTTGCTCGTCGGTCCGGAAGGGGATTTCTCCCCCGGGGAAACCACCGCCGCGCTCGCCGCGGGGTTTCTGCCGGTCTCGTTAGGCTCCATCGTCCTTCGCGTCGAGACTGCCACGTTGTTCTGCCTGTCGGCGCTGCGCTACGAATTCGACGAGGCTTGAGAGCGGGTTTTCGCGGCCTCCCACGCGTCTTCCATCTGCGCGGCGGTCGAGGCTTCCAGTGTTAGGCCTGCGGACTTGAGGGCGCGTTCCATCTCGCCGAAGCGCTTTTCAAACTTGGTGTTCGCCGCAGCCATCAGGATCTCGGGATCGATTTTCCGGAAGCGGGCGAGGTTCACCACCGAGAATAACAGGTCGCCCATTTCCTCGGAAACCGCTTTGAAATCCTGCCCGTCCATGGCGGCTTGCAGTTCGTCGAGCTCCTCGCGGATTTTCGCAAGCACGCCGTATTCCTCCGGCCAGTCGAAGCCGACTTTCGCGGCTTTCTTTTGTAGCTTGGCGGCGCGGATCAAGCCGGGCAGTCCTTTGCCGACGCCGTGCAGATAGGGTTTCTCCTCGTCGCCTTTTTCCGCGCGCTTGATCTCGTCCCACTGCTGAAGCACGCCTTCGGTGGTCGCCACCTCGCTCTGGGCGAAGACGTGCGGGTGGCGGCGCACCAGCTTCTCGCTGATCCCGCAGGCCACGTCGTCGAGCGTGAAGCGGCCCGCTCCCTCGGCGATTTCGCTGTGGAAAACGACCTGCAACAACAAGTCCCCCAGCTCTTCCTTGAGATGCTCGTGATCGCCGCGCTGGATCGCGTCCACCGTTTCATAGGCCTCTTCGATGAGGTTCGGGACGATGGATTCGTGCGTTTGCTCGGCATCCCACGGGCAGCCGCCGGGCGCGCGCAGGCGGTGCATGATGGCGCGCAGCCGGGCGAGTTGTTGCCCGGCGTCCGGGGATTCGATCATTTCCGCATCGGTCATTGTCAGGATTTTTTGGAGCTCGAAGCTTTCTGGAGAAACTCCCGCTCTTCCGCGGTGAGGCTTTGGAATCCCTCGCGGGAAATCTTGTCCAGGATCACATCCACGGCGGAATCCTGCTCCATTTCCAGCGTCGTGCGCGGCCGTAGTTTCGGCAGTGGTCGCGGGCCGGATCGCGCGGTCCGGATGATGTCGTTGCCACGGCCTAGCAGTTGCGGAAAGCGCATCAGGAAATAGCCGAGGATCGCGCCGCCGAGATGGCCCGCCTCGCCGCCTTCGTTGCCGCCCATTTTCAACAGGATCGCCCCGCCGGAAATCGCCATCAGCGCGATGGCGAGCTGCCGCATCGACAGCTCGATGGGCGGGAAAAGCAGCGCCACCCGCAGGTTCGGGGCGAGCACCGCCACGCCGATGAGAATCCCGTAAATCCCGGCGGACGCGCCTACTAACGGCGTTTGAAAACTATCACCCAGCAATCCGACAAACACCAGCAGCGTGAAAAAAACCGCGCCCGCGACGCCGCAGAGCAGATAGTAAATCAAGAATTTTTCCGCCCCCCACCAGCGCTCCAGGAATGGGCCGAAAAAGAAAATCCCCATGCAGTTGAAAAAAACGTGTCCCAGGCTGCCGTGGAGGAACTGGAACGTCACGAACTCCCAGACCCGTAACTCTAACACCGCGGACTGGATTGTGAAGGCCCCGAAGTTCCGCAGCGGATGATTCATCAGGAAAAGATCCAGGAAATAGATCCCGAGATTCACGAGCAGCACCCACTTCACCACAGGCGTGACTTGCGAAAAAAAGCCGCCGCTCCCGCGCCTGTCGTTCCGGTGATAATCTCTGTCCGCGATGCCCATCTGCCCGATGGGTTATCACGGCACCGGGCCGACCGCAAGGGCGGGTGGAGATGCCGGCCGTGCGAGTGCGAAAAAAACCAGATTTTTTGAAACAAACGGGGCATCGCGCACGTTTTTGATAATGTCGGTGCATTCGATTTACGGGCGGCCGCCGCTCCGCGTCATTCGCGGCTCGGGGCGACGGCGGCCCATTCTTCTCCAAGGAAAATCCCGGCCGGAAACGTCCGGGATTTTTCATGCCCGGTGAGGCTCCCGATGCGAACCGGGCGGGAACTATTCTTCGTGTTCCCCGGCGGCGTGAAGGTGCAGGCACCTTTCCGCCGTGCGCGCGGCGAGGGCGTGAATGGCCTCGACGTAGTGGGCATACTCCAGCACCACGGCCTTCGGGCACTCGATTTTGAGACTTCCCTGGGTGAGGGTGGTTTTGTCAAAAGAGTCTCCGGCAAGCAGCTTGATCGCCTTGTCGGCAGAGCTTCCGTCCTTAACGCCAGAGGAGTTGTTTTCGTCAACTGACTCGATGCTCAGGGCTCCTTGGTCTTCGCGGCTTTCTTCGCGGCGACTTTTTTCACGGGCCGCGGCGGGAAGTCGAAGCCGATCTTGCCGTCCTTCGGGTCGAAGGTGAGGTGGGCGTCAAACTTGCGCTTGGTGCGGTTGGAGACGAAGCCTTTGAGCACGTCGGTCTTGCCGTTGGAAATGAGCTTGAGCATCTGGTCCTGCGGGATTTCGCACTGGAGGATGGACTTGCCGATGCGGATGCCGTGCGGGTCCTTCTTGGTGACGATCTCCGGGACATGATAGGCCTTGTCGGTGGCGTAAATCTTGTAGGTCTCGCCCTCCTCGGTTTTGGCCTCGCCGATGAAATGCTCTTCGGTGAGCTCGGGCGGGCCGTCGCGATCGTCACCTTCGAAGACGAAGTTGATCTTGAATTTCGGGTCTAACTCGAGCGCGGCGTCGAAGGGTTTGTTGAACTTCGAGCGGAAGCCGGTGAGCGGGCCGACGTGTTTGGTGGTGAAGAGCTGGATCGCTTCCTCCTCGGTGAGCAGGCGGCCGGCGATGTGTTTCTTGGCCTTGAATTTGCACTCCGGCTCGCGGCACTCGTAGGTGGCCTCGGTTTGCTTGAGCGATGGCGCGCCGCACATCGGGCAGGTGACCTTGAGGTCGGGGAAGACTTCGCTTTTCGCGAGATCGGCGGCTTTGCGGGCCTTGGTGCAGATCTCGTCGGTGTAGGCGATGATCTCCTTCATGAAGTCGTCGCGCCGGAGATTGCCTTGCTCCATCTGCCGGAGTTTGAACTCCCAGTCACCGGTGAGTTTCGGTGAGTAAAGGCCCTCGATGTCCATCTCGCGGACCAGATCGATGAGGCGCATGCCGGCTCCGGAGACGAAAAGTTCGCGGCCCTCGCGGGCGAGGTATTTCTGGGAGATCAGGCCTTCGATGGTGGCCGCGCGGGTGGCGGGAGTGCCGAGGCCACGCTCGGCCATGGCTTCGCGGAGCGCTT
>CANHPN010000063.1 GCA_947462535.1 Akkermansiaceae bacterium | reverse complement strand
GCCGAGGGCGCGTTGGAACTGGGAGAGGGTGTCGGTGTCGCCGGCCTTGCGTGATTCGTGGCCGAAGAGGCTCAGGCCGTCGGTGTAGAAGTCGTTGGGAAGACCGTGGGTGAGGAAGATTTTCTTGACATGGGCGAGGTGGGCGAAGGTGGTTTCGGCCTCGATGAAGCCCGCTCCGACGATGAAGCGGGTGGCGTCGTCGATGGTCAGGGCGAGGATCTGGAGCTTCTCCCCGGGCCACCATTGGTGCGGGGAGCTGTCGTGCTGGAGGAGATCGCCATAGCCCTTGCGCTGCCATCTGCGGCGGGGCTTGGGGCCGCGTTTGAGCGGTTCGCGCAACAACGCGGCCATGTGCTTGAGGACATGGCTGCGGACGTTGGAGGCGGAGCGTTTGAAGGCAAACCGGCGGAAGAGCTCGTCGGCCAGGAAACTGAAGTTGGCGGGTTCGCCCGTGGCGAGGGTGGTGCGCAGGAAGGACTCCGCCTCATCCGGCCAAGGGGCGGTGTGATCGCCTCCGGATGGTGCGAGCGGGATACGGCGGCCTCCGGCGAGCCAGAGGGTCCTCAGGGTGTAGAGGCGTGATTGGCCAACTCCGAGCCGGGCACATGCGTCGCCCGGCGAGAGTTGCCCGTCGTTGAACGCGGCGAGGGTTGCCTCGACGATTTCGAGGGGCAGGCGGTGGAAGAGCTGTTTGTTTTCATCCGGGCATTGAAGGCACAAGCGCCATTCGCCAACCAGTGCTTATGGGGCTCTGCCCCAAACCCCGGAGTTTATCGAATAGGGGCGAATGGCTCCAAGGAAAGCGTCCTTTCCCCGGAGCGCGGTTCCCTTCCTGGGAGCCTATCGCACCATCGGGACTACTCGGGTTGCTCTCCAGCAGAGCCCTATCCGTTCCGGCGGTGAGCCGAACGGGAAACAATGGATGCGAGGATGCCAGAGGAATCGCTGATTCGGTGAAGTATTCCACTTTTGCTCAGATTAATTCCCTCCACTTTTGCTCAGCTCGCTACAGAAAATTCACAGCTGACCACTCGCCGCTGTCGCGCATCGGTTCGAGCCAGATATGACCAAAGTGAGTGGAGCGGCTATACCCGTGGGCGATTACGGCGGTCCCGCCAAGCACCACGACCCGGTGTTCGCAGGTCAGCCTTCGGATAAAAGAGTCTGATGGGGTGTCCATGCTGAGATGCGGGTGATGGCTTTGCAGGGGCTCGGCAAGGACCGTGACGGATGGAGAGCTCAAGGAATTGAGGCGAGGCTGGCGTCTTGGCGGTGAGGAAGCGATTCATCCCGGATTTTGCGATGGGTTCTCCCTAATGCGGGCACCCTGTCGAATAAGGCGGAGATGCCCGCTTGACAGGCCTTCGTTTTTCGCCATTGTCCGCGCCCCGCCGCGTCGGTAACGTGGTGGGAATTCCATTCCCATGAAAAAAGATCTGCATCCGAAATACAATCCGGTCGTCTTCGTTGACATGACCACCGGCAAACGCTTCGTCAGCCGCTCGACCAAGACCTCCGAGAAAAAGGAAGTCATCGACGGCGTGGAGCACAGCATCATCTCCATCGGCATCACGTCCGACTCGCATCCGTTCTTCACCGGACTGGCCCAGTTCGTGGACACCGAGGGACGCATCGACAAATTCCAAAAGCGCTTCGGTGCCGTGCGTCGCGTCGGGAAGCCGAAAATCGACTGATCGAGTCCATTTTCCCGAATTTCCCCAGAACGCCTGGCCGCCTCGTGCAGCCGGGCGTTTTGTTTTGATTGTTTCTGCTCCATCTTCAAACCTCCGCTCGTGCTCGCGAAACGTATCATTCCCTGCCTCGATGTGACCGACGGCCGCGTCGTCAAAGGCGTCAATTTTGTCGATCTCATCGACGCCGGCGATCCGGTGGAGTGCGCGATCGCCTACAATTTGCAGCAGGCCGACGAGCTCGTGTTTCTCGACATCACCGCCTCGTCGGACAACCGCAACACGATGATCGATGTGGTGCGCCGCACGGCGGAAAAGTGCTTCATCCCGCTGACCGTCGGCGGCGGCATCCGCAGCGTGGAAAACATGCGAGAAATGCTGCTGGCCGGAGCGGACAAGGTCGGCGTCAACACCTCGGCGGTGACGAATCCCGGCCTTGTCGATGCCGGGGCGAAGGCGTTCGGCAGCCAGTGCATCGTCGTCGCCATCGACGCGAAGCGCGAAGGACCGGGGAAATGGGGGGTTTACACCCACGGCGGACGCACGCCCATCGGGCTGGACGCCGTCGAGTGGGCGAAGGAAGTCTGGCGGCGCGGAGCCGGGGAAATCCTTCTCACGAGCATGGACTCGGACGGCACGCAGGCGGGCTATGACATCGAGCTGACTGCCGCGGTTTCCTCCGCGATCGGGATTCCGGTCATTGCCAGCGGCGGCGCGGGAAATTTGGATCACATGGTGGACGTGCTCAACGCCGGCAAGGCCGACGCGGTTCTGGCAGCCAGCATTTTCCACTTCGGGATGCACACGGTGGGCGAGGCGAAGCGGCATTTCGCCGGGCGCGGCGTGCCGGTGAGGCCGTATATGGCCTAACTCTTTAGGGTGTCTTCATCACGCGCGGAATATACCCTGAAGGGTTAAACTACGTGCAAAGAATCCAATGCGTCTTGGATTCGCACGCTCTGGCGCTTGCGGTCGATGAAGAAGCTGACTTCCTGATAGCCGGCATTTTCCAACAGCCCGAGCGCAGTGATGTAGCCATCGCCGACACGTTCCGGAACATGCGCGTCCGCGCCGATCACGACGGGGATGCCGCGCTCGTGCATGAGCGCGAGTTGGGAGGGAGAGGGGTTCATTTCCGGCAGGGCCTTCTGCACGCCGCTGGTGTTGAGCTCCATCGCCACGCCGGTGGCGGCGATGCGGTCGAGCACCCGCTCGATGTGCGGGCGCATCTGCTCGAAGTTCCAATCTGCGGGGGATTCGTTCTTGATCAGGTCCGGGTGGGCGAGGGTGTCGAACAGCCCGCTTTCCGCGGAGAGGGCGAGGTGCTCGAAGTAGAGTTCCTGATAGCTGGAAATCTCGCCGGTGTAGAACAGCCTGCGGTAGTCCATGACCTGATAGTGAATGGACCCCAGCACGTGGCTGAGCGGCACGCGGGCGTGGAGTTTCTCCAGCCACGGCTCGACTCCGGGATAGTAATCGCTTTCCAGCCCGAGCAGCACGTCCAACCGGCCGGCGAAGGCCTCGCGGGTGGCGGCGATCATTTCGACGTAGTCATCGAATTGCCCGGGAGCCATCCGGACGTTGGCGGAAAATCCGTCGGGCAGCGGGCAGTGGCAGGTGAAGGTGATGCCTTTGAATCCGCGGGCGAGGGCGACGGCGGCGTATTCGTCCGGCGCGCCGAACGCGTGTTTGCAGAGCGGCGTGTGGCAGTGGGATTCGTAGAGCAGCGGAGTGCGCATCATTTTTCGGATTTCAGCATCGCCCGGAAGCGCGGGAGAATTTTTTGATAGAGCGAGTTCTTCCCGCCGCGTGCGAGCTGCACAGCGACGAGCGCGGCGGGGGGCGTGGGATCGACCGGCGAGAGCGACGACGCTTTGTAAGCCCCCGCTTCGAGTTGGCGCTCGACGTGGGACGCGCCCGTTTTCTGGGTGATCCGGACTGTCGCATTCCTGGCGTGGATGACTACGGAGGAGAGCGGAGGCGCGGTCGGATCTTCGTGAAGCGCGACGGAAATCGCCGCGCCGCCGGTTGATTCGAATGCGAACTCCCCGGTGGATGGCCGGTCCTTCCAGCCCGCTTGCACGGCGAGCCAGGCGAGCATTTGCAGCGCGGTGTTGCGGTGTCCGGGATGATAGATAATTTCTACTCTGTCGATTTCCGGCAAGGCTTGTTGGGCTGCGGGATCGTCAAACAGGCTGGCGATTCCCACTCGGAACTGCCATGAGCGCGTCCAGGCGTGGTCCTGGATGATCAAATCCGGATTGCTCTGGGAGGCTTCCTCGATCATCGCGAACGACACCGCGGGATCGGCCCAGGACGAGCTGTCGATGATTAACCGGTCCATCACGCTGACGAGGCGCTCGGTGAGGATTTCTGATAGCTCGCCCTGCCACCAGAAGACGAGCGGCAGGTCGGAGTTGAGGTGGGCGAACACCGTGTTGCGTAAACGTCCTGTCACGCGGCCGGTCAGGTGGAAGGCGATTTGCTCGCAGCAGACGGATTTCCTGCCGTCCGATAGATGGCAATGCGCGGTGATCCAGGCGCGCAGGCTCGGCATCGGCTCATTTCTATCAATGCCGACGAGGATCGCCCGGCAGGCATGGTCGCGGGTGAGCTCGCGGATGATCTGCGAGTTCTCGATCAGGGCTCCGGGTTTTTCCGAATAGACGACGAGATTCATCAGCGACGCGTTCGTCCGCGCCTGGTCCTGTTCCCAGAGTTTGCGCAGTTCGCGGTCAATCTGGGAAACGGGGACCTCGATACCCAGTTCGGGGCAGACCTCGGGGATGGTGTCGGAACTCTCAATCATGTCGATGCATCGAAGGACTCATAGAACCGCCGTTCACGCAAGTCCCGCGGTGTGGCGGCGGATGATTGATGTGCATCCGGGAAAAGCCGCGGTCCGCTCAGGCAAACCCCACCTGCTCGTAAAGCTCGGCAAGCGGGAGGCTGGCATCGATTTCCGGCAGCGGGATGACGGCGTCGAGTCCCGAGTGGGCCTCCACCGCGAAGCCGCCCTCGGACTTGCGGCGGTGCACGATGACGGCGGGAGATTCTGATTCGGCAAAGACCAGCACCTTGAGCGATGGGATGGTTAGATAGGCGTCACGCTTTTCGCCGAGATCGGTGCGGCGCGTGGAATCGCTGAGGACCTCGATGATCACCACGGGGTGGTCCTGGAAATGATCGGTCGAAGGATTCGAATGGCAGACCACCAGGGCGTCCGGGTAGTAGAAACGGGTGTGGTCGGGATACTCGATGCGGACCTTGGTGTCACTGTTGAAAAGGCGGCAGGATTTCCCGCGGAGCCGGGTGCCGAGCGAGAGCAGGGAGTTTACCGCAATCGCATTGTGCTGGTTGCTGGCACCCGCCATGGCGTGAACGGTGCCGCCGAGATATTCGTGCTTTACGTCACTGAGTTCCTCACCCGCGAGATACTCGGCGATGGATTCGTCAGTCACGGGCGCAAATTAACGCGATGGAAGGCGGTCGGCAAGCTTGCGGATAGAGCTGGGGAAAAGCGGCGACCGGTGATCGCCGCTACAGCCGCCGCCACTGGTTCTCATCCTGTTGGAGAAGCTCGTCGGCCTCCTTCGGTCCCCAGGAGCCGGCGACGAACTCGGCCATCGGCGGCGGGGTGGCGGACTGGTGCCAGGCGTGCTCGATGTGGTCGATGAATTTCCAGGCTTCCTCGACTTCGTCGCGGCGGGCGAAGAGGGTGGCGTCGCCGGCGATGGCGTCTAGCAGGAGGCGTTCGTAAGCTTCCGGGCTGCCCTTGCCGAAGCTGGTTGCGTAGTGGAAATCCATTTTCACCGGCTCTAGGCGCAGGCTGGTGCCGGGGATTTTCGACACCATGCGCAGCGAGATTCCCTCGTCCGGCTGGATGCGGATGACGAGCACGTTGCCGCCGGGGACACCGCCGCAGGGAGTGTTGAAAAGCACGCAGGGCGCGTCTTTGAAATGCACGGAAATCTCGGTGGACTTTTTAGGCAGGCGCTTGCCCATGCGGATGTAAAACGGCACGCCGCTCCAGCGCCAGGTGTCGATGAGAAGGCGGACGGCGACGTAGGCTTCGGTGTCGGATTCGGGAGAAACGCGGTCCTCCTCGCGGTAGCCGGGGACGGGGATTCCATCGACGTGGCCGGCGGTGTATTGCGCGCGGACGACGTTTTTCGCGACCTTTTCCGGGGTGTCCCACTGGCGCAGCGAGCGGATGACTTTCACCTTCTCGTCCCGCACGCCGTCGGCGGATAGATCGGTGGGCGGCTCCATGGCGACGAGGCTGAGGAGCTGGAGCAGGTGGTTCTGCACCATGTCGCGCAGCGCGCCGGATTTTTCGTAATAACCGCCGCGGCCGCCTTCCATGCCGAGGTTTTCCGCGCAGGTGATCTGGATGTGGCTGATATATTGGCTGTTCCAGAGCGGTTCGAAAATCGAGTTGGCGAAGCGCAGGACCATCAGGTTCTGCGCGGTTTCCTTGCCGAGATAATGGTCGATTCGATAGGTGTCGCTTTCCTGGAAGGTATCATTGACGACCTGGTTGAGGTGCTTGGCGGTGGCGAGGTCGGTGCCGAACGGTTTCTCGACGATGACGCGGGACCAGCAACCGGGCTTCGACTCGTTGAGTCCGGCGTTTTTCAGGTTGATGAGGATTTCATCGAAGAACTCGGGAGCGGAGGCGACGTAGAACAGCCGGTTGCCCTTGCCGCCGTGCTCGGCGTCGATGGCGTCCAGCTTAGCCGCGAGGCTGCGGTAGCCCTCGACATCGGAAAACTCCGAGGTGTGATAGGAAACGGTCTCGACGAAGCTGGCCCAGATTTTCTCGTCGTGCCCCGAGCGGGAAACCTTGCAGTTCAGCTCGCAAAGTCCGGCGCGGAACTCTGCGTCGGACTTTTCCCGGCGGGCGAAACCGATGATTTTCACCCCGGTCGGCAGCTCGCCATCCACCGCCAGATTATACAGCGCGGGGATGAGCTTGCGGTGCGTGAGGTCGCCGGTGGCACCGAAGATGACGATGCTGCAAGGCTCGGCGCGCGAGCGGGAAACGAGGTCTTCGCGGAAGGGGTTGGTCATGAAGTTGCGGCAGTTTCAGTCAACCTGCCATCCGAGGCAAAGCCAAATACAAGCAGGGCCGGAAATCCGCTTCATGCCAAGCATCTGTCGGTCGAGCGCGTGCTTAAAAAGTCCGGGTGTTGAAGAAATCGCCAGAGCTTTCGGATGAGGACGTTTTGGGGCAGTTCAATCTTGATTCCCCGCAGCGGTCCGGTCTCCTTCGCGGCAGGAATGAGCGAAGATCCAAATGAGTTTGCCGGGGATACTGACGCCGCAAAAGTGCTTCATTTCATGGCGGCGGGCCTTTGGCGGAAAGCCCGGGACGCGGCCAAGGAATTGTGCAAGAAGGACCGCGTGCGGTATCTTGTTTTGCTGATCAGGGCGAACGTGGGCTTGGTGCGCGAGATGCTGGGCAAGGGCTTGGTCAAGGAGGCGGAAACGGTGGTGGCTTATTTGGCGACGTTCGCTCCTGCGGATACGATGGCACTACTGCGGGTGGAAATGGCGACCCCGACGGGCAAGCTCCAAGTCAAGGCGCTGGCGGATTCCGGTGGGGCCGGATGGTGGGTGGCGGCGCTGCGGGCGGATGAAATTTCAGCAAAAGGCGGCTCGGTTTCCCCGGCGGATCAGGCGGCGGTCGATTTGTTGGTGACGGATGGGTTTGAGCCGGACGAGGCGGAAAATAACGGACAGGTGCTGCGTCTGGCGGCGGAGTTGAATGCGGTGCGGTCCGCGTGTGCCGCTACCGGTGAGGGCCGCTGGGAGGAGGCGAAGCAGGCGCTGCGCGACTTGCCACGGCAGTCGGTTTTTTCGCAGTGGCGGATTTTCCTACGCGGCGTGCGATGTGTCTTCGAGGAAGAGCGGGAAACGGCGCGCCAGTGTTTCGCGCAACTGGCGGCAAACAGTGCCTTGGCCCGGGCGGCGGCCTCCCTGGCACCGGATCTGGCCGGAAGCGCGCGCCCGGTGCCGGCCACCGCCACGGTCCCGCTCTGGTTGGCCGCCACCGCTCAGCCAGCCGCTTGGTCCGCGCCGATTCTGGCCGCCGCAAGCTCTTGGAAAGCAGGCAAGCGGATCCAGGCATTCGATGATCTGTTGGCGGGCATGAAGGAGGCGTTTCCATCGGTTGCGCCCGGGCTTCCCGCCCTGCTGACCGATGCGATTCTGCCTTCCCACACCCGCATGAACGATGCCGATTGGGATGACTCTGAAATGCTATACCAGCGTCTCGGCAGTGAGCGCACGAAGGTGAACTCGCGGTCTCCACAAGTGGTTCTGCCGTTTTTCCGGTCGATGTGTGTCGCGGAAAAAGGCGAGATGCCGCATCAGGAATTGGATCGGTGTTGGCGGCAGCTCATCGAGCTGTGGCAGAAATTCCATGGTCCGGACCGGCAGCGCGATTCGCTGGCGTGGCGCTGGCTGGGTGATGCTCTGGCGACTCCCGCCGAATGGAACAACCCCTTCGACAACCATCTTGCCGAGGAGCGCAAAAACGCGGCCAAGGCAATCAAGGCCTATGAAACTTCGATCGACGCCGATGAGTCCAACGACGCCGCATGGCTCGGGCTGGTTTCCCTTTTGATCCGTCAGGGCGAGACCAAGCGAAGCAACAAGATGCTGGACCATTTGGTGAAAAAATTTCCCCACAACAAGGGCATCCTGATGCTTGCCGGGGACAACGCCAATGCTCGCAAGAGTTATGCCAAAGGGGTCGGCATCCTGCGGGCCGCGCTGGCGCTGGATCCCTTGGACAGAGCCCTCAAGACGCGGATCGTGGTTGCCTTGACGCTGCGAGTGCGGGAGGCGAGCCGCAAGGGGACGTCAACCGCAGCCTTGTGGGCGGAAATCGAATCCTTGCTCGAAAACAATCCTCCGGGTGGTCACTATATGCTCAGCCGCTGGATGGCGCGCGTCCGCCGGTCCTTGTTGGATACGGACCCTGAAGCGGCCGCGCAGGCGGAAGCGGATGCCATCGCGCTGGCTCCCTCAGCCCTGCTCCGCTTGTTTTTCGCCACCGCCCTGACGGCCGTCTATCGCATGCCGTCCCGCCAGGAATTGGAGTATGCTTGGATCGTGGCCAGATCATCGCCCGAATGCACCTGGAAATCCCTGCTTGAAATCCTGCGGGTTCTTGATTTCACCAGCGCCATCTCCGGCTGGGGCTGGAAACAAACGAAGCTGGCCACTGACCGGGTCCTTAAGGTGACCGAGTATTTGGTGGCTCCGGGCCGGCTCAAAGAGGACCCAGCGGGTCTCTTGGGGTTCATTTCCGAACTGGTCGTCATCAGGAAAGGCGCGTCGGAGCACGCTTCCCATGTCATCGACGTCGTGATGCGGGACATGGCCGATGCCGTCGCCCGGCAGGCGAGTCCCGGCGCGAAAAAGACCGACCCGCGCCTGCGTCTGGCAAGTGTGCTCCTCGGCGACTTCGAGTCCCGGAAAGCGATCAATTATCTCGAATCCATCATTGCCGATGCGGAGGCCGCCGGTCTTCCCGCAGTCGCGGCACAGGCAAGGAAAGTCCAACAGGGAATCGAGAGCCGCAGTTCCCGCCAGATCGACCTTTTTTGAAATCATGAATCCCTTCCTCGTCCTCGATGTGCCGGTGGATGCCACCGACGAACAAGTGCGCGCCGCCTATCAGAACTTGCTGCGCCGTTATCCGCCGGAGCGCCGGCCGGGCGAATTCCAAACCATCCAGGAAGCCTACCAGGCGACAAGGACCGCCGCCGACCGCCACCACTGGCTGCTGTTTCACCTGCCGACCGAACGGATCGGCCCGCTGGAGGCGTTGGAAAATTTCGCCCGGCTGCCCGGCCGGATGAAGCCGCCGGGCGCGGCGGCCTTCCGCTCGTTCCTGCGCGGCTGCGCCAATGCCGCCCTGCGCGAGCAGTCGAAGTGAAAAACGCGATTTCCCATTTCCCACTTATGATGCCCCTTGATCCATTGCCCGAGCCCTACGACGAAGACGAATTTCCCGAAGAAGAAGACGATTCCGGGATCACGCTGGAAGCGCTGCACGAGGAACTCATCGCCAGCACCGAGGAAACCCGCCGCGGCAACCGGCGGGTGCTTGAAGTGCTGAAAAATTTCGGCGGCCTGCTCGACGCGCTCTCCGCCACTTCCAACGACACCCACAAGGCGGTGCGCGCGCTTCCCGCGCTCACGTCCGCCACCCCGTCCGCTACCCCGTCCGCCGGCGATGGACTGCCGCACGGTTGGGCACTCCCGCTGGTGGAACTCGCGGACCGTATCGACCGGGTAGCCCATGGTTTCACCCGCCCACCCGCCGCGCGGCTGCCCTGGTGGCCGGGCGCGCGCAGGCAGGTGACCGCATGGCGCGAGGCCTGGGAAATGCAGGCGGACGCTGTCTCCATCCTCCGTAGCCATCTCGCCGCCACCATGCAACGGGCGGATCTGGAGCGACTCGACGTTCTGGATTGCCCCTTCGATCCCAACACGATGACTGCCGTCGAATCCACCGTGGACCCGGCAAAACCCGACCACACGGTGCTTGCGGAAATCCTCCCGGGCTGGCGAAATACTGCGTTTGGCCAGCTCGTCCGTCCCGCGCAAGTCCGTGTTTCCCGCATCAACGCCCGCTGATTTTCCAACCATTCACACCCACCCGCTCATGAGCCAAAACGTCCCGCCACTTGTCATCGGTATCGATCTCGGCACCACCAATTCCGTCGTCGCCGTCGCCCAGGATGGCACACTCACGGTCATTCCGGTGAATGGCCAGTCGTCCATGCCCAGCGCCGTCGGCATCGATCCCACTGGCAAGCTGGTCGTCGGCCAAGCCGCCAAAAACCAAGCGATTTCCGCCCCGGAGAATACCGTGCTTTCCATCAAACGAATCATGGGCACCGACGCCACCGCCGAACTGGGCGGGAAATCCTACCGGCCTGAGGAAATCAGCGCCCTGATCCTTGGCGAGCTCAAGCGCGCCGCCGAGGAGCACCTCGGCCGGCCCGTCACCCAGGCGGTCATCACCGTGCCGGCATTTTTCAACGAGCGCCAGCGCCTGGCTACCCAGGACGCCGGCAGCCTCGCCGGGCTGGAAGTGCTGCGCATCATCAACGAACCCACCGCCGCCGCCCTCGCCTACGGAGCCGGCCAGGCTGACACCGCCGAGGATGAAACCCTGCTCGTCTATGATCTCGGTGGCGGCACCTTCGATGTCTCCGTAGTGCGCGTGGAAAACGGCATCGTCGAGGTCCGCGCCAGCCACGGCGACATCCACCTCGGCGGCGATGATTTCGACGAGGCGCTCACGGCCCTGGGCGAGGAGCGCCTGCGGGAAAAACACGCCGATGCCCTGCCCGCCGCCGCCCAACGCCGCCTCAAGAGCGCCATGGAACTCGCTAAAATCCGCCTCTCCGACGAACCCTTCGCCACCATCCGCGAGGAATACCTCACGCCCAGCGGACACCTCGAAACCGAAATTTCCCGCCACGACTATGAGCAGCTCATCGAGCCGTGGTTGGTGAAAACGCTCGATTGCGTCCAGCGCACCATCTCCGACGCCGGGATCACCGCCCACGAGATCGACAAAATCATGCTGGTCGGCGGAGTCACCCGCACCCCGATAGTGCAGGAGCTTCTCCTGCGGACTCTCGGCATGGAGCCGCGCCATGAAATCAACCCGGATCTTGTCGTCGCCATGGGAGCCGCCATTCAGGGAGCTACTTTGGCCGGCCAGCCCGCCCCGGCCATCCTGGTCGATATTTCCGCCCACACCTACAGCGTGCTCGCGGTCGTCGGCGGGGATTTCATGGGAGATCTTCTCGGCTGCTGCCCGGTCGTCCGCCGCGGCACGCCGCTGCCCGTCACCAAGGCTGACTTGTTCACCACGGGAGTCGATTCCCAGAAGAAGGTTGCCGTCAAGGTCTTCCAGGGCGAGAGCGACGATCCCTCCCAGAACCTCAGCATCGGCGAATTCATGGTCACCGGACTTTCGAAAGTGCCCGCCGGCAACGAAATCATCGTCCAATTCCACATCGACCTCAACGGCCTGCTCACCGCCACCGCCACTGAAAAACGCACCGGGCTGGCCAAGTCCGTCACCATCGACACCGCCGGCCAACACCGGATCAATCTCGATGCCGCCCGTACCAATCTCGCCGCCCTCTTCGAAGAACAGGACGCCGCCTTCCCTGATGAGGATGACGATTTCCAAGACGCCGATATCATTCCTTGGCCAAGCGGAGAAACCACCGCCGCATCCGCTTCTGAAGTCGAGGCCCCCGCCAATTCCGCCGCGCTGCTCGCCTCCGCCAAGAGCCTGCGTAACCGCGCCGGAAAACTCCTCGAACAAGGCGTGGCCGAAGCCGATGCCGCCGCCATCCGCGCCAGCCTCGCCGCAGTGCCGGTGGCCATCGATGCCCGGGATTGGGATCAGCTGTGCACTACCCTGGACACCCTCAGCGACCTGCTTTTCTATCTGGAAGACTGAAGCCGCAGGAAAGTAGTCCAGGACTACTTTAAGGCCCGCTCACCAAGGCAGCGGAAACTGGCGATTGAACGCGAAAACCCGCTCGCGGATCGCGTGGATTTTTTCCACGTTGGTGTGATCCGCAAGGGCTTCGTGGATGAAATCGGCGACTTGCTCGACGTCCTTTTCCTTCATCCCGCGGGTGGTGACGGCGGGCGTGCCGATGCGGATGCCGCTGGGTTTCATCGGGCTGCCGGTGTCGAAGGGGATGCCGTTTTTATTGACGGTGATGCCCGCTTCATCGAGCGCGTGCGAGGCGTCGGTGCCGTTGAGGTTCTTGTTCCGGAGATCGACGAGCATCACGTGGTTGTCCGTGCCGCCGGAGCAGATGCGGAAACCGTGATGGGTGAGCCGCGCGGCGATGGCCTGGGCGTTTTTGATGACTTGCGCGGAGTAATCTTTGAACTCCGGCTTGAGCGCCTCGCCGAAGCAGATGGCCTTGGCGGCGATGACGTGCATCAGCGGTCCGCCCTGGATGCCGGGGAAGACTTGGGAGTCGATTTTTTTCGCGAACTCTTCCTTGCACAGAATAATGCCGCCTCGCGGGCCGCGGAGCGACTTGTGGGTGGTGGAAGTGACGAAATCCGCGTGCGGGAACGGGCTCGGATGCAGGCCGGCGGCGACGAGGCCGGCGATGTGCGCCATGTCCACAAACAGATAGGAACCAACCTCGCGGGCGAGCTTGCCCATGCGCTCGAAATCGATGATCCGCGAGTAAGCGGAAGCTCCCACGGTGATCAGCGCGGGCTTGAGTTCGCGGGCGGTTTTTTCGAGCTCGTCGTAGTTGATGCGCTCGTCGTCAGGCGAAACTCCGTAGTGCGTCACCGCGTAGAAACGGCCGGAGAAATTCGCCTTGTGGCCGTGGGTGAGGTGGCCGCCGTGGGCGAGGTCCATCGTGAAAATCTTGTCGCCCGGCTTGAGCACCGAGAAGTAGACCGCGGTGTTCGCCTGCGAGCCGGAGTGCGGCTGGACGTTGGCGTGTTCCGCGCCGAAGAGCTCCTTCGCGCGGTCGATCGCGAGCTGCTCGACGACATCCACGTTTTCGCATCCGCCATACCAGCGCTTGCCGGGATAACCTTCGGCATATTTGTTAGTGAGGACGGAGCCCTGCGCCTCCATCACGGCGGGCGAGGTGAAATTCTCCGAAGCGATCAGCTCGATGTTATTGCGCTGGCGGTGCTCCTCCGCCGTGATCGCGGCGTAGATCGCCGGATCTGTCACTGCGATGCGGCTGCCGGAGGATTTGCAGACGCGCGCTTGATGACGTCCGCCGGCGAAATGGGTGGAGAGAAACGCATCTGCCATGGCGACAGCGGTCGCTTCGTCCGTGAATTTTCCGCTGAGGCAGAGCACGTTCGAATCGTTGTGCTCGCGGGTCGTCACCGTTTCCTCGACCGAGCGGACGCTTGCCGCGCGCACGTGGTGGTGGCGGTTAGCGGCGATGCTCATGCCGACGCCGGAGGTGCAGGCGAGGATGCCGAAATCGTAAGAGCCGTCCCCCACATTGCGGGCGACGAGGTTCGCGTAATCCGAGTAATCGACGGACTCGGTCGTCTGCGTGCCGAAGTCGCGGACCTCGTGACCGACCTCCTTCAGGTGCTTGACGACGGCGTTTTTCAGATCGACGGCGCCGTGGTCGGCTCCGATGGCAATGCGGAAGGTTGGATGGCTCATGGGCGGGGCGGGATTCAAGTCCGGGAAAGCCGACTTGCAAACCGCAAATTTCGGGGAAATGCGGAGAATGAAACGAGCTTTGCCGAAGTCGTCCGGCGCGGGCTTGAGGAAATCCTGCTCCATCACCGATGGTTGAATGCTTGCGGAGCGTCTTCTCTTCTGAACCCTACTTCGCGAAGCCCTGCGCTTGGAGCCAGAAGAGGCAGTCGGCGGCCCAGGGGTGTTGCTCGCCGCCGAGTCCCATGCCATGGCCGCCTTTTTGATAGACGTGGAGGTCGAAGGGCACGCCGTTCTTGCGCAGCGCGGCGGCGAAATCGAGCGAGTTTTCCACTTTTACCACGCTGTCCTCCCAGGTGTGCCAGATGAAACAGGGGGGAGTTTCCCGGGTGACCTGCTTTTCGTTGGAGAGGAGTTCGACGAGTTCCGGCGAAGGGCTGTCGCCTAGCAGTTTTTTCCTGGAGCCGCCGTGCGTGTTCGGCCCCATGGAGATGACGGCGTAACAAAGAATCCCGAGATCGGGGCGCGAGCTGAGGCGCTCGACCGGATCGGTGGCGTCGGCTTTTCCGGCATCGAAGTGGGTGAGCAGCGTGGAGGCGAGATGGCCGCCGGCGCTGGAGCCCATGATGCCCACGCGTTTCGCGTCGATCTTCCATTCGTCCGCTTTGGAGCGGGTGAGGCGCACGGCGCGGGCGGCGTCGTTGAGCATGGCGGGGTGGCGGTAGCCCTTGGAGCCGAGGCGGTATTTCAAGACGATACCTGCGATTCCATTTTCCGCGAGCCATCCGGCGTAACCCGCTCCCTCATGCGGCGCGAGTCCGCCGTAACCGCCGCCGGGGCAGATGACGATGGCGGCTCCGGTCGCCTTTTCCGGTGCGGGGAGAAAGGCGGTGAGGGTCGGTTTGTCGTCATCCTTGTCGCCGAGGGCACCGGGCGCGCCTTCCGGCCAGAGGGGCAGGGAAGCGAGCGGCGCGGCGTGAAGAGCGGCGGTGAGGAGTGATAGAAGAAGCGGTGTGAGAATTCGCATGGTGTGAATGGTTTTCGGGGTGAATCACTTGCCGCCGGACATGTGGCTGAGCAGCTTCTGGTTGAACTCGTCGGCCATGTTGTAGCCGAGGCGGCGGAGCTGCTGGTCGAGCGCGGCGATGGTGACCATCCGCGCGGTGTCGCGGCCGGGACCGACGGGGACTTCGACGTGGACGACGTGCTGGCCGAGGATCTCATAAGTTTT
>CANHPN010000062.1 GCA_947462535.1 Akkermansiaceae bacterium | reverse complement strand
TTCCGGGACGGGCGGGCCGGGAATGGGTCGGATTATTCCGTAAAATCGCACAGCCATGAGTTGCGCGAAAGACAGGATGCCGATAGACTGGCGCTTCACCTACACGATGAAGTCATCATGGATTTTCCCGCTGCTGGCGCTGCTGCCGTGGTGCGCCATCGCTCAGGAGGGCCGGGCGTATGTGAACGACCTGAAGGTGCCTGAAAACCGCAAGGATCTGGAAGCGATCCAGACGGCAGTGGGCGACGCGCTGCCCAAAGCGCGGGCGGCGACCGTGTGCATCGAGATCAAGGAAGGTTCGGGGACTGGAGTGATCGTCTCGGCGGATGGGCTCGTCCTAACGGCGGCGCACGTCGCCACCGGGGTGAACAAGAAGGTGGCGGTGATCCTGGAGGACGGCACCCGGCTGAGGGCGGAAACGCTGGGGCTGGTGGCGGACAATGACGCGGCGATGATCCGGATCACGGAGCAGGGGACTTATCCTTTCGTGGAAATCGACCGCGCGGAAACGACCAGGCTCGGCGACTGGGTTTTCTCGCTGGGGCACTCGGGCGGCTTCGACAAGGAGCGCGGATTGGTGGTGAGGCTGGGCCGGTTAGTGCGGATCGCCAACTCGACGTTTCAATCCGACTGCATGCTGATCGGCGGTGATTCGGGCGGGCCGTTGTTCGATCTGACGGGGAAACTGGTAGCCATCCACTCGCGTGTCGGCGCGCAGGTGCAGGTGAACATGCATGTGCCGGTGGCGGAATTCATCGCGAACTGGGAAGAGATGTTGAAGGGGGAGTTCATCGGCGAGGGGCCGTACGCGGAGAAGCCGGTGAAGGGCAACGGTTTTCTAGGCCTGGCGACGGAGGCCCGGACGGAAGGCGGCCTGCGGGTGACGAAAGTGGGCGACAAGAGTCCGGCGCAGGCAGCGGGGATCAAGGAAGGCGACGTCCTGATGAAAATGAACGGCGTGGCGTTGGAGAAACGCGAGCAGATGCAGGAGCTTCTCAAGGAAATGTCGGCCGGGGACGAGCTCAATCTCGAAACGGAGCGCGGCGGCAAAGCCAAAACATTTACCCTCGATCTCGGTGAACGCTAACTGGATTCTCCCAATCGCAAGCGCCGGTCTGATGCTGTCCGCAGCCGGCCAGCAAAGCCTGGATTCCGCCTACCGGACCACGGGCACGGCGGTGGTGGCGGCTTTCGAACCGCAGCGCCTGGTCCTGCAAACCTCGAGCGCGGTGATTCTGGATGGCCGCAAGGAGATCGCCTACGGCGTGGTGATTTCCGCGAACGGGCATGTTCTAACCAAGGCTAGCGAGGTTCTCGACGCGAAGGCGCTCGCGGTGACTGTGGACCAGATGCATTACCGCGAGGTGAAGCTGCTGACGGTGGACCCGACGTGGGACGTGGCGCTTTTGAAAATCGGGGCGAGCGGGCTGGTGCCGGTCGTTTTCGCGCCGACGAGCGAGGTGCCGCAGGGGACCTGGGTGGTGGCGAACGGCGCGACGACCCGCACGGCGAGGCGCTTGTTAGCCGGGATCGTCAGCGCGAAGATCCGCGAGATTCCCGCAGCAGGCGGTGCCGCGCTCGGGGTGGTGCTCAACGGCAAGTCGAAAGTTCTCGAAGTGGACGCGGTGAACGAAAAGAGCGGCGCGAAGGAGGCCGGCTTGCAGAAGGGCGACGTGATTTTATCGATCGAGGGCAAGAAGGTGAAGAAGGTCGAGGATATCGCGGAGGTGCTGAAGGACCGCAAGGCCGGCAGCACGGTGAAAATGATTTACCGCAGGGCGGGTGAGGAAATCACGGTGAATGTTAGACTTGCCGCCCGCGGCGAGATGTTCACCGAGCAGATGAACCGCAACGATCAGATGAGCGGCGAGTTTTCCCCGCGGCGCAGCGGATTTCCGCGGGTGATGCAGCACGACATCCTCGGCAGCAGGTCGGTGGTGGGCGGGCCGTTGCTCGATCTCGACGGGCGCTGCGTCGGGATGAACATCGCGCGGGCGAACCGCGCGGAGAGTTTCGCAATTCCGGTGGAGGATTTGAAGGAAATCGCCGGGCGCTTGATGAAGCAGGCGGGAAATTAGTCAGCGGCCGGCCGCGCGGTGGGTTTTGAAAATCGCCAGGGTCCGCTCGCGTTCCGTTTTGTGATCCACGCAGGGCAGGGGATAGTCCGGGGCGATGGGGCGTCCGTCCTTCGGCGCTTCGTGCAGGCGGGACGGGTGGGTTTTCGCGAGCTCGGGCACCCACTTTCTTATATAATTACCGTCCGGGTCATAGCGGGCGCTTTGGGACCACGGATTTTGGATCCGGAAATACGGTGCCGCGTCCGCTCCGGTGCCCGCCGACCACTGCCAGCCGCCGTTGTTCGAGGCGATTTCGCCATCGACGAGTTGTTGCATGAACCACGATTCGCCCTGTTTCCAGTCGATGTGCAGATCCTTGGTGAGAAACATCGCGGTGATCATGCGCAGCCGGTTGTGCATGAATCCGGTGGCCTTGAGCTCGCGCATTCCGGCATCGACGATCGGGAAACCGGTGCGTCCCTCTCTCCATGCCTCGAACCGTTGGTCCGGTTCGTCCCAGGGCAGGCCGCGCCAATCGGCGTTGAATTCCTCGTCGAGCACGTTGGGGAAATGGTGGAGGATCGCGAAATAGAACTCCCGCCATGCGAGTTCCTTGATGAAAACGTCGATTCCGGCCCGTCCCGCGACGTCGGCGGCCGCGCGGGCTTTCATCACTTCGGAATAGACGGTGCGGATGGAAACAAGGCCGAGCCGCAGGTCCTGGGAAATCCGTGAGGTGCCATCCGCCGCCGGGAAATCCCGTTTCGCAGCGTAATTCTGGATTTTTCCGGCTATGGCGCGCTTCAAGCGCTCGCGGGCCGACCGTTCGCCGGGCTCCACGATCTGGGTCGCGGGGATTTCCAGATCCCAGACCGCGATGGTGGGCAGCGGCAGCGATTTGATCCCGGCCGGAGTCCGCAGCACCGGCGGTTTCGCGAGCGGTGACGGCTTCGGCAGTCCGAGCCAGTTCCGGCTATAAGGCGTGTAAACCCGGTATGGCAGCGCGCTTTGGGTCAAAACCTCGTCCGGCCCGTGCAAGGTGGCGTCCGCGTGGGCGTGACATTCCACTCCGAGCTCCGCGCACAAGTCCCGCACCGATTTTTCGACGGATTTCCCGAAAGGATCGGGATCGGCGTTGAAATGAACCGCAACGGCCCGGCTCTCCTTGATGAGTTTCCGGAGTTCGTCAACGGCCCGGCCTTGGCGGATGATCAGGCGGCCTTCGAGGGTTTCGAGGTTCTTGTCCAGCGACTCCAACGAGCCACAAAGAAAATACTGGCGATTCGGTCCCGTCCAGGAATGGACGCCACGCCAGTCGCTTAGAATATAAACAGGAATAACGGGAAGTCCGGGTTTCGCCGCGCGGCACAAGGCCGTGTTATCCGCAATTCTCAGATCGCGGCGAAACCAATGGATTACGGAAGCTTTCAGGTCCGGCATGTGCTGAACTTGTCGCGCATTGGGCACGGCGCAAACCCTGAAATTCCCAGAATCCCGGAGTTTTCGCTTTAGACCGCGTCCGCAAGGAGCTTTTCAGCCTTCTTGATGGTGGTTGGGGTCAGTTTGTTGTCAACGCGCTTGGCACCTTCGATGATTACCTTGAGCTCGGCCAAGGTCTTCTCGGCGGCAGCCAAGGACTTCTTACCGCCACCGAACTTCTTGTCAGGGAAGTAACGGGTGAAGGTCGTGCCGGCTCGGCTGATGCACAAGCGCCATCCTTCGAATGCTGCGGTCTCGTAGGTGAATCGGGTTAGGTTCTTTTTAGATTTCATATGTTTTTGTTGGTGGATTGCTCCGGGACGATATTCCCCCCTGATAGAAAATCTAGGTTTTTTTTCATAAAAGTGAGGAAATAGTGCCGAAATGGTAACTCAGGCCGGAAAATCGTGGAAAAAATGCTTTGCAAGCAGCCCCGCGCCGTCATTTAGTCGCGCTCCCGCGGGCAGTCGCACCACGCCGTCGGTCCTCTGAGAGTCCCTTTTTGGGACTTTCCGCCCGCAAGAGGGTAACCCGGCAACCAAGAAATAACATGTCAGCAGTCAAACTCGCTCGTTTCGAGCTCCCTAACCGCCTCGTTCGCAACGAGGACACCGCCACCGATACCTACGCCCAATTCATCGCCGAGCCATTCGAGCGCGGATACGGCCACACGATCGGCAACTCCCTCCGCCGCGTTCTCCTTTCCTCTTTGGAAGGCGCGTCCATCACTTCCGTCCGCATCGCGGGCGTCCAGCACGAATTCTCCAGCCTTCCTGGTGTGGTGGAAGATGTCACCGACATCGTGCTCAACCTCAAGAAGGTGAAGTTCAGCCACAACGAGAAGGAGCCACGCATTCTCACCATCAAGGTGGAGAAAGAAGGTGTCGTCACCGCCGGCGACATTCATGCCGATCACATTTACGACATCGTCAACAAGGACCAGGTCATCTGCACCCTCGACAAGAAGGTGAAGTTCGACTGCGAGTTCGAAGTCCGCGTCGGACGCGGCTTCTCCACCGGTGACGAAAACAAGCGCAAGGACCAACCGATCGGCGTCATCGCCATCGACTCGATCTTCTCGCCGGTCACCCGCGTGAAATACTCGGTGGAAAGCACCCGCGTCGGTCAGATGACCGAATTCGACAAGCTGATCCTCGACATCTGGACCGACGGCCGCATCACCCCGCAGGACGCGCTTCTCCAAGCCTCCGCGATTCTCCGTCACCACCTTGACGTGTTCGTCAACTACGACGAAAACGCAGTGGACTTCGAAGAAGCACCAGCCGAGTCCAGCGAAGAGAACGCCGCTCTCAAGAAGCTTCTCAACATGTCGGTCAACGAAATCGAACTCTCGGTGCGTGCCGCCAACTGCCTCAACAACGCGAACATTACCTCGGTGGGCCAGCTCGCGATGAAGTCGGAAGCGGAAATGCTCAAGTATCGCAACTTTGGCAAAAAGTCCCTCAACGAGATCAAGGACAAGCTCGTCGAGCTAGGCCTCGGCCTCGGAATGACCTTCGAATCCTCGCTGCTTTCCGGCCCTGCCGCAGCATCACGCGGCCCGCGCCTCGGTGCCGAAGACGAAGCTCCGGTCGGCCTTGCCGATCTGATCGCTCAAAACCTTGACGACTAACCTTTAAATCTAGAAACGGAAGCAACCGATGAGACATCGCAGCAAAACAGTTAAACTCAAACGTAACGCCTCGCACCGCCGGGCCCTGCTTGCCAACTTGGCAATCAGCCTGATCGAGCATGGCCGCATTAAAACCACCCTCGGAAAAGCCAAGGCGCTTCGTCCGGTCGCGGAAAAGCTGATCACCCTCGCCAAGCGCGACGATCTGCACTCCCGCCGCCTGGCCATCGCCTTCCTTCGCCAGAAGGAGACCGTCCAGAAACTTTTCTCCGAAACGGCACCCGCTTCGAAGGATCGCCAGGGCGGTTACTGCCGCATCACAAAGCTCGGTGCCCGCATGAGCGACTCCGCACCGATGGCGATCATCGAGTGGGTTGATCGCGCCGCCGCCGGTGAAGGGGCTCCTGTCGAGGAAGTCGCCGCCACGGAAGCCCCCGAAGCTCCTGCTCCTCAAAAAGCAGCGAAGAAGAAGGCATCCGAAGCGGTCGTCGAAGTGGCCGGAGAATAATCCTTCCTGCAAACAATCACCCAAGCCGCCTGCGTTCACCCGCAGGCGGCTTTTTCATGTGCCTTTGCATCAAGCGCCGCCTCTCATGATTCTTGCCAGCAGGTAACCTCCAACACCTTCACGGATTGAGGAATCTGTCTCGCACCTTTAACCAATCTCCGTCCGCAAATCCCGCGCACTCCAAATCAACGCTGCGGCCATCGTCACCTTACATTGACCTATAAATCCTCGCAGTCACCGGGCTTACCCCCTAAAACCTCCGCATGAGCGATTCCATAGCCGAACTGACCGCGCAAATCCAAGATTTCGTGGACGCCCGCGAGTGGCGGAAATATCACAACGCCAAGGATCTCGCCGTGGCGATCGCCGCCGAGGCCGGGGAGCTGATGCAGCATTTCGTCTGGCAGCAGGAAGAGCAGATCGAAAAACGCTTGGAAAAAAACCGCGAGGAAATCGCCTCCGAGATCGCCGACGTCGCGATCCTGTTATTTGAATTCGCCGACAACCTCGGCATGAACCTCGGCGATGTCATGCAGGCGAAGATCGCCCGCAACGACGTCCGCTATCCGGTGGAGAAATCCCGCGGCAACAACCTGAAATACTCCGAACTGTGAGCGACGACGAATCCCCGCGCCCGCCGCGGCGCAAGCGCTACAGCGGGAAAAACCCCCGCCGTTTCGAGGACAAATACAAGGAGCACGACCCCGCCCGCTACGGCGAGACGGTCGCCAAGGTCATCGCCTCCGGCAAGACGCCTGCGGGCTCGCACATCCCGATCCTGACGGACAAATGCCTCGAAACTCTCAAGTTAGAACCCGGTATGACCGGCGTGGATGCGACGCTCGGTTACGGCGGCCATGCTTTGAGGATTCTGGAGAAAATCGCTCCCGATGGAAAACTCATCGGCCTGGATCTTGATCCGTTGGAGCTTCCGAAAACCGCCGCCCGCTTGCGCGCGATGGGCTTCGGCGAGGGTCGTTTCGAAGCGGTGCGCTCGAACTACGCCGGCATCGCCAAAGTTCTGGCAGAACGCGGCTTGGCGGAGGTGGATTTCATTTTCGCTGATCTCGGCTGCTCCTCGATGCAGTTCGACGACCCATCACGCGGCTTCAGCTTCAAAGCCGCCGGCCCGCTCGACATGCGGATGAATCCAAGCCGCGGCCTATCCGCTGCTGACTGGTTGGCGAAAGTCAGTATCGAGAAACTCGAAACCGCCCTTCACGAGCATGCGGACGAACCCCGTGCGGAATCCATCGCACTTGCTCTCGCGGGAACTCGGTTTTCCAGCACCGTCGCCTTTGCACGGGCGATCCGCGAGTCCGTCCGCATCAGCGACGAGGACGAGCGGGAGCTCACCGTGCGCCGGGTCTTCCAGGCGGTTAGGATCGCGGTCAACGAGGAGTTCACCGCCCTCGACGCGTTTCTGCGGGGCCTGCCCAAGTGTTTGAAGCCGGGCGCGCGCGCGGCCATTCTCACCTTCCATTCGGGCGAGGACCGCCGGGTGAAACAGTCGATGAGAGCCGGCATCCGCGACGGGATCTATTCGGAAATGAGCGACGGCCCCATCACCGCCGGCCCCGAAGAGCGGCGCTTGAATCCGAGGAGCAGTGCTGCGAAGTTGCGCTGGGTCACGCGGGCCTGACGAATGAAGCTGCGCGGTCCGGCATGGGTTCTTCCTCGACGGCGGCGCGCGACTCGTGCTGGCTGTTTTCCGTCACGCCCGTCATTGAATCATGCCCGAACTCCCCGAAGTCGAAACCACCCGCCGCGGCATTGAGCCGCACGTCACGGGCGCGCGGATGGCCGAGCTGATCGTCCGGCGCCGTGATCTGCGCCAGCCGGTTTCGGAGAACATCATGGAGATCGAAGGGCGCAAGATCCGGGGCGTGACGAGGCGCTCGAAGTATCTGTTACTTGAAATCGACGACGGCTCCACGCTGCTGATCCACCTCGGCATGTCCGGCAGTTTGCGGGTGATCGATCCAAAGGAGAGTTGGAAAAAGCACGACCACGTCGGCATCACGCTGGGAAATGGCAAGCAGCTGCGCTTCCACGATCCCCGGCGCTTCGGACTGGTGCTGCGGCTGATGGAATCCGACCCGATGGCGCACGCATTGTTGAAAGACCTCGGCCCGGAACCGTTGGAAGAGGCATTCACCGTGGAGCATCTCAAATGCGCCTGCGCGAGACGCTCCGCCGCGATCAAGCTCGTCATCATGGATGCGAAAACCGTCGTCGGCGTGGGAAACATCTACGCTTCCGAGGCCCTGTTCCGCGCCGGCATCCGGCCGGGTCTCTCAGCCAACAAGCTCACGAGACCGCGTTTGGAAAAACTCGTCGCCGCGATCCGCCAGGTTCTCGCCGCCTCCATCGAGGAAGGCGGGACAACCTTGCGGGACTTCCTCAACTCCGACGGCCAGCCCGGTTATTTCAAACAGCGGCTCTTCGTTTACGACCGCAAAGGCGAGCCCTGCCGCAGCTGCGAAACTCCGGTCCGCCACGCGGTTCTCGGCCAGCGCGCGACGTATTGGTGCCCGCGCTGCCAGAAGTGATAGCCATTCCCATCAAAAACCTGACGATCCACTCCAGAGAAAGAAAAACCACTGATTCCATCACCATTAACCTAGAATCCGCAGTTCAACTGGAGGTTCTGTGTCTTTTCTACCACGGATTAACGGATGGCTGGACACGAGGTTTTCTTTAGGTCGACGGCTTGATCGGCTAAGAGTCGAACATCCAGGGCGGGCCCGACCCCGGTCAAGCAACAGGCCGCTCGGGTCGAGCCACACGCGACTCCAGTCGAGCCACACAAGCCCCAAATGCTGGCCGACTCGGATTCGCCCGTGTCCCTTGCTTCTCGCCCGTGTCAACAACCCCTGAAACAGCCAAGAGAAACCACTGATTGAGCGGACTTACGGATTAGCAGAGATGATGAATCCAGACTCTTCCATCAATCCGTGTCAATCAGCGCGATGCGAGGTTCTATTGCTCCGCTGCGATCAAATCCGCTAGATGCCCGCCGTGCGCGGTTACCCATTTGCCCTTCTTGACCACCTTGGTGAAGCCGAGTCCGCTGGCGGCGGCGGCTTTGAAAACGTCCCACGCCTGGGTCGCTAGGATGCCGGAAACAATCAGGTCGCCGCCGGGAGCTAGCGATTTCGCGATCACCGGCCAGGCTTCGATCAGAATGGTGGAAAACAAGTTGGCGAGCACGACGTCGTAGCCCTTTTTGCGCGGCTTCCATTTCAGGACGTCCTGTTCCTTCATGAGGATGTCCGGCGTGCCGTTGCGCTCGATGTTGCGGATGCCGACGGCGACGGCGAACGGGTCGAAATCACAGGCGAAGGTTTCTCCCGCGCCGAGCTTCTTCGCGGCGATGGCCAGCACGCCGGTGCCGGTGCCGAGATCGGCGACCGTCCAGGCCGTGCCTTTGCGGGCGCGGGCGACGTCCACGAGCAGACGCAGGCAGGTCGATGTGGTCGCATGGTCGCCGGTGCCGAAAGCCATTTCAGGCGGGATCACGATGATCTCGCGCTTCGGATTCGCCTTTTTCAGCGCGGCGAGTTCCCTAGGGCGTTTTTCCGCCGTTAGGACGAAAACGTCGCGCACCTTGACGGGGCGGGGGGCTTCGACGGGTTTGTCCCAATCGGCGGTGGCCATTTTTCGTACGCTGCCTCCGAATCGGGCGACGATGGCGTCGGCTTCCTTTTGGCTGGCGCAGAAAAGCCGGACGCGGATGGATTTGCCACCTTTGATCATCTCGATGACCAGGTTCGGATTTCCTGCGAACCGTTCTTCCCATGCGTCCATCCACTTTGCGGCGGAGAGTTTCGACCAGACGAACATCGGTGATTGCGTGAGGAAAATGCGCTCCTGAAAAAATTGGAGCGGGCGATGAGATTCGAACTCACGACATCCACCTTGGCAAGGTGGCGCTCTACCACTGAGCTACGCCCGCGTCGGAAAACGCGTCGACGGCTTTCTACATGGGGCCGGATCACGGGCAAGCCAAAATTCACAAATTTTCCATGTTCATTTTTCCGGCACTGAGTTTCCTTTGCCGCACGCATGTCCGACAAGCTCGCCGAAATCATCGCCACCAAACATCTCGAAGTCGCCGCGCTCATGCCGCGCGCCGCGCTGCTCCGCGCCGGTGCCCTCCAGCGCAATGACTTCGGCGGCTTCCGCGCCGCGCTGGACCGCGGGCCCGGCCGGCTCGGCGTCATCGCCGAGGTGAAAAAGGCATCGCCCTCCGTCGGTTTGATCGATCCGGACTTCGATCCCGTCCGCCAGGCGAAGCGCTATCTGGACGGCGGCGCGTCGTGCCTCTCGATCCTTACCGACGAACAATATTTCCAAGGCTCGCTCGCCTATCTCTCGCAAATCTCGAAATTTTCCGATGCCCCGCTGCTCCGCAAGGACTTCATGATCCACGAGGTGCAGATCCACGAAGCCGTCGTCACCGGTGCCGACGCGATCTTGCTCATCGTCGCCGCGCTCGATGACGAAACACTCCGCCGCCTTTACGACGAGGCGAAATCCTTCTCGCTCGACGTGCTCGTCGAGGTCCATGACCTCCGGGAAATGGAGCGCGCGCTCGAACTCGGCGCCGACCTCATCGGTGTGAACAACCGGAATTTGAAGACTTTCGCCGTCGATCTCGCCACCACCGAGCAGCTCGCCGAGGAAGTCCCGGACGATGTGCTGCTCGTTTCCGAAAGCGGGATCAAGTCCGTGGAGGACGCCCGCCGAGTACTCGAAGCGGGGGCCAACGCAGTGCTCATCGGCGAGGCTCTCATGCGCGCTCACGACCCGTCTCGGGAAATCGAGGCCTATCTGGCGCTGGAGAGCGTCTGACTGTAGGCTTATTGCTGCTTTGCAAGCGGCGGTTTTTGTGGGATGGAATGGCTGCCGCAAACTTTCCGAGATTGCAGGATGATTTGAAGATCCGCTCAACACTCCGTCTCCGGACCGATCCATGAAACCCAATTTACGGCATTCTATCACCTTCGGAATCGTCGCGTTCTGCGGCCTCCTGGGGTGGTGGGCGTTCCGGGATACAGATGGGACCGCTGTGCGCGGCCAGTTGGAGCGACCGCTCCGGGAAGTCGCGGCGTCTGCCAGGTCGAAGGCCCCGCCGCCGGCGAGACACCTCGTCCGCGACGAGTTCCGGGATGGCACGACCGTGGAGATTTTCGCCAGCAGCGAGCCGGGCGAGGTGATCCTGCGTTTTCCCTCGGAGGAAACTTACGGCAACTTCCTGTTCGCGCTCGAGAGCGGCGGCAAGACCCGCCTGATAGCCCGGTTGGACCCGCTCAAAGCCGTCCGTCTCGGCTACGACGAGTGGTCGGATCTCTCCAACCTTTTGGCCGGGGAAAACATCAGCGCCTACGATTCGCTGCCCTCCGTGCCCGCCCCGACTCCGGTTAGTAGCGGCTATCAGGACGAGCTCGTCGGATTCGGCGACGGACTGCTGCCGTGGCTCGGCATCACCTCGGACAATTCCAACTGGGGTGCCGGAGTTAGAATCGCGGTGCTCGACACCGGCGTCGTCCCGCATCCCGCGCTGCCGGGGCTTATGAAATCCATCGAGATCAAACCTTTCCCGCAGGATTTGAGCAAAACCCGCGGCCACGGCACGGCGGTCGCCTCGCTGATCGCGGGCAATGATCCGTCCGCGCCCGGAGTCGCTCCGGCGGCGGAAATCATCTCTATCCGGGTCGCCGACGAGTCGGGAAAGGCCGACTCCTTCGCGCTCGCCGCCGGCATTATCGCCGCCATCGACGCCGGGGCGCAGATCATCAATATTTCGATGGGCACCACCGAGAACAATCCGCTCATCGAGGACGCCGTGCTCTACGCCCACGCGCGGCAAGTTCTGATCGTCGCGGCATCGGGAAATTCCGAGCAGGCCGACGCCTCCTATCCGGCGGCCTATCCGAGCGTCATCAGTGTCGGTGCGGTGGACGCGCGCGGCGAACACCTGGAGTTTTCCAACTACGGCACCTATCTCTCCGTCACCGCGCCCGGCCACTCACTCAACGTGGCCTGGCCGGGAAATCGCTACGCCCGGATCAGCGGGACCTCGGCCAGCGCGCCCATCGTCGCCGGAGCTATCGCGGCGACGATGTCCTGCGGTGCCGGCGTCACGATGAGCGCCAGCCAGGCGGCGGAAATCGTCATGAACTATTCGAACGAGGCCGGCATTCCGGGGCCGGATTCCGAATACGGCGTGGGCATCATCGACATGGGCCGCGTCATGAGCCGCGGCGTCCCGGGAATCATCGACGCCGCCATCACCCACCAGCAGATTTTGAAATCCAGCGATCCCGCTGCCAGCGACGAGATCCAAGTCACCGTGCAAAACCGCGGCACCGCTGTCCTAGTCAATACGCTCGTGGAAATCACCACGCCCATCGGCAGCCGTCAGTTCAATGTGACGACCCTCGCCCCCGGAGCGGTGCAAAATTTCTCGATGCCTGTCCGGCTGGGCGGCCTGCCGAAAAACGAGCCGCTCCAAGTCAGCTCAGCGCTGGATTTCGGAGCGATGGGGCAGGACATCACTCCGTATAACAACCGGCGGAGCGACGTGCTTTACCGGCGGTGAACTGTGAGTCTTCGTATGTAGTCGAGCCTCAATAATACGGTCTCAGCATCCAGTAACAGACCGGGCCGGTGACGGCGACGTAGAGCCACAGCGGGAAGACCCAGCGGGCGAGCTTGCGGTGGGCGGCGAAGCGGTTGGTCCAACCGGCGATGAAGGTGAACAGGATGAACGGCAGGCTCACCGCCGCGGAGACGATGTGGGTGACAAGCAGGAGGAAATAAACCGTGCGCATGGTGCCCGTGCCGCCGTAGCGGGTCGGGTCGTTGGTCATGTGATAGGCGACGTAGAAAAGGAGGAACAGCACCGAGAGGAACATGGCGAAGACCATGGTGACGCGGTGCAGACGGACATTGCCGAGCTTGATGAAGATCACGGAGACGAGCAGCACCAGGGCGGCGAGCGCGTTGATCCCGGCGTGGAGCGGCGGCAGGAAGGTGGTGCTCCAGCCTTCCGGCAGCGGCAGCTTGACCTTCTGCATGACCACCACGAGCAGCAGCACTGCGGCGGATAGAATCCATGCGGCGAGGCCGAGTTTTTTCGAGAGCTCCTCCTGCGGCGGGCGGGCGAGCCATTGGTTGCGTTCGTCGTTCATTAGATGCCGGGTGTTTCGTTTTTTTCAAGTTCCGCGCGGATGCGGCCGAATAGCTCGTCCTTGAGCTTCTGGTAGAGATTCGGATCGAGCTTCTTGCCTTCCTCGGAGCGGGCGTCGGCGAGCGGCCACTTGCCGATCACCTTGAAATCGCGGTCCACCAGGATGAAGCCGAGGTCGTGCGCGTATTTGCCGTTGGCCTCGATGTCGAGCGGGTCGGTGCGCTCGCGGATGCCGAAGAACTTGAGTTCCTTTTCGAGATACTGGTGGGTGGTCTTGGCGTCGCCGGCGTTGAGGAACCACCAGTTCTTCGTCTCGGCGCTGAGGGCTTTCGCGTAGTCGGCGAGCCTCTCCTGCTTGTCGTTTTCCGGGTCCACGGAGATGCAGGTGATGTGGAAATCCGGATGCTTGCCGAACTCGTCGTAGAGTTTCCGCAGCTCCTCGCCGTTGCGGACGGCGCAGTGCGGGCAGATCGCGAAGAACTCGGCGGCGATCCAGACCTTGCCGCGCAGGTCGGAGAGCTTGACCGGCTGGTTGTCCTGGTTGACGGCGGATAGATCCTTGGCGATTTCAAACCACTGAGGCGGGGTTTCCTTGCCGGTGTCGGTCACCGGTGCCTGATAGGGAGTGTCCAGTCCCGGCCGCAGCCACATGGCTAGGCTGATGATGCCGACGGAGACCGCAGCGACGCCGGTGTAGAAGAGGGCGATGGTGGTGTTGCGTTTCATCAGTTTTTGAAGGGTTCCGCGAGTAGTTTGTCGATGGTTTGGTTGAGCAGGACTTCGAGTTCTTGGGCGTTGGTGTTGGCGGTGCCGGTTTTGGCACCCTTGGCGTCCCAGGCGGCGGCTTGTTCGAAGTCGAAGGTGGCGATGAACGGCGGGCCGCCCTGTTTCTGTGGCACCACGGCGCGGCGGATGTGGCCGTTCTTGTCGATCAGGACGATGGCCGCGTCGTAGTCCCATTTGCCGGTCTTCTCGTTCGGATAGGTGGTGGCCTTGAGTTCGTTCTTGATGAACTTGTGGAGGGTTTTCGGCTCGTTGCCGCCGAGCCACCACTGCGGCAATTTCATGCCGTGGGTGGCTGCGGTTTCGGTGAGGGTGGCGAGAAGGTTTTCTGCGGGGAGGGGATCGATGACGAGCGAGACGAGGTGGAAATCCGCAGTGGCGGCTCGGGATTCCGACAACCGCTTCATGACGCCCATGCTGCGCGCGGCGATTTCCGGATCGCGCAGGCTGAAGACGTTGACGGCGATGACCTTGCCCCGCAGCTCGACGAGATCGACCGTCTTGCCGTCCTGGCGGAGCATCCGCAAATCCCGCTCCGGGGTGATGCGGTAGATGATGGCCGGGCGGTCGTCCTTGGCTTGGCCGACGGACCAACCTTCATAGGCTTTGAGCACCAGCCAGCCGCCGAGGAACATGATGCCGACGAGCACGAGGGCGGTGTTGCGGAGTTTTTTCGGATCGCGGATGGCGGGTTCGAGACTGGGATCGGGCGGAGGCATGGACGGCGGAAGTTAAACAGGAGTGGCGGCGAGGCAAGCGGAGACCACCATTTTTACGATCCGGCCAGCCCTTTCCAGTAGCCGGGGCGGCGGCTCATGGGCATGACGGCGATGACTCGCAATTCATCCTCCCGGATATGGAAAACCAACGTGTAGGGAAATACCTCGAACCAGCACTTGCGTAGGTCACCTTCGAAGCAACGATGGATTCGCGGGCTGGCGAGCATGCGGTTTTCGGCATCCTTCCATTTTGCCAGAAACCGGGTTTGGAGGGTTTTTTGTTGCTTCCCATACCATTCGGCGGCTTCGGACTCTTCTTCGCGGGCTGCGTCGTCATAATTGATGCGCATGGCTCAAGCGGTTGTGCCAAAGCGTTGCCTTGCCTCTTTCCAAAGATCTTCGGCGGGAATGAGTTTTGCAGTTCCTGCGTCGATGTTCTCGATCCGTCGCTGTAATTCATCCCGCCATTCGGGACTCAGTTCATGTTTGTCCTCGTCCAAACTTTCCAGAATCCGGCTGGCCAGTTGGGAACGATCCACACGCGGGAGGTGGAGAACTTCCTCCTCCAAGCGTTGGTAGGATTGAGTGGTGGCAGCCATGGGAGGAACGTAGATGAAGCTTCGGGTTCCTTCCGGCGTTTTTGTGGGGTTCCGAGTCGCCACTGTTCCGGAACCCACGTCGATCCTCCTGACGATGATCGCTGGCGGTGTGATGTTGGTCCTTCGGAAACGTTAGTTTTTTAAAATGTAGCGGCGATCACCGGTCGCCGCGAATTCATTCATTCATCCTCTCCACTAACTACCATGAACCAACTTCACCAACTTAAAAAATTCCTCGTCATCCTCAACGATGGCCGAAACATCACCATCTTTGC
>CANHPN010000061.1 GCA_947462535.1 Akkermansiaceae bacterium | reverse complement strand
CACGCTCGACCTCACCCAACCGCAGGAAGCCAGCGAGCCCAAGTGGGCGAACTACCTGCGCGGCGTCATCCGCGGCTTCCAGGACCGCGGCCACCACATCCCCGGATTCGACGCCTACATCCTCTCCTCCATCCCCGGCGGCGCGGGCTTGTCGTCCTCCGCCGCGCTCGAATGCGCCACCGCCACATTCCTTGAAGGTCTGCTGGACACCGTTCTCGACACCAAGGAAAAAGCCCTGCTCTGCCAGAAAGCCGAGCACGACTTCGCCCATGTCCCCTGCGGCATCATGGACCAGTTCGCCTCCGCCTTCGGCAAACCTAACCGACTCGTCCTGATCGACTGTCAGACCGGCGAGCCCGAACTCGTCCCCTTCGAAAACCCCGACCTCACCGTCCTCATTTCGAACACGATGGTGCACCACGAGCTCTCCGACGGAGGCTACGCCGCCCGCCGCAAGCACACGGAAGACGGCCTCGCCATTCTCGGCAAAGCCTCATGGCGCGACGTCTCCGCCGCCGACGTGCAGGCGAACTGGGAGAAACTCGGCGAACCGGTCAACCGCCGTTCCCGCCACGTCGTCGGAGAAATTTCCCGCACCATCGCCGCCGCCGCCGCGCTTGCTAGAAATGATTTCGAGACGCTCGGCCCGCTCATGGCCGCCAGCCACGACTCGCTGCGCGACGATTTCGAAGTCTCCTGCAGGGAGCTCGACATCATGGTCGAGATCGCCCGCAAGATCGGCCGCAACGGGGGGGTCATCGGCACCCGAATGACCGGCGGTGGCTTCGGCGGCTCCACCGTCACCCTCTGCGAATCCCGCAAAGCCTCGGAAATCGCCGCGACACTCGGCTCCGAATACGAAAAAGCCACCGGCATCCAGCCGCAGATCTTCGCCTCCCGCCCCTCACAAGGCGCGCATTTGGTCGGGTGATTTCAGCGTGATACAGGCATTCCTGCCTGTATCTTCCGGGTGCGTCCTACCCGGCTCGAAGAACAGGCAGGAATGACTGTATCACCTTGCGGTGGGGTAGAAACCGCCTTAAGGCTCCCGCGTGTCCCACACGGACGATTCTACTCACGGCTGGCTCCGGCGCGCCGTGACTCAGCCCGATTTCGCCGCTCGCCTGGCCCCTCTCGCCAAAGGTGACCGCGAGGTCGTGCTCGATCAATCCGCCGAGGCGTCGCACGCATTTCTAGCAGCGGTGGTCGCGCTCGCGGCGAAGGACCGGAAAAAGACCCGGCTGTGGCTGGTGTCCGACATGCCGCGGCATCGCGAGCGACTGGCGTCCGAGCTGGAATTGTGGGGAGTGACCGGACTGGTGCTGCCGGACGGTCCGGTGGAAACCGGCGATGGCACGATCGCCGATCCGGAGTCCGCAGCGGAGTGGTTTTCGGTTCTGGAAATTCTCGCCCGCTCGGAAAGCTGCGTGATTATTTGTGGTAGCGACGCGTTTGCCGGCAAGGCTCCCTCGCCCGAGGCGCTGCGCGCCAGCCGCACTCCGCTCAAACCAGGCACGGCGCTCGATCCAGTCCAGCTCGCGCAAACGCTGACCGACCACGGCTACGAACGCGTCCCCACCGTCACCGCCCGCGGCCAGTTCGCAGTGCGCGGTGGGATTCTCGATCTGTTCGCCTGGCAGGCGGCGAAACCGCTGCGGCTGGAGTTCTTCGACACCAATCTGGAATCGATCCGTGAGTTCGATCTGGATTCGCAGGCATCGACCGCGAAGTTGCTGGAGTCAGATCTGTTACTTGCCGAGCCGTCGTCGGAGGCGACCGTCGCAGACTATCGGCGGAAGACGGATCTCATCATTTCCTTCGGCGCGGAAATCGAGAAACCCGATGTGCGGATTCTCCAAGGCGCGGCGGAGTATAACAGCACTGAGGATTACACGCTGGCCTGTTACGGCAGTCCGCTGGGGACTTTCGATGCGGGGGATTTTGTGTTGGAGGAAACGCGACGGGAGAATTTCTTCCGTCAGCTCAACGACTGGAAACGCGGCGGCTGGGACATCGCGATGGTCTTCGGCAATAAGGGCGAGCAAGAGCGCTTTGCCGAACTTGCGGGCAAGGATCTTGAGCTCGATCTCGGGCTGATTCCGATTCGGGGAGAATTGTTAGCGGGATTCACCGTGCCGGTTTCCAAGCTGGCGGTTCTTTCCTCATCCGAACTGTTCGGCCGCTACCGGACGCCCGGTGGACCACGGCGTTCGCTGTTGGAAAAAGCCCGCGCAGCAAGGGCCCGCGCGACCATCGACGAGATGGAAGAGGGCGATCTGGTGGTGCATTACGAATACGGCATCGGTCGCTTCAAAGGCATCCAGCAGGGCGACGAGGGCGACGAGCTGGTTTTGGAATACCGCGACGGCGTGCAACTCGGCGTGCCGCTGGAGCAGGCACACTTGGTCGGGAAATACGTGGGCCTCGGCGGCAAGACGCCGGAACTTAACAAACTCGGCGGAGCGGCGTGGAAGACCGCACGCAAGGCGGCGGAGAAATCCATCATGGACTATGCCGCGCAGTTGCTGCGGGTGCAGGCCGAGCGGCAGGGAGAAGTCGGTTTCGCCCATCCGCCGGATTCGCGCTGGATGTGGGAGTTCGAGCGCTCGTTCCATTACACCGAGACAACCGACCAGCGCCGCGCGATCGACGAGACGAAGCTCGACCTCGAATCCCCGCGCCCGATGGACCGGTTGATCTGCGGCGACGTGGGGTTCGGCAAAACCGAAGTCGCCATCCGCGGCGCGTTCAAGGCGATCACCAGCGGCAAACAAGTCGCCATTCTGGTGCCGACCACGGTTCTGGCAGAACAACACTGGCGGACCTTCCGCGAGCGGATGTCGGACTATCCGATCCGCATCGACTTGCTCAACCGCTTCCGCACGGCATCAGAAGTTAGAGAGACCATCGTCGGCCTGGCGGATGGCTCGGTGGATCTGGTCATCGGCACACACCGGCTCGTTTCCGGCGACGTGAAATTCAAGGATCTCGGGCTGGTCGTGGTGGATGAAGAGCAGCGCTTCGGCGTGGCGCACAAGGAGAAATTCAAACAGCTCTTCCGCCAGGTGGACGTGCTGACTCTATCCGCCACGCCGATCCCGCGGACGCTTTACATGGCGCTGATGGGCGCGCGCGACATGTCCACCATCGACACCCCGCCGCCGAACCGGGTGCCGGTTTCCACCACCGTCTGCGCCTACGACGAACGCATCATCCGCGACGCCATCCGCCGCGAGATGAAGCGCGGCGGGCAGACGTTTTTCCTGCACAACAGGGTGAAAACCATCGACATGATGGCGTCGAAAATCCGCGAGCTGGTGCCCGAGGCCAAGGTGCTTATCGGCCACGGGCAGATGGACAAGGACGACCTGGAAGTGGTGATGCACGCCTTCGTCAAGGGCGAGGCCGACGTCTTGTTAGCCACCACCATCATCGAGACCGGCATCGACATTCCGAACGCCAACACCATCCTCATCGACCGTGCCGACCGCTTCGGGCTGGCCGATCTCTATCAGCTTCGCGGCCGCGTCGGCCGGGCGGGAGAAAAGGCCTACGCCATCTTGCTGCTGCCGCGCGATATGATGACGGTGGGCGACGCCCGCAAGCGGATCAACGCGATCAAGGAATACACCGCGCTCGGCTCCGGTTTCAAAATCGCGATGAAGGACCTCGAAATCCGCGGCGCGGGGAACCTGCTCGGCACCAAACAATCCGGCCACATCTCGCAGATAGGCTTCGAGCTCTATTGCCAGCTCCTCCGCCAGTCGGTGGACCGGCTCAAGGGCCGCAAGGACGCGCCGCGCGGCGAGACGGGCTTCAAGGCGGACTTCATCGTCTTCAGCGAGACGGCATACGCCCGCGAGGACCCGAAGCTCGTGCTGCCCGCGTTCTTGCCCGCCTCGTGGCTGGAGGAAACCAAAGTGCGCATCACCGCTTACCGCGAGATTTCCGAAGCCGGCACGTTGAAAGCCATCGATGCGCTCGAAACCTCCTGGCGCGACCGTTTCGGCCGGATTCCGGAGGCCGCCTCACGGCTGTTGGAAATCACCCGGATCAAAGCGCTCGCCGCCGCCGAGGGCATCGCCTCGGTGGAAATCAGCGGCCAGCGGCTGATGCTTCACCGGAATGGAGATTACATCCTCCTCGAAGGTCGCAGGTTTCCCCGCTTGCAATCGGCAAGCCCCCAAGGAAAGCTCTCCGAAGTAGTGACCCTGCTCCAAAACTTTTGATTTCCCACACCATCCTCATGAATCCGCGTCTCGCTCTGCCACTGGTCATTTCCGGCGCAATTCTCGCAGCCACAGCAGCCTCCGCGCAGCAGGCACCGCCCCAACGTCCGGCAGGTCCGGTCGAGGTCAACGGCGTCGCCGCCAAGGTCAACGGCCGGGTCATCACCAAGAACCAGGTTTCCTTCATGCTGGCCCCGGTTTTCGCCCAGCTGGCCACCCAGTTTCCGCGCAGAGGGCCGCAATTCGAGGCCAAGTTCAAGGAGACGAAAGCCAACATCGTCCAGGAATTGGTCGATCGCCAAATCATCCTCGACGAGTTCAAACAACTCGGCGCGTCGATCAAGCCCAACTTGATCGACGAGGAGATCAAGCGCCAGATGCGCGAGCTTTATAACGGCGACGAGGTGAAATTCCGCGAGGAGCTCAAGCGCAGCCGCCTGACCATGGAAGGCTACCGCGAGATGACCCGCGAAAAAATGGTCGTCCAGGCCATGCGTGCCCAACAGTTCTCCGACGCGCCACCGCCGCTTCCGAACGAGATCGAAAAGGAATACAGCGAGATCAGCGCGTCGCTCCGCGACGTCACCAAGGACGTGATCACCTTCCAGAAGATTTTCATCCCCGCCTCGGATCCGCAAAATCCG
Source organism: Akkermansiaceae bacterium (assembly GCA_947462535.1). GTDB lineage: Bacteria > Verrucomicrobiota > Verrucomicrobiia > Verrucomicrobiales > Akkermansiaceae > Luteolibacter. Next base: position 10,564 of record CANHPN010000061.1, on the reverse strand, counting down.
CTGGCCACTCCGGAAACCCAGCTGGCCCTGAGCGAGGACATCGCCAAACAACTGGCGGAAGGCAAGGACTTCACCGAGCTTGCCAAGACCTACTCGAAAGACGCTTTCGCGGAGGCCGGAGGCCTTCAGGAAAACGTCCCGCGCACCGACTTGTCACCCGAGTTCGCAGCCATCATTTTTGACGCGCCCGTTGGAAAAACCACCGGCCCGCTGCTAGACCCGCAGGGATTCACCCTCGTCAGACCGATCAAGATCGATCTCGGGCCGTCACCGCCGCTCGATGACAAGATCCGCGAACTGATCGAACAACGGGTCAGCAAGAAAAAGACCTCCGCGCAATACGAACGCTGGATCGAATCCAAGCGCAAGCGCGCGATCATCGACATCAAGATCTGATCGTCCCCGGCAGATTGAGTTTATCACCCGGCGCTGTGCGGATCACATCGCCTCCTCCCAGCGGCGGATCACGGTGGCCACCGTTTGATCCGGCTCGACCGGACCGTATTTTTTCTCGAATCCGGCGCGGCGTAGGGTTTCGCGGACGCCGCTGTGGGCTTCGGCCAGACGGAAGCCTATTCCCCGCTCGACCACTGCCTCACGGATCTCGGTCAGAAGCTCGACTCCTGCCAGATCGAGTTGAGGCACGGTTCCCAAGAAAAAAACCACCAGTTTGACATCCTTGCCGCGGGAGTTGAGCAGGGCGAAGAACTGGTCGCTGACGTATTCCGTATTGAAGTAAAGCAGCGCCCCGTCGGCGCGGAAAACGAAGGTCTCGGGGACGCGTTCGTTCGTCCGATGGCGGATCATGTCGGCGAAATATTCGGTGCCCGGGACGCGGCCGAGCTCGGTGGTGTGCGGGCGTGCGCCGCGCCGCAGCAGCAGCAACACCGAGAGGATCGCCCCGAACAGCACGCCCATGAGCAACCCTGATCCAAGCACCCCAAGCAGCGCCGTCAGCGCCACCGCGAACTCCCCGCGATTGAAGTGCCATACGCGTTTCAAGGCGGTGAGCTGGAACAGTCCGGTGACAGCGACAAGCACAATGGCGGCCAGCACCGGCTGCGGCAGGTAGCGCAGCATCCCTGACAGAAAGACGGTGACTAGCAGCATCAGCACCGCCGCGACGAGTCCGGAAAGCGGCGTGCGCGCACCTCCCGTCTCGTTGACCAGCGACTGCGACATGCCGCCGCTGGTGGGAAATCCCTGGCCGAGGCCAGCTGCCAGGTTCGCCCCGGCTAGGGCGAGAAACTCTTGGTCGCTGTCGAGCCGGTAACCGTGCTTCCGCGCAAACATCCGGCCGATCGCTGCGGTTTCCACCGCGCCGAGGAGAAAGCAGGCCATCGCCAGCGGCAGCAAGGTGTTGATGTCGCTCCAATGCAGGCCTTGCAGCCCGAATACGGGCAGTCCCTGCGGCACCTCGCCTAGCAACTTCACGCCATGACCGCCGAGGTCGGCGATCGCCCCGAGGACGAGGCTACCGACCACTACGAGTAGTCCGACAGGGCGGTTCTTGAGAAATTTTTTCCCGAGAAGTAAAATGATGAGAGCGCCGCCGCCCACCGCGAGCGACACAAGATTGGTCTCCCGCGCGTGGCGGATAAAGTGGCCTGAGCGCTCCCAGAAATCGCCGTGAGAGCCCTTGAAACCGCAAAGTTTCGGCAGCTGGGTGCTCGCCAGATAGAGCGCGACGCCGGTCTTAAATCCGAGCAGCGCGGTCTCGGAAATGAAGTTCACGATGCCACCCGCACGGACCAGGCGCGCGAGCAAGGCTAGGACGGCCACCAACACCGCAGTGCCCGCCGCGAGCACTGCGAACCTCGCGGGATCGCCACCGGTGATTGTTCCTAACGAAGAACCGACCAGCAGCGAGATGGCCGAGGTGACCGTGACCGAAGTCTGCCGCGAGCTGGTGAACAGCCAGAACACCAGACCGGAGAAAATACACGCGTAAAGCCCGGTCTCCGGCGGCAGGCCGGCGAGCGATGCATCGCCGATTCCCGCCGGCATCAGGTAGGCACACAGCGTGATCCCGGCAACGATGTCACCGCGCAACCAAGCGAACTGATAGCCGCGCAGCCAGCCGATGGCTGGAATATGCCGTGCCAGAGCAGCCGCAGGTGATGGAGAATCCGTCACGATTGCGCCTTCTGATCCTTATCCTTGCCTTCGAGCTTTTCCCGCGCTGCTTCGAGCACGGCCATCTTTTCCGGCGTCACCTTGGGGAACTCCAGCTTGAGATTCTGGATGGAGGTAGCAATGATGTCCGCGACCAAGGCGCGGGCGACGTATTTGCGGTCCGCCGGAATGACATACCACGGCGCGCGCCTAGTGCTGGTGGCGGAAATTGCGTGCGCGAACGCCTTCTGATAGCTCTTCCAGTGCTCGCGCTCCTCCAGATCCGCCTCGGAGAATTTCCAGTGCTTTTCGGTGTTGGTCAGGCGTTCGAGGAAACGTCGCTTCTGCTCGTCCTTGGAGACGTGGAGGAAGAACTTGAGCACCAGCGTGCCGTTGCGCGACAGGTGCTTTTCAAAGTTGTTGATGTCCTCGTAGCGTTTCTCCCAGAACCTGTTATCCGGGTTGGCGGGCTGGCCCGGTCCGAGCCATTCGGGATGGACTTTGACGACGAGCACATCCTCGTAATACGAGCGGTTGAAAATCCCAATGCGGCCGCGCTCGGGCAGCGCCTTCATGTAGCGCCAGAGGAAATTGTGATCCAGCTCCTCGGCGGAGGGCTTTTTGAAACTGAAGACCTGGCAGCCCTGCGGATTCACCCCGGACATGACGTGCCGGATGGTGCCGTCCTTGCCGGCGGCGTCCATCGCCTGGAAAATCAGCAGCACGGAGTGGGTGTCGCTGGCGTAAAGCAGCTCTTGAGCGGAGTCGAGATGCCCGCGGTTCTCCTCGAGAATCTGCGCCGCACGCTCCTTGATCACGTCCTTGCCGAGTTCCTTCGCCTCGGCGGTTTCGGTCCAGTCAGTGACGTAGTCTTTCAAATTCACCCCGGTGCCGGGTTCGACGAGGAATTGTTTGATGAGCTTGGGCTTGATCATTGCGGTATGGGGTTGATCAATGCGGGAGAAATTCCCAACAAAGCAATCGATGTTTCCACGAGTCACGTGGCGATGTAAAGATTCAAAACCTCTACCCAGGGCGTCCTTGGCAAGGCCGGGTTTTCGACAGCGGCGGCGAATTTACGACTCGCGATACGTCGCTCTCTCCTTGAGAGGGGCTCGCAAGGCGGCGCGCCAATCGCCCTCCGGAGCGCCGTAGGAATCTTTTTCCGAAACCGCTCTTGTCCGTGGGCTTGTCCATGCCATACGCTCGCCCAGCCCGCGCCAAACGTGACCCAATCTCCAGCCAACACCTACATTCTCGGCGTTTTGCCGTCTCGTTGGGGCTCCACCCGTTTCCCTGGAAAGCCGCTGCATCTCATCGCCGGGAAACCCTTGATTCAGCATGTTTGGGAGCGCTGCCGGCGATGTTCCGGGCTGGATGAAATCATCGTCGCCACCGACGACGAGCGGATCCGTGACGCGGTGATCGCCTTCGGCGGCAAGGTCGCCATGACCTCGCCGGACCATCCCACCGGCACCGACCGCATCGCCGAGGCCGCGCAAGCCGTCCCGCAGGCGACCCACATCGTCAACATCCAGGGAGACGAACCACTCATCGATCCCGCGCTCATCGACGAGCTTGCCGCCGCGATGGCTGCGGACGCCACGCTCGACATGGCCACCGCCGCGAATCCGCTCGATCCTGCGGACCCCGCCGTGCAGGACCCGAACGTGGTCAAGGTCGCCGTCGCTCTCGATGGCCGCGCACTGTATTTCTCCCGTTCGCCGCTGCCGTTTTTCCGCAACCCGGTCAAGGGCCTGCCGGTCCTCCGCCACAAGGGAATCTACGCCTACAAGCGGAGTTTCCTCGAACGCTTCGTCACGTGGCCGCCCTCGCCTCTGGAACAAGCCGAGTCGCTCGAACAACTCCGCGCCCTCGAAAACGGCGCGTCTATCAAAGTTCTCATCACCACCGACACCTCACCCGGCGTCGATACCCCGGAGCAAGCCCGCGAAATCGAACGGCTGCTCACCACTACTCCATCACTCCCATGAAATACATCTTCGTCACCGGCGGCGTCGTCTCCTCACTCGGCAAGGGCCTTGCCGCAGCATCTATCGGCACCCTGCTCGAGCACCGCGGCTTGACCACGCTGATGCAGAAATTCGATCCTTATCTGAATGTCGATCCGGGCACGATGTCGCCGTTCCAGCACGGCGAGGTTTACGTCCTCGACGACGGCGCGGAGACCGATCTCGACCTCGGCCATTACGAGCGCTTCACCTCCGGCGTGCTCTCGCGGATGAACAATCTAACTTCCGGCCAGGTTTTCGACTCGGTCATCAAGAAGGAGCGCCGCGGCGAATACCTCGGCAAGACCGTCCAGTTCATCCCGCACGTCACGGATGAAATCAAGCTGCGGATGCACCAGGTCACCGAGAACAACCCGCACACCGCCGTGCTTATCACCGAGATCGGCGGCACCGTGGGCGACATGGAAGGCCTGTTATTCATCGAGGCGCTGCGCCAGTTCGCGCTCGAAGTCGGCAAGGAAAACGTCTGCTTCATCCACGTCACGCTGCTGCCCTACATCAAGGCGGCCGGCGAGGTGAAGACCAAGCCCACCCAGCAGTCCGTCGCCAAGCTCCGCGAGCTCGGCATCCAGCCGGACATCATCATCTGCCGCACCGAGGCCGACCTCGACGAGGACAACCGCAAGAAGATCGCGATGTTCTGCAACGTCGAGCGCAAGAACGTCGTCGCCTTCCGCGACGTGGCGCACACGATTTACGAATGCCCGCTCGACCTCCGCCGCGACAAGATCGACCGGCTGGTGGTTGACAAGTTAGGCCTCGGCCACACGCCGTCGCCGGCGCTGGAGGATTGGGAGAAGTTCGTGCAGCGCGTCATCCATCCGAAGCACAAGGTCACCATCGCCGTGGCCGGCAAATACATCGAGCTTCAGGACGCGTATAAATCCATTTACGAATCACTGATCCACGCCGGCGCGCATCACGACACCAAGGTGCAGATCGTCCGCGTGGAGGCGGAGGCGATCGAAGATCACGGCGCGAAGTCCGTCATCGGTGATGTCGATGGCATCCTCGTTCCCGGTGGTTTCGGCGACCGCGGCACCGAGGGAAAAATTCTAGCGGCCAAATACGCCCGCGAAAACAAGATCCCGTATTTCGGCATCTGTCTGGGCATGCAGATCGCGACCATCGAATACGCGCGCAACGTCTGCGGCTTGAAAGGCGCGAACTCCACCGAGTTCGACAAGACGACCAAGCACCCGGTGATCTGTTTGCAGGAGGAACAGAAGGGCGTCGAAGACATGGGAGCCACCATGCGCCTCGGTTCCAGCGAATCCATCCTTTTCACCGGCACCAGGGCCGCCGATCTTTATGGCAACGTGGAACGCATCCATGAGCGCCATCGCCACCGGTATGAGTTCAACTCCGACTATCAGGACCGTTTGCAGGACGCTGGACTGGTGATTTCCTCCGTCTCGGCGGAGGAGGGCCTCGTTGAAATCGTCGAGCTGCCGGAGCACCCGTTTTACGTCGGCGCGCAATTCCACCCGGAATTCCAATCCAAGCCGAACCACCCGCACCCGCTTTTTGCAGGCTTCGTGGCTGCGGCGCTGGAGCACTCGCAGAAGCACTGAACCAAGCGCTCGGTGCTGTATTCGGTGCTTGGCCGCCTGGCCGTTTAGGCGTAGCTGCGGATGGAGACGTGGACTTCCTCGTAAACAAGGGACTCCTTGTGCAGCGTGGGAGGCTTGCCTTCGCCGTTGTATTCCCAGGCGGAGACGTGGGAGAAATGCTCGTCGTCGCGCTTGGCCTCGCCGGCCTGGGTGCTGCCGGCGATGACTTCCGGGCTGTTTTCGAAGAACTGGTGTTCCGTGCGGAAGTGGCCGCCGCAGGATTCCTCGCGGTCGAGGGCGTCGTGGCACATGATCTCGCCGAACTCGAGGAAATCGGCGACACGGCCGGCTTTTTCGAGCTCCATGTTGGCGTTGTCGCCGGACCCGGGGATGAGGACGTTCTGCCAGAATTCCTCGCGGATCTGCGGGATTTTCTCAAGCGCTTCGGTCAGGCCCTCGCGGGAGCGGGCCATGCCGCACTTGTCCCACATGGTCAGGCCGAGCTCGCGGTGGAAGGAATCCACGGTGCGCTTGCCTTGGATGGAGAGCATCTTGTTGATGCGCTCGCGGGTCTCGGCCTCGGTCTGTTTGAACTCGGACATGTCGGTGGTGACGGTGCCGGGTTTCTGGGTGACAAGGTAGTTGGCGATAGTCGTCGGGATAACGAAATAACCGTCTGCCAGACCTTGCATCAGTGCGGAGGCGCCGAGGCGGTTCGCGCCGTGGTCGGAGAAATTCGCCTCGCCGAGGACGTGGAGGCCGGGGACGTTGGACATCAGGTTGTAGTCCACCCACAGGCCGCCCATGGTATAGTGGACCGCCGGATAGATCATCATTGGCAGCTTGTAGGGGTCCTCGCCGGCGATTTTCTCATACATCTGGAAGAGGTTGCCGTAGCGGGCGCGGATGGTGGCCTCGCCGAGGCGCTTGGTGGCGTCGCGGAAATCCAGATAGACGCCGAGGCCGGTCGGGGCGATGCCGCGGCCTTCGTCGCAAGCTTCCTTGGCGGCGCGGGAGGAAATGTCGCGCGGCGCGAGGTTGCCGAAGGACGGGTATTTCCGCTCCAGGAAATAGTCGCGGTCGTCCTCGGCGACGTCGTTGGGATTAAGCTGCTTGGCGCGGATTTTCGCGGCGATCTCCTTGGATTTAGGAGCCCAGATGCGGCCGTCGTTGCGAAGCGACTCGGACATCAGGGTGAGCTTGGACTGATAGTCACCGCTAACGGGGATGCAGGTTGGGTGGATCTGGGTGTAGCAGGGATTGGCGAAATACGCGCCGCGGCGGGCGGCGCGCCAGGCTCCGGTGACGTTGCAGCCCATCGCGTTGGTGGAGAGGAAGAAGACGTTGCCGTAGCCTCCGGTGGCGAGGATGACGGCGTCCGCGGCATGGGTTGAAATCGCGCCGGTGTTGAGGTCGCGGACGACGATACCCTTGGCGTGGCCGTTGACGAGCACGAGGTCGAGCATCTCGGTGCGCGGATACATCTTCACACCGCCCTTGTGGATTTCCTTCTCAAGTGCCTGATAGCAACCGATAAGCAGCTGCTGGCCGGTCTGGCCGCGGGCGTAGAAGGTGCGGGAAACCTGCGAGCCGCCGAAGGAGCGGTTGTCGAGCAGGCCGCCGTATTCGCGGGCGAAGGGCACGCCCTGGGCGACGCACTGGTCGATGATGGAGCTGGAAACCTCGGCGAGGCGATAGACGTTGCCCTCGCGGGCGCGGAAGTCACCGCCCTTGATGGTGTCGTAAAACAGGCGGCGCACGGAGTCGCCGTCATTCTGGTAGTTCTTGGCGGCGTTGATGCCGCCCTGCGCGGCGATCGAGTGGGCGCGGCGCGGGCTGTCCTGATAGCAGAAACACTTCACCTGGTAGCCCAGCTCCGCGAGCGAGGCGGCGGCGGAACCGCCGGCGAGGCCGGAACCGACGATGATGACGGTGAATTTCCGCTTGTTCGCCGGGTTGATGAGCTTGGAGTCCATCTTGTGCTTGGACCATTTCTGATCAAGCGGGCCAGACGGGATTTTGCTGTCGAGAACGATGGACATGGGGCAATGAAGTTAGAGATTGATGATGCCGGCGAGGACCGATATCGGGATGGAGATAAACCCGGCCCAAATGGCGAGGCTGTAGGCGAGCGAGATCTGTTTGATGAGTCCCTGCGCCTTCTTGGAACGCAGGCCCAGCGTTTGGAAGATCGATGCGACGCCGTGGGAGAGGTGGGAGCAGAGCAGCGTCATGGAGATGACGTAGAAGATCACGACGAGAGGATTGCGGAAGCCGACGACGACCATGCCGTAAGGATCGGTGGCACCGAGTTTCGCCAGATCGGAATCCACCCGGACGGTGTAGTGAAGGATGTGAAAAATGACGAAGGCGAGGATGGTGAGGCCGGAAACGATCATGATCCGCGAGGATTTGGATGCCTGGATCGTCGCCTTGTGCTCGTAGGCCTGGCGGGCGGCCCGGTTCTGACGGGTGAGGGAAATGGTCGCCGCCACATGCAGCACCAGCATCACCAACAGGCCGATCCGGGCGATCCAGACGCCCGCGCCGTGAAGCATGGTGTGGAGGAAATGGGCATATTCGTTGAACGCCTCGCGCCCGACATACATCAGAAGGTTACCAGAAAGGTGCCCCGCGAGGAAAACGACGAGAACCAGGCCGGTGATGGCGACGATGAGCTTTTTCCCGATGGAGGAGGACCAGTAAGTATCGAGGCAACGGGTGAGGGCATTCATGGCAATAAGGAGCAGGCTGCTTTGCAGTGCGGGCGAGGAATAAACAGGGAGGGAAAGGTTTTCAAGGGGAGAGTCGTCGGGAAGTGAAATCGGTGGAGGGAATGACGGTGCGCTTTTGACAGCCTACTTCGATCAGGCGCGTTGCTTGGCATCGCCCGTGCTCCGCCACAAACGCGGACTTAGAGTGACGCAGGCCACGAAAAGCCCCGCTGCCAGCCCCCACCAGACGCCAGTCGCTCCGAACCCCAGACCGAACGCCAGTCCCGCGCCGACCGGCAGCCCGACGAACCAATACGAGGCAAAACCCATTACCGCCGGGACCCGCGCGTCATGCAAGCCGCGCAGCATCGCCGATGATACGACCTGAAGACTGTCAACCAGTTGGAAAACCCCGACGATCACCAGCAGCGAGGCCGCCAGCGAGATCACTGCGGGGGCGTCTATGAAAAGCGATGCGAGGAATTTTCCGAAAATCAGGAAGCAAGCCGCCGCGACGAGCGACCAACCGCCGCTGAGCAACCAGCCCGAGATCGCGATCGGGCGCAGCCGTTTCAGTTCGCCCGCGCCATGGGCCTCGCCGATTCGGACGGTGAGCGCCATCGAGAGGCCGAGCGGAATCATGAACGCCGTGGCCGCGAGAGTAATCGCTATCTGATGGGCCGCCATCGCGTCCGGCCCGAAGCGCCCCATGATCAGACCGGCCAGCGAGAATGCGGAAACCTCAAAAATCATCTGGATGCCCGCCGGCAGCCCGATCGATAGCAAGCGCCGGAGATCACCGAAATCCGGCGTGCGGAACCAGCGGTGAGGCACCCATTCGCGCAAGTCTTTCGCCCGCACCAGCCACCAAATCATCGCCAGCAGGATGGCGGTCCGGGAAATCAGCGTCGCCCAGGCCGCCCCCTCGAATCCGAGAGCCGGGCAGCCGAAATTCCCATAAATCATCACCCAGTTCAGCCCGACATTCAGCCCCACGCCGCCGAGGAAAATCCAGAACGGCGGCCACGGACGATTCAACGCGTCCGCATGGTTTTTCAACGCGATCGACGCCAGCGCCGGAATCACCGAGGCCATGATGATTTGAAAAAACACCGATGTCCGCGCGGCCACGGCGGCGGGCTGGCCGAAGAAATCAAGGTTCATCGAAACGACCCAGGAAATCCCGAACATTACCAATCCCAGCACCGTTGCCAGATAGAGCCCGTGGCGGCAGCTCCCGCGAGCACCTCGTGGGTCATCCGACCCGCGCGAGTTCGACGTGAAAACGGAAATCCCCGTCAGCAGGCCGATCCCGAATACGAACGGCACGTGAAACAGCGAGTTCGCGAAGGTCAGTGCCGCGAGGTCGGTCACGCCCAAATGCCCGACCATCAGGCTATCCACCACGCCCATCAACATCTGGCTGAGCTGCCCGATCATCAGCGGCAAGGCCAGCCGCAGCGTGAGACGGGATTCGGAAAAAAGGTGCATGAGCCGGTCGCGGTGTCGTGCCAAAGCATCGGTTTGTCCATGACATTGTGGCGATGAAAAGAATGCGCGAATCCGTCACATTTTACCGTTGCCCTCACCGCGAGACTTGCTAAACCTCCGGTGTCGTCAAGCCAGCAAGCCTCCGTGAATGCCGGCAACAACGATGAAGTATAACGCCTCGGTAGCTCAGTTGGTAGAGCAGTTGACTCTTAATCAATTGGTCCTTGGTTCGAATCCAAGCCGGGGTACTTCTTCTTAAACGCCTCACCCCCAAGGGGTTATGAAGGCGGATTTGGTCCAAGTTGACACCTTTTCCAGCGTCATGAACGCGGCTGGTGACAAAATGGTGACAAACGGCAAGGGCATCCAAAACCCCTGTTCCCGCAAAGGTGGCAAGGCCGGACCCGCTGCCACGGTGAAATTCGGATCGGCCTCCGTGCCCATCTACCTGTCGGAATCGAAGGGCCGGAAGCGCTACTTCATCGCCCACTACCGCGACGGCAAACGGATCACGCCCATGCCTGCCTGTCAACCGGATCACACTGCCGGCCATTTGCGCAGCGGGCAGCCCTGGGATCTGAAACGTGCCTTGGCATCGACGAAACAACCGCACTGGGCACATGTCCGGTTCGATCTCAGTTGGTCGCATGATCCGCAT
>CANHPN010000060.1 GCA_947462535.1 Akkermansiaceae bacterium | reverse complement strand
GTGATGGGCGAAGCCCGTCACAGGCAGTCCCACGCCGCGTTTCGCGAGAATTTGGAGTGAGCGCAGCTTGTCCCGCGAGCGGGCGATCGCCACCGAATCATTGAGAGAAAAAACATTCATCATCTCGAACTGCCGGACTACGGCGTTTCCATAAAACGTATGCCGCGCCGCGATCCGCGGAATGACGGCGTCCGCCACCAGTTCCTCGCCATCGACGTAGATTCGCGGCTTGCGCGAGGTGATGTTCATGTAGCAGCGGAGGTAGTCCACGACCCGGACCTCGTGTCCCCGCGTCTCGGCGGCGGTGACAAGGGCGGCGGTGCTGTAGAGTTGCGCGTTGCGGGAGAGAATGAGGATTTTCATGCGGGGAAATTGACCGGAGGGTAAGGCAGATGCGCGCCCGCGTCCAATAGTCATGCGGCCTGCCGGTCAACCCCAAAAGCACTTCTGTTTTATGACTTTCAGCGTGACCGGGAAGTCATCCCGACTCAGGTTCGGGGCGTAGTATTTTGAAACTTATGGGAAATTTCGCCGCTTTCGAGACCAAGATGATCGCCGCAGGAATGGGCGATGCCGCCACCCGTGCCTTCCGCAGAAACTACGAGGCGCTGCTTCGCAACGAGACGGGGATGATTCCCGAGGAGACGATTTCTCCGGCGCAGAGGTTGGTTTCGTCCGAGGAAATCGCCTCGACTGGCGCTGCAGGGGATGCGGCGCTGCTGTCGCAGGCGGTGGTGATCAAACTCAACGGCGGCCTCGGCACCGGCATGGGTTTGCAGGGGCCCAAGAGCCTTCTACCAGTTCGTGACGGGGTGAACTTCCTCGACCTGATGGTGCGGCAGATCGTGGACCTCCGCAAATCCAGCGGGGCGAACGTGCGCTTGCTCCTGATGAACAGTTTCAGCACCAGCGAGGACACGCTGGCGCATCTGGAGAAATACCGGGCGCAGGGGCTGGCGGACGCTGCGGAGGTGGAGCTGATGCAGAATCAGATACCGAAAATCGATGCAGCGACGTTTCTCCCGGTGGAGTGGCCGGCGGACCCGGATCTCGAATGGTGCCCGCCGGGTCATGGCGATCTCTATCCGGCGCTTGTCGGCAGCGGCTGGCTGGACCGCCTGCTGACGGAGGGCGTGAAATACGCGTTTGTTTCTAACTCCGACAACCTCGGTGCGATTCTCGATCCGGCGATCCTACGTTATTTCGCAGATTCCGGCGCGCCGTTCCTGATGGAGGTCACGCGGCGGACGGCGGCGGATCGCAAGGGCGGGCATCTCGCCGTGCGGAAATCCGACGGCCGTTTGCTGCTGCGCGAAGTGGCGCAATGCCCTGAGGCGGACATGGAGGCGTTCCAAGACATCGAACGCCACCGCTATTTCAATACAAACAGCCTGTGGCTGCGACTCGACCTGCTCAAGGAACAACTCGCCGCCGACTCCGGCGTGCTGCCGCTGCCGATGATCCGCAACAACAAGACCGTCGATCCGCGCGACAAGAATTCGACGGCGGTGGTGCAGTTGGAAAGCGCGATGGGCGCGGCGATCGAGTGCTTCGAAGGCGCGGCCGCCATCGACGTGCCGCGCAGTCGTTTCGCGCCGGTGAAGACGACGGGCGACTTGTTGGCACTGCGGTCCGACGCTTACGAAGTGCTGGACGACGGCCAGGTCCGCCTCGTCGCCTCACGGAACGGGGTGCCGCCTGTGATTTCCCTTTCGGACGAATACAAGCTAGTGGATCAAATCGAGGCGCTCGGCGTGCCGGGATTGGTCGGCTGCGACGCATTGAAAGTCAGCGGCCCGATCCGTTTTGCTCCGGGCGTGGTGATCGAGGGAAATGTTGAGTTTGCCAATACCTCGGTGGAAGCCAAGACCGTGCAACCCGGCGTTTACAAAGATCAGGTTGTGAATTGGTGACTTTGAGTGACCGAGTCGGCACTCTTGGGAGCGTTTGATGTTTTATTCATCACCGCTCTTGCGCCATCCGGATTCTGGACATAGACGGTGCCCGCGCATGGCAAATATCGGTCCTTTCCCGTTTCCCTCCAAAGGTTTTGATGCTGCGGTTTTCGACTGCGACGGGACGCTCGTGGACTCGATGCCGGCCCACTTCGAAGCCTGGTGCGACGCGCTGGCGCTTCACGGTGCCGGAGGGATTTTCAAGGAAGACGTGTTCTTCGCGATGGGCGGCCGGCCGACGCTGGACATCGTGGTGGAGCTCAATGACGAATACGACCTGCAGCTTGATCCTGCCGCCGTGGCATTGGCAAAGCGGGAGTTTTTCCTGAAGCGTCTGGACCGGGTGACTTTGATCGAGGAGGTGGCCGAATTCGCCGAAAGCCTCCGCGGCAAGGTGCCGATGGCGATCGCGACGGGAGGTTCCCGCTTTGTAATTGAGAAGACGCTCAAGATGGTTGGGATTTCTGATTGGTTCGATGAGGTGGTGACCGCGGATGACGTGGTGAATGGAAAACCGGCACCTGATATTTTCCTCAAAGCCGCCGAATTGCTCGGCGTGAAGCCTTCACGGTGCTTGGCACTCGAAGACGCGCCCGCCGGTATCATCGCCGCGCAGAACGCGGGTATGCAGGTCATCGCGATTCCCTGCCCGCTGGTCGCATCCGTTCGTTAGGTCGGCGGCTGATTTCATCCATGCAGCCGAACCAGGGAGTCATTCACCCTCTGCTCCCTTGGCGGGAAAACGGTCTTGCTGGTCTTTTTTCCTCGCTGTCCCGATCATGTCAGTTAGCCTCCGGGCAACAAGGTCCAAGCAGGGTTTCTCCATTACATCGTTGCATAACATGGCTAGTTCTAGAATTTCATTCAGGCTGAATGAGAGTCAGAGGGCTCTGACCTCACTTACTATCAACTTTCAAGAGAGGCCCGCTGCTTCGCGGCGGTTAGTCCGTGGCCTCACCCACAGATTTGGTGGAAGAGGCACAAAAACATCCAGATCAAGGTTCTGAAGTAGTCGGTGGCATGGCAAATGGCCGAATTTTCCAGCTACCTGTGCACGAAAATCTCATTTTTTTGGATTCGGACTTGCACGGGAAAGGCTGGCGACCTCCGAGCGGATTTCCAACATTTCGATTCTTGAAACCAGGGAACTCGTGGAATATAAACCCGACTACACCCGTAAGATTGGCGATGAGCTGTTGCGGGTGAAATTCACCAGACTTTGAAAATGATCATTCACGCAAAGGCAGCCGTCGCCGACAAGAACGGATCTTTCACTATCGAGGAAATCAAAGTCCATCCGCCGCAAGCGGGCGAGGTGCGGGTGGCGCTCAAGGCATCGGGGATTTGCCATACCGACCATGATTCACTCAACTGGGGCCATCATCATGTGTTAGGACACGAAGGCGCCGGCATCGTTGAATCCGTGGGCGAGGGTGTTAGCCATGTAAAGCCCGGCGACAAAGTGCTGCTGAACTGGGCCATCCCGTGCCGGGCTTGTTACCAGTGCCAGACCGGGCATCAAAACATCTGTGAGAAAAACTCGCCGGTGACCGGATCGAATCCCGACGACGGCGCGGCCCATCCGGGTTCGACTCTATGGCGAGGCGCGCCGTTGAAGCGCTCGTTCAACATCGGCACGCTCAGCACCCACACGGTGGTGAAAGAGCAGGCGGTGATTCCCTATCAAGTCGAGATCCCGTTCGAATCCGCCTGCACCATCGGCTGCGGCGTCATGACCGGCTATGGCTCGGTCGTCAACGCGGCCAAACTCGCGGCGGGAAGCAGCGCGGTGATTCTCGGGACAGGTGGCGTGGGCCTGAATGTGATTCAGGGAGCGCGAATCTCCGGTGCCGCGAAAATCATTGGCATCGACGTAAATCCCCAACGTCTCGACATGGCCAGACAGTTTGGCGCGACCCACCTGATTCTAGCAGATCGAGCCGATGTGGGACTCGCTGCCGCGGCGGAGAAAGTGACACTGTTATGCGGCGGACGAGGTGCGGACTACGCGTTCGAATGCACCGGAGTCCCCGCCTTGGGTGCGGCACCGCTGGCGATGGTTCGCAATGCCGGCACCGCCGTCCAGGTTTCCGGGATTGAGCAATCCATCCAGATCGACATGTGTCTCTTCGAGTGGGACAAGATATATCTGAACCCGCTCTACGGCATGGCCATGCCCGAGTTTGATTTCCCGAAGCTGCTGGATCTCTACAGCCAAGGCGCGTTGAAGTTGGATGAACTCATCACCCGCACCTACGCACTCGAAAACCTGCAACAAGCGATCGACGACATGTTGGCCGGCCGCAATGCCAAGGGGGTCGTTGTTTTCTCCTGACATGTCCGCTATGCTCTCCCGTTTCCACACCACCGAGACCGGCGACTTCCCCAGCCCCGGCGGCATCTTGAAGCACGTGACCGTGAAAAGCCCCGCGCTTGGAGCGCGGGCGGACGCCTCGGTCTATCTGCCGGATCAGGCGCGCGGACTTAATCGAGTGCCAGTGGTGATCCTGCTGCACGGGGTTTACGGCAGTCACTGGAGCTGGACAGGAAAGGGGACGGCACATACGATGCTGCAATCCATGATCGATGCGGGAGAGGTTTCACCGATGATCCTCGCAATGCCCTCCGACGGCCTGTGGGGCGATGGCAGCGCATATCTGAACCACAACGGCAAGGACTTCGAAAAATGGATCGTCGATGAGGTGCCACGACTGGTGAGCGAGGTCACCGACAACGCATCCGACGCGCCCTTGTTCATCGCTGGTCTATCCATGGGTGGTTACGGTGCCCTGCGCCTCGGAGCGACCTATCCGGAACGCTTCGCGGCCTTCGCCGGGCATTCGTCGATCACCCGGTTCAGCGAGATGGCGTTGTTTGTCGAAGAACCGATCGATGCCTACGGGGATGTCGATGAGGAGGAAACCGCGGTGATCACCGCCATGCTGCGGAACAAGGATCGCCTGCCGCCTTTTCACTTCGACTGCGGCGTCGATGATCCACTGATAGAAGGAAACCGCCTGCTTCACTCACAGTTGCATGAAGCGGGGATCGAGTGCTCCTATCAGGAGTCTCCAGGAGGCCACGAATGGCCGTATTGGATCAGGCGCATTCGGGAGACATTTCGGTTCTTCGACAGGGCATAGGGCGATCTACCGGTTTTCCATCCAGCAGGGATATAACCCGTTCGCGGGATGTCATGGTTCGCCGGATGTGGGCGTGAATCTGACAGACAAGGAGTCGTAACCCACCGGGCGCTGGTATCCGGCGGTTTTCTCGATCCGCTCGGTGGCGGAAAGCGCGGAGACGGTTGCGACGCGCTGGGTGAGTTTCAGCAACAAGGTCCTGAGAATCAGCCGCGCGTGGAGAGCGCCGAGACAAAGATGCGGGCCGAAGCCGAATGACAGGTGGGGATTCGGTTTGCGGTCGAGGCGCAGCTCGCCGGGTGAGTTGAAAACGGACTCGTCTTGATTGGCAGACGCCCAGCAAAGCGAAACGCGGCCACCTGCTTTGACGTTGACGCCGTGGACATCGGTCGCCACCGGGCAAACGCGGCCGATGTGGGTGAGCGGCATGAACACGCGGAAAAACTCCTCGCTCGCCAGGATGATACGCGCCGGATCCTCCCGCAGGTATTCCAAGGCTTCCGGGTGGCTGGCCAGATAGGCGATCACCGACGAGATCGAATGGATGATCGTGTCCCGCCCGCCGGCGAATGTCAGGTTGGCGAAACCCATCATTTCCTCGCGGGCAAGCGGCCGTCCGCGGAACGTCGCGCGGGTGAGGGCGCTGAAAAAATCGTCGCCGGGATTGGCGGCGGCCTCATCGAATTTCGCGTGGAGATAAGCTTCGAGCGAGGATTCCTTCTTTTGCCCGGCATCGCCGTCGTGAAACACATGAATGCCCCAGCCAATCCAAATTTCCGCTTCGGATTCAGGAACATCGAGCAGGAAGGTCAAGGCACGCGACTGCAAGGGCAGCGCGAACCCGCGCACGATCTCGACCGAGTCGCGACCCATGGCGTCTACCAGTAATTCATCGATCAGATCCTCCACCTGCGCGACGACCTCCGGGGCCTTTGGTCGCTTGAAAAACGGTTCGACGATCGCGCGGTAATCCGTGTGCTCCGGCGGATTGGTTTCAATCGGTAACTGCCGCATGGTTCTAACATCCTCTTCCGAAGGGATGGGCACCCGGAACGGCGCGTCGGAACTGAAGGTCATCCAGTCCTTCGCCGCACGGCGCACCGCCTCGTGACGCAGGATCATCGGCACGCTCTCACCTTGGAACTCGCATTCAAGAACGCCGGTTTCCTGTCGTCTGATGCGGAAGGGATCTGGGATGGGATTCACTGTTTTCTCTTGGGTTAGGATTCGCTCAAAGTTCCCATCCTTGCCTGCGCGGCCTGCGGATCAGGGTGGCGGCTTCCGGGCGGTTGGTGGCGATGCCTGCGGTGGCGTCCCATTCGATCTTGCCGCCGAGTCGGATGGCGAGGTTGCCGAGATGGGTGAGTTCGGTGAGGGCGGCGGCGTAGGCGAAGCCGGAAGAAACCGGGCCTTCGCCCTTGCAGGCGGCGACCCAGACCGCTTCGTGGCTGCCGCGCGTTTCGGGCATGGTGGCGGGTGCCTGGCGCGCTTCTTCCATCAGCGTTGCAGGGTGCAGCACGAGTTTGCCGGACGGATAGGTCCCGTGACTGATCATGCCGCGCGTGCCGATGAACAACGCGCCACCCTCATCGTCGCCGACTTTCTGGCCTTTTATCAGTTCATCGACTTCGGCGGGACGTTCACCGGAAAACCAATCGAGCTCCATCACGGGAAATTTGCCGCGTGCGGGAAATTGATAGCGGACGTGTGCCTTGTCCGGGTGGATGAATTCGTTGGCACCATCGATCGAGAGGCGTTCGATGGACGTGGGCTTTCCGAGGTCGAGCGCGTTGCAAGCGGCGTCGAGCGTGTGGACGCCGCGGTCGCCTATCATACCGCAGCCGAAATCCCACCAAGCGCGCCAGCGGGCCGGGTGGTAGGTGGGATGATAGGAGCGCTCCTTCGCATGGCCGAGCCAGAGATCCCAATCAAGGGTATCAGGGATGGCGGGGGTCTCGGCGGGTGGTCGATCGGTGAGGGTGGACCAGGAGGCGTTGCCGAAGGGGCGGTAGTTGAGCGAGCACCAGGCGATGACGCGTTTCACTTCGCCGATGACGCCGCCATGCACCCAATCGGAGATTCGGCGCGTGCCTGCCGACGAGTGATGTTGGTTGCCCATGACGGCGACGCTGCCTTTGGCTTCGGCGGCGGCCCGTGCCAGCAAACGGGCTTCGTAAATGTCATGGGTGAGAGGTTTCTGGCAATACACGTGCTTGCCGGCCTTGAGCGCGGCGAGGGCGATGGAAGCGTGGGAGTGGTCCGGGGTGGCGATCATCACCGCCTCGATCTCCGGTTGTTTTTCGAGCATTTCGCGGAAGTCCTTCCAGCGCTTGGCCGCAGGAAACTTGTCGAATGCTTTTGCTGCGAAGGCGTGATCCACATCGCAAAGCGCGACGACGTCCTCGCCCGCGAGGTTGGTCATGTTGTTGAAGCCCATGCCTCCGACCCCGATGCCGGCGATGCGCAGTTTGCGCCCCACCGGAGCGGCTTGGGCATGGAGGCCTTGGCTGGCGAGGGCGGTGGCGAGCGTGGTTTGTAGAAACGTGCGGCGGGATTGATTCATGGTGCGGATCTCGTTTTCGAGGATCCCATCCTACGCAACGCACACTGGCTGGCGGCTTGCACAATCCACTCATTCTCGTGTAAAATTCCGGCATGAAATCCAAATCCCGGCCCGACGCGTTTTTCCGGCAAATCGGTTCGCTCCAACAACTCGTGCGCCTGTTCGACCTGATGCCCGACGTTTCGTTTTTCATGAAGGACCGCGAGGCCCGGTTTGTGGCGTTGAACCGCCTCGGATGCGAATTCTGCCACGTGAAATCCGAGCGCGAGGCACTGGGGAAATCCGATCGCGATTTCTTCCCGGCCGAACGGGCGGAGGAATATCTGGCGGATGATCGCGCAGTGATGGAATCGGGATTGCCAAAGCTCAACCGCATTGAACTCGCTCCCGAGCGCGAGGGCTCGCCCCATCTCGTCATTACGAACAAGATTCCACTGCGTGACGCAAACGGCAGGGTCATCGGTCTGGCGGGGTTTTCCCGCAGGATCGAACATCTGCGCACGGCTCCCGCCAAGATGAGGAAACTGGCCGCCAGCGTGGCAAGAATGCACGACGAGTTCGCGGCCCCCCTCACCACCGCGCAACTCGCCCAGCAGGCGGGCCTTTCCATCAGCCAGTTCGAGCGGAATTTCCGCAAAGCCTTCGGCACCAGTCCGCACCAATATCTAGTAGGCATCCGGGTGGAATACGCCTGCCGCCTGCTCATCGAAACCGACGATACGGTGACTGCCGTGGCGCAACGCTGCGGGTTCTATGATCACGCCCACTTCGCCCGCGCCTTCGCCACGGTGATGGGCACGAGTCCTTCAGGCTACCGCCGGGACCACCAGCAACCGGCGTTGTAAGGGCCACCTGCTTTGCTCGGCATCCTTCAGGTCAGGCTGGCTGTTGCTGCGAAATGCAGTGCAGGGTGCCGCCTTCCTCCAACAGGTCGAGGCAGTCGATGCCGGTGGTTGAAGATCAGCCTGTCGACAATCTGGGGGATGGTGAGATCGCCAGAAAAGAAAAGTGATGGGGTTCTCTGGTTCAGACAGACTGCGGCGATGATATTCAGGAGCAGAGTGGTCTATAATTGTCGCTGGACAGCCGTCCCACTCACCCGCTGGGTAATCTCGGGTCACTGGCTTATTTTTCCATAACCATTTTATTTCCAAATAATTAAAGACCGTAATTATGGACCCGAATGCGGATTATAGGTTGAACGTGGAACGTCCAACATTGGACGTCGAAGTGGAGAGTTCGGCTTCGGCTCCGCGCGCCAGGAGCGGGGTATCAGGGGCTGCCGGGATGCCAGCGCCGCCGAACACGGCCGTTGCTTGATCTGACCGTCGAAAGATGGATCAAGCAACGCCGCATCGCGGTATCAAGAGGGTCGTCGGTCCGCAAGGGCCGGTGGCCTTTCTCGTGTCAGAGTGAAGGCTGGAAAGCGGGGTTCTGGGAAGCGAAAAGAGAAGAAAAATCGAGGTGCCGGGTTCAGGGGGGGGCCGGGCAAGTGATAGCAACTCTTTCAACCTCTAATCCGCAGTTGGGGTTGAGAATGAGAGGTGCAAGTAGTTTTGTCGTGTTCCTCGGGATCGCGACTCTCTTCATCCTAGAAACCGCGAATGAACGCGAATGAACACGAATAAGACTCTAAAAGTGAGACGGTTGTGAAACTTCTGTCATTCATCAACAGGGTGAAGCTGTTGATAGTTGGAACTCATTGAAAATTCGCGTCAATTCGCGTCAATTCGCGGTTACAGTTTCCCGTTTAGGTTCATTCCCGTCACCCTCGTCGCCGCGCCCCACCTCGCCGCCTGCGTCATTCCGGGCGCGTCGATGCAGGCGTTCTTCCTCATCGGCGGCCTGACGCTGTTCTGTTCGGTCGGCACCTAGCTGCTCATGAACTACTGGCAGCCGATGGTTTCCGCCCACGGCCGGCCCGGACGCGTGACCGGCCCCGTTCCGCGCGCGGCTCAGAACGGCCAGATGATAGGAATCAGGAGGCAGGAAACCACCCAGCAGATCGCATTCAGCGGGATGCCTACCTTGAGGAAATCGCTGAAGCGGTAACCGCCCGGCCCGTAAACCATCATATGCGTCTGATAGCCCATCGGCAGCGCGAACGCGGTGGACGCCGCTACGGTGACGGCCATCAGGAAGGGCCGCGGGCTCACGCCGATCTCTTGGGCGAGGGTGAAGACGATGGGCACCAGCATGACGGCGGTGGCGTTGTTTGACAGCACCTCGGTGAGACAGATGGTCAGGAGAAACACCAGCCAGAGCAGGACGATAGGCAGGTTTTGGGGCGAAACGAAATGCTCGGTGAGATCCACGAGGGTCCGCGCCAGCCACTCGGCGGTGTGGGTTTCCTTCATGGCCATGCCAAGTCCTAGCAGGCCGTAGAGCATCAGCAGCACCTGCCAGTCGATGCTGGTATAGGCCTCGCGCGGCGTGATGATTTTCATCCATAACAACACCAGCGCGCCGACCATCGCCGCGTAGTGGATAGGCACGATCGGGATGGCGGGGAAAAAGCCGTGCAGGACATCGGTCAGCGTGGCGGTGAGCACCACGCCGATGAGGACGGCCCATGACCAGATCACGTGCGGCGTGACTTTTTTCACGTGGACTTCTTCGGGCAGATCCTCGGGCGAGTCGGTCAGGATGAAGTCGCGCGTGGCGTCGAGCGCGTCAAGGTTGTTGAGTGCGGTGATGACGAGCAGGGTGTCGCCGATATCCAGGGAAAGCTCGGCGATGCGGCTGGTGATGTTGAGGCCGTTGCGATGGAGGGCGAGCACCACGGAGTTGTAAGTCTGGCGGAAGTCGGCTTCGGCGAGGGTCTTGCCGAGCAGCGAGGACTCGTCGCGGACCACGAGCTCGGTGACGATCCCGTCCACGGTGGAGAGCACCTGCGCGCCGATGGATTGGAACAGCGTGTCGGGTTTCGCCGCGCCTCCGCGGCGGCGATGGATGGCGACGAGGAAGCGGTCGTTTTTCTCCACCACGATTTTCGACAAGGGAATCATCAACCGCGCGCCCCGGCGCCGGACTTCCATCACGTGGATGCCGATGGTGCGGTCCGCCAGCGGAGTCTCGGCGAGCGATTTGCCGACGAGAGGAGAATTCTCACCGATGAGCAGGTGATACAAAGGCGAGGTGCGGCTGTCGATTTCCAGCGCCCCGGTGATCGAGGAACGGGCGGGAATCAGCTTGGGGCCGAAAATCGTCAGATAGGCGATGCCGCAGATGGCGAGCGGAATCCCGAGCGGGGCCAGCTCGAACATGGTCATCGGCTTGATCCCCATGTCGCGGAGGGTGCCGTTGACGAGAATGTTGGTGGAAGTGCCGATCAAGGTGCAGCAACCGCCGAGGATGGAGGCGTAGGAAAGCGGCATCAGCAGGCGGGAGGCGGCGATGTTTTTCGAGCGTGCGAAACCGAGTGTCACTGGCAGCATGATGGCGACGATGGCGGTATTGTTCATCCACGCGCTGAAAAAAGCGGTGATCACGGAGAAGGCGAGAATCGCCATCCGCGTGTTGCCGGAAAGCCGGTCGCGCAAGGCCCGCCCGATGTGATCGACCGCGCCGGATTTCTCCAGGCAGCCGCCGATGACAAACAGCGCGGCGATGGTGAGCGGGGCCTCATTTCGGAAAACATCGGTCATTTTCCCGGGATCGACCAGGCCGAGCGCCACCACCAGACAGAGCACGGAAAGCGCGATGACATCCGGTGCCGCCCATTCGCGGATGAAGGCGATGAGGGTGATCAGGATAACCGCCAAGGTGAGGCCGATCTGAAGAGTCATAAAAAACGGCCCCCCGTGGGGCGCGGCGACCCATGAACGGCCCCGCGCGGTTTGGCAAGGTCAGGATGCCGGAAAATGGCCGGAGCCGCGACTGGCAAGCGTTGCCTTGGATCGCGCGGGTCACGATGCACTGGTGCCCGCTTCCTAGGTGCCCGCCATTTTCAAGTGACACGTTGAGGGATCAGGGTTGCGGGAGGGTGAGGGGATGCTCAAGATGACGGGGTGACGTTTATTGAGAGAGTTCCGTGGTTGGTCGGCGCATCGCGCGGGAAGCGCTGGCTGGTGGGCGTTTCGGGCGGGGCGGATTCGATGGCGTTGCTGCATTTGCTGGTGGCGGCGGGGTTTCGGAAGCTGGTGGTGTGCCATCTGGACCATGGTTTGCGCGGGCGGGCGTCGGCGGAGGACGCGAGGTTTGTCAAGCGGGTGGCCGGCAAGCTCGGGCTGGAATACGAGATTGGGCGGACGGACGTCGCGGCGCGGATGAAGGAGCGCGGCGAGTCGCTTGAGACGGCGGCGCGAAACGCGCGGCATGATTTTTTCGCGGAATGTGCGCGGAAGCGTCGCTGCCGCCGTGTCCTGCTGGCGCATCACGCGGATGACCAAGCGGAGACGGTTTTGTGGAATTTGCTGCGCGGCTCGCACGGGCTCAAGGGCATGCGCGCGGAGCAGCGGTTAGTGACGGAATCCGGCGTGGTGCTGGAGTTGAGTCGGCCACTGCTCGGGATTCGCCGGGCGGAGTTGGTGGCGTGGTTGGAATCGCAGGGGCATCGCTGGCGGGAGGATGCGAGCAACGCGGAGCCGATCGCGGTGCGCAACCGGCTGCGGAACGAGGCGTTGCCATTGCTGGCGGAAATTTCCGGGCGCGACGCGACGCTGGCATTGGTCCGCGGGGCGGCTGACACGGAGGATCTGGAAGCGCTGGAAGCGTGGGCCTTGGAGCGGGCGAAGGTGGTCGATCCGCAAGGACGGCTGCATCTGCCGGTGCTGCGGGCATTGCCGGTCGCCTTGCAGCGGATCGCGTTGCGGAAGTTTCTCCAGGACGGCGGAGTGGCCTCGCCGGAGCGGGATTTGATCGAACGGGGGCTTGGCCTGTTGGAGGTGAGCAATCCGGCGGTGATCAACCTGCCGGGCGGCGGCAAGCTGCGGCGCCGCGAGGGGCGCTTGTGGATCGAGTGTTAGGGTTTCTCGCCGGGCCAGATTTTTTCGAAATCGTTGGGCGGTTTTTCCGCCTGGCGGACGAGGCCGTTAGCGGTGACGGCGAGCCAAGGATGCATCTCGCCGCCGAGCGCTTCGATGGCTTGGACGGTCCAGACATTGCAGATCCGGGGCAGGAAATAGAGATGCCGCGACTCTAGCAAGACGCCGCCGCCCCAGCTCGAGGTGCCGCAGACGACCGGTTTGCCGTCCGCGCCGCGGGCGCTGCAATCGTTGAGGAAGGCGGCGAGGTCGCGGCCTCTTTCGCGGGCGGTGAGTTTTCTCCAGATCCGCTGCTGGGGGCAGACCTCGGCGACATTCCAGTTGGTCGGGATGAGTTCCATCACCGACGGCGTGGGAGTGAAGAGCGCGCGGAAAAATTTCCACGGCGTGTGCAGGCCCCTTTCCATGTAGGCGGTCCGGTCGCCCCAGCTGAGGGTCACGTATTTGGGGGACCCGAAGCCAGCCGGCGGGTTGAAGCCGGACTCGACGAGCCAGTCGTAGGGGAAAACCATGCCGGTGTGCAAGTCCTCGGCAATCAACCAGACGAGGACGTCGGGATCTTTGGCGGGCGTGGAGGAAGGCGCGGCGGTCTTGGCGACCTCCGCCCGATAGGCGGGCGCGGGCGTTTCTGGCAGGCGGATTCCGCAAGAGCTCAACGCCACCGCCGCGAGGATCAGTCCGGATCGATTTCGGATGGATCCCGGGCCTGGCATCAGGCTGGGAGGAACGAGCAGATGTATTCGCAAATGCCTTCGCTCACTTTGATGGTGAAGCCGCTGTTGCCGGCGACGTCAAAGGCGGAGCCGGCCTCGATGACGACCACGTCGGAAGTTCCGTCCAAGGTGACCTCGCAAGCGCCGGCGATGATTTCCATGCGCTCGGGGGCGGCCGTGCCGAAGTGGAACTTGCCGGGGTAAATCAGGCCGAGGGTTTTCTTGGTGCCGTCGGTGAAGTGGACGGTGTGGGAGACGACGCTGCCATTGAAATAGACGTTGGCTTTGGCATCGACGGTGACGTTGGAGAAGGAGGACATGATCGGTTGTTGTTAGGTTGGAAGTTGAGAGTCATTCGGTCGGCAGGCCGCTTTCCTTCCACGCTTCCCAGCCGCCGGTGAGGGTGGAGGAGGAGTAGCCGAAGCCTGCCAGATGGATCGCAAGGCTGCGGGCATCCGGGCAGGTGAGGTTGGTGCAATAGACGACGATGGTTTTCTTGGCGGCGAGGGCGGCTTTGATTTCCGCCTCGCGCTTGACGATTTGCTCGTCGTAATCCGGCGACTTGGGCAGGCTGATCGCACCGGGCAGGTGGCCGAGGCCGTAGAAGAATCCGGGCCGGGCGTCGTAGAGCAGGACGCGGTCGGATTGCTGCAGGGCGAAGAGATCGTTCAGCGAGATGGAAGTGATCTTGCCGCGGCCGTTCATCCCGACCGGTTTTTTCAAGGCCGCCACCTTGGTTTCCGGCACGACTGGCTGGGCGCAGGAGGCGAGGCCGAGCACGATGGCGGCGGTGAGGGGCATCGACCGGTGGCAGGTCATTTGACGATCTGGATCAGCTCGACATCGAATACGAGCGTGCCGGCGGGAGCACCTGGCGGCGGGCTTTCGCCGTAGGCAAGTTTGGCGGGAATCCAGAGCCGGCGTTTTTCGCCCTCGACCATGAGTTGCACGCCCTCGGTCCAGCCGGGAATGACTTGGTTGAGCGGGAAAACGATGGGCTCGTTGCGCATGACCGAGCTGTCGAAAATCTTGCCGTCCGTGGTCCAGCCGGAGTAGTGGACCTTCACCTGGTCGGTGGCTTTCGGGTGGACGGTGCCGGTGCCTTTGGTGAGGACGCGCGAGGCGATTCCAGAGGCGGTCTTTTCCGCGCTTTCGGGCGCGGCGGCGACGTCTTCCGGGACGGCGGGCGGCTTGGGCGCTTGTTTGATAGAGAGAAGTTCGACGTCGAACACGAGCAGTCCGCCGGGACGGCCGCCACCGGGGTTTTCACCGTAGGCGAGATTGGCGGGAATCCAGAAGCGGCGCTTTTCGCCCTCGACCATGAGCTGGAGGCCTTCGGTCCAGCCTTTGATCACGCCGTTGAGCGGGAAGCTGGCGGGCTGGCCGCGCTTGACCGAGCTGTCGAAGAGTTTACCGTCGGTGGTCCAGCCGGAATAATGCACCGTGACGGTGTCGGCGGCGGCGGGTTTCTGGTCGCCCTTGCCCGCTTGGAGGACTTTGGAGGCGAGGCCGGATGCGGTTTTGGCGGCATCGGCCGGGGCGGCGGCTACATCGGATGGAGTTTCAAGCATGACAGTTTCGGCGCGGGCGGTGGCTGAGATTGCAAGTGCCAACCCGGCCGCGGTCGGGATCATGGCACGCAAGGATTTCGTGATGAAATTCATGGGCGCAGGCTCGACGGATCGGGCAAGGCTGTCAATCCTGCGAATGACGGGAAATTTTCAGCGGCGGCTGCTGCGGACCGTCATGGCGGATTTTTCCCAGCAGTAGGGGCAGTAGAAGGTGTTTTTGAACAAGACGGAGAGAGCCACTCTCAGGCGGTGGCTGCCGAGGAGGGGGCGGGCGCGCCGGTGTTTCGCGCAGCGCCTAGAAGCCAGAACCGGAGCCAGGCACAAGGGACAGCGCGTCCGCGCGGCGAGGATCCATTGAAAAATAGTTGCCAGAGCTGCGGCGATCCCCATGCCGATGGCGACATAGGTCAGCTTGCGGTCAAACTGGACGACAGCGTACATGACAGTGACGCCGGCAAGCGGAGCCAGCAGGCAGCGTGAGGATAAAAGGAGCGAGGCGACTTTGAAGCGCAGGATGGTGGATTTCGTGCGGAATTGATGCATGTCGGGGTCAGGCGGTGGAAGATCTGATGGCG
>CANHPN010000059.1 GCA_947462535.1 Akkermansiaceae bacterium | reverse complement strand
CGTCCTTGCCGGTGAAATGGGCGATTTCGCCGCGTGCGGCTTTGGCGTAAAGGCCTTTCACGTCGCGTTCTTCGCAGGCTTCGTAGCTGGCTTTGATATAGACTTCGAACAGGTCGTTGCCGAGCAGGCCGCGGGCGAGGTCGCGGAGTTCGCCGCGGGGAGTGATGGCGGAGACGAAGGTGATGATGCCTTGGGAGACGAAGACTTTGGCGACCTCGGAAATGCGGCGGATGTTTTCGAGGCGGTCCTCGTCGGTGAAGCCGAGGTTGGAGTTGAGGCCGGTGCGGAGGTTGTCGCCGTCGAGGATGGTGGTGAGGCGCCCTTGCTGGTGGAGGACGCGCTCGGCGGCGTTGGCGATGGTGGATTTCCCCGAGCCGGACAAGCCGCAAAGCCAGACGACGAGGCCGCGCTGGCCGAGCAGGTTCTCCTTGTCGTGGCGGTGGAGGAATCGGTGAAACTCGGGGTGGATGTTCATGGGGTAAATGCTGAAATGCTGAAATGCTGAAATGCTGAAAAACTGAGACGCTGAAATAAGAAAATGCTTTTCCCGTTCAGCTGATGCTCCTGCGGACTTTGGAAACGATGGTGGTGAAGATGGCTATGATTTCTCCGGCCTCGCGATGGATGGCTGATAATTCAGGGTCGTCGATTTGGCAATCATCGGCGAGGAGTTCGAGCCAGAGTTGGGTCTCGTCGGCTTCCTGAAGGAGGCCGTTGATTTTGGAGCAGAACTCCGCATCCGAACGCGCTCTTGACGCTTCTCTTGTATGTGATGCAACCGAAGTGCCAGACCGAATCATTTGCTTTGCAAGAACAGCCACTTCTTCCCTGCCTCTTGGCAAACGAATAAACAACCGGATTACGCTCGAAGCAAAAGCTTTCGTGCGGTCCCGTAAATCGTGGGGCAAGCACATGGGGTAGATGCTGAAAGGCGGAGAAGCTGAAACGCTGAAAGAAGAGGATGCTGAAATGCTGAGAGTGGAGAAATGAATAAACGCTGAAATACCGGCCAGCAGAGCGCGAAGCTCTTCTTAAATTTCAGTCTTTCAGCGTTTCAGTCTTTCAGCTTTTACCTCAAACCCCCTTGCCGATGACGAAGGCCTCGAAGCCGTGGGCGACGAGCGCTTCGAGCGAGAGGACGGCGCGGCCGTCGAAGACGAAGGCGGGCTTGAGCATGAGGTCGTAAACGCGGGGCAGGTCGAGGGTGCGGAACTCGTCCCACTCGGTGAGCGTGGCGAGCGCGTGCGCCCCGGCGACCGCAGTGTAGGGGTCGGTGCAGATCTCGACGTTGGAGGCGATGAGTTCCGGCGAGACTCCGCCGGCGATTAGATCCTGATGGATGTTACCGACGCTGACTTGCGGGTCGTAAATGGCGAGGTGGGCGCGCTCGTGGAGGAGGTCGCGGCAGACTTGGATGGCGGGGGATTCGCGGGTGTCGTTGGTGTCCTTCTTGAAGGCGAAGCCGAGGATGGCGACGCGCTTGCCGTTGACGGTGTTATAGAGGGTGCGGACGATTTTCTCGACAAAGCGGGACTTCTGCCAGTTGTTGAGGTGGATGACCTGGCGCCAGTATTCCGCGACGTCGGGAAGGTTGAACGACTCGCAGAGATAGACCAGGTTGAGGATGTCCTTCTGGAAGCAGGAGCCGCCGAAGCCGACGGAGGCTTTGAGGAATTTCGGGCCGATCCGTGAGTCCATGCCGATGGCGCGGGCGACCTCGTCGACATCTGCGCCGGTGGCTTCGCAGAGGGCGGAGATCGAGTTGATCGAGGAGATCCGTTGGGCGAGGAACGCGTTGGCGACGAGCTTGGAGAGTTCCGACGACCAGAGGTTGGTGGTGAGGATGCGCTCGCGGGGAATCCAGTTGGCGTAGACCGAGACGAGGGCCTCGACGGCGGAGTTGCCTTCGGGGGTGATTTCGCCGCCGATGAGGATGCGGTCCGGGCATTCGAGGTCCTCGACGGCGGTGCCTTCCGCGAGGAACTCGGGGTTGGACAGGACTTGGAAGGTGGCTCCGTTAGGGGAGTTGGCGGCGAGGATGGACTTGATCGCGGTGGCGGTTTTCACCGGGATCGTGCTTTTTTCGACGATGATCTTATGGCCCTCGGAAACCTCCGCGATCAGGCGGGCGGCGGACTCGATGTAGCGGAGGTCGGCGGCGCGGCCGGCACCGATGCCGTAGGATTTGGTCGGCGTGCCGACCGAGACGAAGATCAGGTCCGCACCGGCGATGGCAGAGCGGATGTCGGTGGTGAAGTGGAGGTTTCGGCCGAGCGCGGAGGCGACGACACTATCAAGTCCGGGCTCGTAAACGGGCAGGTTGTCCGAGTTCCAGGCGGCGATGCGGTGTTCGTTCATGTCGGCGACGGTGACCTGGATGTGAGGGCACTTGGCGGCGATCATGGCCATGGTCGGGCCGCCGACGTAACCGGCACCGAGACAGCAGATGGATTTGATAGGCATGGTCATGGTAAAAGTCGAAATGTTGAAAAGCTGAAACTGGGAAGGAAAGAAGAATTCAGAGAGGGTCCCGGAATTCCGATGGGCCGAGGCCGGCGTCCTTCGCAATAGCTCCCATCGTGATCGGGTTAATGGGGTTATGCCGGGGAATGGTCAGGCGCGTGTGACCGTCGCTCATCACCACGTGGCCGGATTCGCGAACCAAGCGAAAGCCGATTTTGGAGAGAACCCTGACGGCATCCTTCTGGCTGATACCCGGCAATTTGGGCATCAGACCGTAAGTTCCAGGGTTTCCGCGCTTTTGATTCCGCATTCTTCGGCCTCCAGGTCCAGCCAGAGTTGGATTGCTTCGCGGATTGCCTCTATTGCCTCGTTTCGGGTAGGCCCCTGTGAGTGGCACCCAGGCAGGTCGAGGCAGGAAACGGACCAGCCTTCATCGGTTTCGATCAAGCGGATGCGGTAATTCATGCGGAGAGACTATCTTGGAGCCACAGAGCGCGCAAGGAGTGATTGGAGCAGGGGATCCGTCAGTCCCGCATGTGGTCGCGGAGGAGGTGATAGAGGAAGAGCGAGTTGTAAGTGAAGTAGCGTTTGAAGAGCCGGCGGGGCTCCATGGCGAGGCGGTAGGTCCATTCCATGCCGAGCTTTTGGAAGACGGGCGGGGATTGTTTCACTTCGCCGGCATGGAAGGCGAAGGCCGCGCCGATTCCGAAATAGACGCCCGGCGGCAGGCGGTGCTTGTTGCGGGCGATCCAGTGCTCCTGCCTCGGGCAGCCGAGGCCGACCCAGACGAGGTTGGCTCCCGACGTCCGGATTTTCTCCGCGATGAGCTCGAACTCGCTTTCCGGCCACTCGCCGAACGGCGGGGAGTGGCTGGCGGCGATGGTGACGTTGGGGAAGTCCCCGGCGAATTTCCTGGTGAGGCTGTCGAGCGTGCTTTGCTTGCCGCCGAGGAGGAAATGTTTGAACTCCGGTAGGCCGTTAGTTGCCTTGAGCGTTTCGAGCATCAGGGTGGGCCCGTAGACGCGATCCGTTAGTTTCTCGTCGGCTGCAAGCGACGCGTTGAGCGCCCAGACGAGCGGCATGCCGTCCGGGCAGATCAGGTCGAAGCGGCGCATGGAGTCGCCGAAGTCCTGATCGCTGCGGGCCAGCGCGGCGACGTGGGTGTTGGCGGCCTCGACGGCGTAGGCGCGGTCGTTCCTGCGGGCGCGTTCCAGGATCCATGCCACGGCTCCGGCGTAGGTGGTGGCCGCGACGGGCAGGCCGATGATGGGGATGGTTTTCAAATGTAGAGGCGGGAAAGAATCTAACCGCAAAGGCGCGGAGGGCGGGTTGGTCGAACAGATAGAGCGCGTAGCCGACGTGACCGCCGCCGAGGCCGGCTTGTTTTTCATAGGGCCACTCGCGCAGCGAGACGAGCGGGGAAATGGCGCAGTTCACCACGAACTCGCCGGGGCGGGAGAAGCGCGGGACGTCGAGCCAGCCGCCGGCGAAATCGATCCACAAGGACGCTTCGGTGGGGGCCTGTACCCAGCGGACGATGGAGCTGGTAAAGACCGGTTCGAAGCGCGGCGGGTCTTGGCGAGAACCGTGTATTCCGCGCCGGCTGCGGCGCAGAGTTCGCGTTTCACCTCGCCGTATTTGTCGTCCTCGGTGACGATGAGGAATTCCGGGCGGATGCGGAGGAAGTCTTCCTCGAAGTCCAAGCCCTCTTTGTGGCCTTGGGTGACCACGACCTCGTCGATCATCCGCAAGCCTTGGAGCAGGGCGCGCTTGTGGTCGTCCGGGATGGACGGCTTGCGGCGCTTGTGATGCCAAAGCACCTCGGCGGAGGCGAACGACACGATCAGGTAATCCCCCAGCGCGCGGGCCTCCTCGAAGAACTGGAGGTGGCCGGCGTGGAGGATGTCATAGTATCCGGATACAAAGACTTTTTTCACGATGTTACTCCTTCGAGACGGACACGTGGTGGCCGTGTAATTTGAGAAGCGAGTGGCGGCGGGCGATGTCGAGATCGTGGGCGACCATCTCCGCGCACATTTCCTCGACGGTGATTTCCGGGACCCAGCCGAGTTTTTCCTTCGCCTTGGTCGGGTCGCCTAGCAGGGTTTCGACTTCGGCGGGGCGGTAGTAGCGAGGATCGACCTTGACGACGACGTCTCCCACGGAGACTGCCGGGGCGAGGTCGTTATTCACGGCGGTGACGGTGGCGATTTCCTGGTCGCCCTCGCCGGAGAATGCCAGTTCGATGCCGGCCTCGCGGGCGGACATGCGGACGAACTCGCGGACGGAAATCTGCTTGCCGGTGGCGATGACGAAATCGTCGGCGGTTTCCTGTTGGAGCATCATCCACTGCATGCGGACGTAGTCCTTTGCGTGGCCCCAGTCGCGGAGGGAATCGATGTTGCCGAGGAACAGGCAGGCTTCGAGGCCTTGGGCGATGTTGGCGATGGCGCGGGTGATCTTGCGGGTGACGAAGGTCTCGCCGCGGCGCGGGGACTCGTGGTTGAAGAGGATGCCGTTGCACGCATACATGCCGTAGGCTTCGCGGTAGTTCACGGTGATCCAGTAGGCATACATCTTGGCTACGGCGTATGGCGAGCGCGGGTGGAAAGGCGTGGTTTCCTTCTGCGGGATTTCCTGAACGAGGCCGTAGAGCTCGGAAGTGGATGCCTGATAGAAACGGGTCTTCTTCTCAAGTCCGAGGAAACGGATGGCTTCCAACAGCCGCAGTGTGCCGATGGCGTCGACGTCCGCGGTGTATTCGGGAGCTTCGAAGGAGACGGCGACGTGGGATTGCGCGCCGAGGTTGTAAACCTCGTCCGGCTGGACCTCGCTGATGATGCGGGTCAGGTTGGAGCTGTCGGCGAGGTCGCCGTAGTGCAGGCGGAAGCGGGAGTTCTCGACGTGCGGATCCTCATAGATGTGGTCGATTCGCTGGGTGTTGAAGAGCGAGGCGCGGCGCTTGATGCCGTGGACTTCGTAGCCTTTTTCGAGCAGGAATTCAGCGAGGTAGGAACCGTCTTGTCCGGTGATGCCGGTGATGAGTGCTTTTTTCATGGGTGGAGGTTTGTTTTTCAGAGACGCGCCGCGCCGGTGGCGAGGGTGGCGAGGAAATCCTGATAGGCGGCGGCGAGGCCTTCCGCGAAGGGGACGGCGGGCTGCCAGCCGGTGGCTTGGATTTTGGAAATATCCAGCAGCTTGCGCGGGGTGCCGTCGGGCTTGGTGGGGTCGGTGAGGATTTGGCCGGTGAAGCCGGTGGTTTTGGCGACGAGGGTGGCGAGCTCGAGGATGGTGACATCATCGCCGACACCGACGTTCACCCAGTCCGGCGGCGAGTCCAGCGAGAGAAGGTGGAAGCAGGCGGCGGCGAGGTCGTGGACGTGGAGGAACTCGCGGCGCGGGGTGCCGGTGCCCCAGATGGTGACGGAGGCGTCGCCGCGTTCCTTGGCTTCGTGGAAGCGGCGGATGAGGGCGGGGATGACGTGGGAGTTCTGCGGGTGATAGTTGTCGCCGGGGCCGTAGAGGTTGGTGGGCATGATGCTGTGGTACATCAGGCCGTGCTGGGCGCGGTAGTGCTGGCAGAGTTTGAGGCCGGCGATTTTCGCGATGGCGTAGGCTTCGTTGGTGACTTCGAGCGGCCCGGTGAGCAGGCAGTCTTCCGGCATCGGCTGGGGCGCCATTTTCGGGTAGATGCAGGACGAGCCGAGGAACAGCGCGCGCGGCACTCCGGCGCGGCGGCTGCCTTCGACGAGGTTCGAGGCGATGCTGAGGTTTTCGTAAATGAAGTCTGCCGGGTAGGTGGAATTCGCGTGAATGCCGCCGACCTTGGCGGCGGCGATGATGACGATGTCCGGCTTTTCCGCGGCGAGGAAATCAAAGACGGCGCGCTGGTCGCAGAGGTCGAGTTGGTCGCGGGTGGCGGTGACGAGCTGGTAGCCGCCGAGTTTCTCGGCCTGGCGCACGAGCGCGGAGCCGACCATGCCGCGGTGTCCCGCGATGAATAGTTTGGTCATAGGTTTGATCCGTGTTTGGAAATGAGTTTGTCAGCCTCGGCGATGGCCATAGCGGTGACCTGGTCCATGTTGTAGTAGCGGTAGGTAGCGAGGCGGCCGATGAAGCTGGTGTTAGGCTCTGCGGCGGCGAGCTCGGAGTAGCGAAGGAAAGCGGCGCGGGCTTCGGGCGCGGGGACCGGATAGAACGGCTCGTCGTCCGGCGTCCAGTCCTTGGGAAACTCGCGGACGATGGTGGTGGCGTCGATACTCTGGCCGGTCGCGTGCTTGATCTCGACGATGCGGGTGAACGGCACTTCGGGCTCCGGATAGTTCACCTGCATCGCCGGCTGCCAGAAGCCGGGTTTTCCTGAAACGGGCTCGCGGGCGCGCAGTTCTTCCGCGGAGAAGGATTCCTGCTCGAAGCGCAGCGAGCGGTAGGGCAGCGCGCCGAAGCGGCGGTCGTAGAACTCGTCGATGGCACCGGTGAAGACGAGGTGCTTGTGGCTCCAGCGGGCGCGGGCTTCCTCGAAATCCATGCCGAGGTGGAGTTCGACGCCGGGTGAGGCGTTGAGCATTGTTTCAAAAAGCGCGGTGTAGCCGTGCTTCGGCAGGGCCTGGAAGGATTCGGATAGATAGCGGTCGTCGCGGTTGGTGCGGACGGGGATGCGGCCGCAGACCGAGGCGTCGAGTTCGCGCGGATGACGCTTCCAATGCTTGAGCGTGTAGCCCTCGAAAAACAGCTCGTAGAGTTCGCGGCCGACTTGGGAGATGATGACTTCCTCGGAGTTTTTCGGGTCGGCGATAGGGATTCGTTTTTGTTCCAGCCAGGCGGTGAATTCCTCGGTGGTCGCGTGCCGGCCGAGGTATTCCTCGAAGGTGTTGAGATTGATCGGGAAGCTCCAGTAGCGGCCGCGGGCGTGGCTCTTGATGGTGTAGCTCACGTGGTGCCACCCGGTGAAGGCGGATAGATAATCGACGATCCGCGGCGAGTTCGAGCGGAAGTAGTGCGGGCCGTAATGGTGGGTGAGGACGCCGGCGGCGTTGACGCCGTCACGGGCGTTTCCGCCGAGGTGGTTGCGGCGGTCCACCACCACGCATTTCCAGCCGGCGGCGGACAGTCGCTCGGAGATCACGAGTCCGGAGAAGCCGGCACCGATGATCAGGAAGTCGGTGGATTGATCAGGTTTCAAATAACGGGAAAACTTAATTCGCCGCCTCCAAGCTACCGCCCTTGGTCAATCTCTCCGGGATGGAGGGAAACCTGGGCAAGGCGGGCGGCTGGATGGTGTGGGGTCATTGGGGGGGAGGGGAAGGGAAGGGAGGGGGCTGCGGCGAGTATTCAACGGGAAACACACAGGGTGAGTCACGTGATCACGTAGGAAACGTCTTTTTTCAGGGAATCGGGCGTCTGGGCAGCAGGAGCGAGAAGAGGTCCATGTCGATTGCCTGTGGGTTTCCGAGGAATTCGATGAGGATTTTCACCCGCTCGGTGGCGGACGGGACGGCGACGACGGTGCCCTGCATGCCTTGGAGCGGACCGTAGGCGACTTCCACTTCGTCGCCGATTTGGATGATCGGGCTGAGGGTGACGAGCTCGTCCTGCTCGGCACCCTTGCGGTTGCGGATTTCGTGTTTGATCGCCTCGACGAACGACTCTGGGACGGGCGGGATTTCCGAACCGAAGCGCACGAGTCCGCGGACGCCATGGCAGAAAGTGACGGCGCGCTCCATCTCGGCGATGTTGAATTTGGCGAGCAGGTAGCCGGGGAACATCGGCTCCATCCACCAGATTTTTCCGCGGCGGGTGGCCTTGCGGTAGCGGAGGCGCGGGCAGAAAACCTCCACGCCTTCGAGTTCGCGCAAGTGTCCGGCGGCGATGTGCTCGCGTTTGGTCTGGCACCGGAGGCAGAACCATTCCGGGAGGTGGGATTCGGTGGAGTTCATTGGCCGAGAAGTTTTTGTAGGATGGGAAGGACCCTGCCGCCGCTGCGCATCCAAGTTTCCAATCTTTCGACGCGCTCGCCAAGGAATTTCCGGCGGTCTGGGTCTTCGATCTCGCGGGTGCTTTCCGCCAGGCGGCCGATTTTGGTTTTTCCGTTCTCAAGATGCGGGCGGATTTGCTCGCGGATGAAGCCGCCGGCGAGACGCTTGAGCTCGATCGCCGGTTCGTAGTAAGTCCTGCGATCGGCACCACCGTCGGTTTCGCGGACCGCGCCGAGGCTTTTGAGAGTTCGCAGTCCCTGGCTGGCGGAGCCCTTGCTGATGCGGAGGCGGCACACGAGATCATCCAAGGACAGGCCGGATGGTGAAATGAATAGCAGCCCGTAGATTTCGCCGATCGAGCGGGGCAGGCCCAAAACGCGCACGCCGTCCACGAACATGGCCACCACCTGGCGCTCCAAGGGGTCCATTTCGTTTTGATCTCCGTCCAGCAGATCGCCCATGCGCCGGAACTTAAAGAGCTTTCCCTGAGAGTTCAAACTAAATTGAACAAAGCTGTTCGCCGCAGAGTTTGGCGGATCCACTCTTGATTTTCCCGGCGGATGCTGCTGGTTTCCAAGGCATGCGCATTCTGATCACCGGCGGGGCGGGATTTCTGGGCTCCCATCTTTGTGAGCGGCTTCTCGGCGAGGGCAACGAGATCATCTGCCTGGACAATTTTTTCACCGGCCGGAAGCGCAACATCGCCCACCTGATGGGGAATCCCTACTTCGAGCTCGTCCGCCACGACGTGACCGAGCCTTTCAAGTACGAGGTGGATCAGATTTACAACCTCGCCTGCCCCGCCTCGCCGCCGCACTACCAGCACAACCCGATCAAGACCACCAAGACCTCGGTGATGGGCGCGATCCATTGCCTAGGGCTGGCCAAGCGCACCGGAGCGCGGGTTTTCCAGGCATCCACTTCGGAGGTTTATGGTGATCCCGACGTCCATCCGCAGCCGGAGTCGTATCACGGAAACGTCAATCCCATCGGCATCCGCGCCTGTTATGACGAGGGCAAGCGTTGCGCCGAGACCTTGTTCTTCGACTATCACCGCCAGAACCAGGTGGACATCCGGGTGGTGCGGATTTTCAACACTTACGGTCCGCGGATGCTGCCGAACGACGGCCGGGTGGTCTCTAATTTCATCGTCCAGGCGCTGCAGGGCAGGGATCTCACGATCTATGGGGACGGCAGCCAGACGCGTTCGTTCTGTTTTGTGGACGATCTGATCGAGGGTTTCATCCGCCTGATGAACCACCCGGCGCTCACCGGCCCGGTCAACATCGGCAATCCCGGCGAATTCACCATGATCCAGCTGGCGGAGCTGGTTTTGAAAAAAGTCGGTGGGCCATCGAAAATCAGGCACTTTCCTCTTCCCGGCGACGATCCGAAGCAGCGCCAGCCTGACATCACGCTGGCCAAAAGCGAGCTCGGCTGGCAGCCGACCGTCCCTTTGGATCAAGGTCTCGACGCCACCATCGACTATTTCCGCAAGCTGCTGGCGGAGGCTTGAAGCTTGCTGGGACGGAAAGGAGCAGCTTTGCGACTATTTCTGAAAAACCGCGAATTCATGGCCCGTATCAGAGGACATATGAATCGAATTTTGATCCCGCTTTGCCTGCTGATGGCGATTTTGCCGTGCCGAGCTGAGTGGCAGGCGCTGTTCAACGGCAAGGACCTCGCCGGTTGGTCCGGTGATTCCCGGTTGTGGCGGGTGGAGAACGGCGTTTTGATCGGTGAAACCGACGACGCGGGCAGGAAAATCGACGCCAACTCCTTCCTGGTCTGGCAGGGCGGCGAGCCGGGGGATTTCGAACTCGAATTCCAGGCTCGTGTCACCGGCGAGAACAACTCCGGCGTGCAATACCGCAGCCGCGTGATCGATCCCGCCAAGTGGGTGGTCGGCGGCTATCAGATGGATCTGCATCCGAAAGCATCCTATCTGGGAATGCTTTACGAGGAGCAGGGCAGGGGGATCGCCTGCGAGCGCGGGCAGCGTGTCAATCTCGGTGATGCTCCGCAAGTGACAGGATCTCTTGAGGTTCCGGCCGTGGATCTGGCGGTTTGGAATTCCTACCGGATCGTGGCGCAAGGACAGATGCTGCGGCACTTTATCAATGGGAACCTGGCGGCGGAAATCCAGGACGTGCAGCCGGACAAACGCGCGGCCAAGGGTGTGATCGCCCTGCAAGCCCATGCCGGGCCGGCGATGAAGGCGGAGTTCAAGGATTTGCGGATCCAGCAGGGCGGCAAGGCCGTGCCGGGAGGCACGCCGACTGCGGTCTGGATCTGGAAAAGCACCCAGCCCGCCGCGAATGAAAAAGTGTTTTTCCGGCGGGAATTCCAGCTGCCTGCGGATGTCGCCAGCGCGGCCGTCGCGGTGGTCTGCGATGACGATTACCGCTTGTTCGTCAACGGCGTGGATCTAGGCACGGGCGCGGATTGGAGAACGCCCCGCAGCTACGAGGTGCTCGCCCATCTTAAGCCGGGCGGCCGCAACGTCATCGCCGTCGAGGGCGGCAACCAGCAGGGCCCCGCCGGAATCGCCCTGCGCTTCC
The DNA here is from genome assembly GCA_947462535.1 of Akkermansiaceae bacterium. GTDB lineage: Bacteria > Verrucomicrobiota > Verrucomicrobiia > Verrucomicrobiales > Akkermansiaceae > Luteolibacter. The sequence continues at coordinate 4,645 of CANHPN010000059.1, read as the reverse complement.
GAGTCACGCTCAAGGACGGGAAGAATCTCCACATCGTCTCCGATTCCAACTGGCTGTGCGGCGGCGAGTCCCCCGCCGGCTGGCAGAACCTGGATTTCTCGGCGGCGTCCTGGTCGAAGGCCGTGATGGTTGCGAAAATGGGCGAAGGCCCTTGGACATCGGTCACGCTGCCTGAGAGCGAGTGAATGGATGTGGCGGTAAATTACCGCTGCGGCTCAATACTCGCGCTTGAGCAGGTGCGTGGCGATTTCCCGCAGGCGGGCGCCCTTGGTGCCGAAGGGCTTGAGCGAGTCCATGGCGGCGTTCGTCAGGCGCGCGGCTTCCTTGCGGGAGGCGTCGAGCCCGAGGATGGCGGGGTAGGTAGATTTCTCCACCGCCTGGTCCTTGCCCGCGGTCTTACCTAACATATCGGTGCTCTGGGTCACGTCGAGGATGTCGTCGATGACCTGGAAGGCGAGGCCGAGCGCGTGGCCGAAATCGGTGAGCGCCGCCAGCTTCGCGGGCGTCGCGTTGGCGGTCATCGCGCCGAGCCGCAGCGAGGTGGTGAGGAGCGCGGCGGTCTTGGCCTCGTGGATGCGGACGAGGTCGCGCTTGGCGAGTTTTTTGCCTTCGCCCTCCAGGTCCATCACTTGCCCGCCGATGAGTTTCCTGCTGCCGCCGGTTTCCGCCAGTTCGGCGATGTAGTCGCGGGTGCCGTAGCGTTTTGTGGGAGTGGTCCGGGCGAGCACGGCGAATGATTCGGTTAGCAGCGCGTCGCCGCAGAGCACGGCCATGCCCTCGCCATAGACCTTGTGGCAGGTCGGTCGGCCGCGACGCAGGTCGTCGTTATCCATCGCCGGGAGATCGTCGTGGACTAACGAGTAGGTGTGCATCAGCTCCACCGCGCAGGCCGGGGCGAGCGCTTTGGAGATTTCCCCGCCGCAGGCTTCTGCAGCCGCGAGGCAAAGCACCGGCCGCAGCCGCTTGCCGCCGGCGAAGACGCAGTAACGCATCGCGGCGTGGATCGTGGCCGGACGCTCTTTCGCCTTCGGCAGAAAGGCGTCCATCGCGGCGTCCGTTTCCGCAGCGCGGGTGGCGAGGTAGGTTTTGAGATTCACGGATTTCAGAGGATCTCCGCGATCTGCACGGCGTTGAGCGCGGCACCCTTGCGGACCTGGTCGCCCACCACCCAGAGGTCGAGCGCGTTGTCGAAGACGAGGTTCTTGCGGATGCGGCCGACGAGGCAGTCGTCCTTGCCGGTGGTGTCGAGCGGCACCGGGAAAATCTTGTTAGCCGGATCGTCGGCCACCTGGATACCGGGCTTGCCGGCGTAGGCGGCGCGGGCGGCGGCGACACCGACGGGCCGCTCGAACTGCGCGGTGATGGAGACCGAGTGCGACCGATAGACCGGCACCCGCACGCAGGTGCAGGACACCCGCAGGTCCGGCAGGTTCATGATCTTGCGGCCCTCGTTGAGCATCTTCATTTCCTCCTTGGTGTAGCCGTTGTCGGTGAAGCTGTCCACCTGCGGGATCACGTTGAAGGCGATCTGGCGCGGATAGACTTTGAGAGTCACCGGCTCGCCGGCGTTGATCGCCTTCATCTGTTCTTCGAGCTCGACGATGCCTTGCGCGCCGGAGCCCGAGACCGCCTGATAGGTCGAGGCGATGATCGAGCGCAGGCCGAACTCCTGGTGGAGCGGGGCGAGCGCCATCAGCGAGATGATCGTGGTGCAGTTAGGATTGGCGATGATCCCGCGCGGGCGGTTCTTGGCGGCTTGCGGATTGATTTCCGGCACGACGAGAGGCACGTCCGCGTCCATCCGGAAGGCGGAGGAGTTGTCGATGACCACCGCGCCGGCGGCTGCGGCGGAGGGGGCGAATTCCAGGGAAATCCCGCCGCCCGCGCTGAACAGCGCGATGTCGATGCCGGCGAAGGAGTCGTGGGTGAGTTCCTGCACGGTGATTTCCTCGCCGTGGAAAAGCATCTTTTTCCCGGCGGACCGCGCCGAGGCTAACAGCGTCAATTTGCCGAGCGGGAAATTCCGCTGTTCGAGGCAGAGGAGCATTTCTACGCCGACGGCACCCGTCGCACCAACGATCGCTACATGGGGAAGATTCATGGGATGAAAAGCCGGCGTTTTTCGCCTGAGCGCGGAGCATACCGAGATCGGGCGCGCTGGCAATTGATTCGTTTTCGATAATCCGGATGCGTTTCTATTTCAAAAACGGACGGCCGATGACTTCTGCGGCGAGGGTGTGGCTGCGGAGGTGGGGGTGGTTCGGCTGGCTGAGAAGGTCGGCGAGCAGGGCGGGCGGGAAGCATCTTGCGCCGCGCGGCTTCGTGGGTTAGTGACCCGTCATGCCTGAAACCAAGTCATTTTCCTGCGCCCTCGTCACAGGCGCGTCCTCCGGACTGGGCGAGGAGTTCGCCCTTCAGATCGCGCCGCGCGTCGGCAAGCTGGTGTTGGTGGCGCGCCGCGAGCCGTTGTTGCAACAACTTGCGGACCGCATTCGCGCGGGGTTCCCGGACGTCGCGGTGGCGGTTTTCGCGGTCGATCTGAACTGCCCGTCGGAGCGTGACGAGTTGGCGGCGACGCTTGCTGCCAGAGGATTTCTCCCCGATTTGCTGATCAACAACGCGGGCTTGGGAGACTACGGCGAGTTCATTTCCTCGGACTGGGAGAGGCTTCAGCCGATGCTCGGTGTCAACATCGAGGCGCTCACGCATCTCACTCACGCGTTGGTCCCGGCAATGATCCGGCGCGGCGGCGGTGCGATCGTCAACGTGAGCTCGCTGGCCAGCGTGATCCCGATTCCGGATTTTGCGGTGTATGCGGCGACCAAGGCCTACGTGACGAGTTTCTCGGAGGCGCTGCGGATCGAGCTGCGTGAGCACCGGATTTCCGTGCTCGCGGTGTGTCCGGGCCCGGTGCGCACCGGGTTCGGGCACGTCGCCCGCCGCGGTGACGGCTCGGCGGAAATCCCGGCGAGAAAGGCGTTTTACGTGGCGAAGGAGCGGGTCGTCGCCGAGTCGCTGGCGGCGGTGGATCGCAATGCCGCGCGGGTCTATCCGGGGCTGAGGACTGCGGCGGCGGCGTTGGTGCTGTGCACCTTGCCGATGATCGTGCTGCGGCTGGCGATGGGCTTCCGGCCGCGGCGGAACGGCTGATGAAGGAGGGGTTTTCGGAGACTGCTGCAAATCAGCAGCGATCACCCTCGCTGCCGGGAGACGGCTTGCGCAGTTCATTCAAAAAAACGGTCCCCGATGCCTGGTCGAGGCGCGGGCTTCCCTCGTGGAGAGGTGGGTCAGGCCACGGAGGGAAAGCGGGCCTTTATCCTGGAATCCGCAGTGATCCAACGTGCTGTCCACCTGCAAGCCCGCCCGCAGCAGGCTGCGACGGCAAAGCGGCAGCAGGCCGGACGCAGTCCAAGGCTCATGGCTCCGCCAGCGCCCGGACATGCGCCAGTGCGGCGGAGGCCAGGCCCGGCGGGTTGTAGCCGCCTTCCAGCGAGGAGACAATCCGCCCGCCGCACCATCTATCCGCCAGCACCACGCAGCGCCGGGTCATTTCCGCGAACGTCTCGTCGGTCCATCGCAGGCCGCCGATCGGGTCATTCACCCGCGCGTCGAAGCCTGCGGAAATTAACAGGAATTCCGGCTGGAACGCTTCGATGGCCGGCTCCAACTGCACCTGCCATTCCCGCAGGGCGAGATCGCCGTCCGAGTTCGGGGGCAGGGGGATATTGAGGTTCCCGCCCTCGCCCGCCCCCTGTCCGTGCGCCGAGACGTAGCCGGTGTATGGATAGATATTCGCCTCGTGCAGCGAGATGTAGAACACCGTGGGGTCTTCGAGGAAAATCGCTTCTGTCCCGTTGCCGTGGTGCACGTCCCAGTCGATGATCGCGATCTTCCGCAGCCCGTGGCGGGACTGGAGGTAGCGAGCGGCGATGGCCACATGGTTGAAAATGCAAAACCCCATCCCGCGCGTCGCGGTGGCGTGATGGCCCGGCGGCCGCACCGCGCAGAACGCCGATGACACATCCCCCCGCATCACCGAATCGACCGCTTCCAACACCGCCCCGGTCGCTTCCAGCGCGACATCATAGCTCTCCTCACAGATCGCCGTGTCGCCCGTGCGCAGGCGGTCCGCAAACGTCTCCACGTCCCGATAGACCAGATCGTGATAGTTGTGATCGTGAGCCAGCAACACCTCCGAAACCAAGGCCCGCCGCGGCGGCAGTCTGACAAATACCGGCGGCAAGGTCGCCAGTGCTGCCTCCAGCACCCGGTAACGCTCTGCGGACTCCGGATGACCGGGGCCGGTATCATGCCGCTCGTAACAAGGGTCGTAATGCACGCCCGCCGTTTTATTGCCCCTTATCATCGTTTCGTCTCGCGTCCGTTTTCCGCAATCCCGGTATTTGAGTCAACCCACATTCCAGAATCAGACCCAGCGTGCGAGACTTGGTGGTGCCCCCTTGCCGCCAAGTTTCGGCGGCGAGGGCCACCCCCACGAGGGTAGGCTCGTTTTCAATCCGCGCACCTCTTGCGAGGGGCGCTGACGCCGTTTGCCCATTACTCAAATAAATAGAGAACCGCCGGATGGCACCTCGTTAAGTTGGATTTCCATAAAATGTCCCGGCTGAGACCGCAGGAACACTTT
>CANHPN010000058.1 GCA_947462535.1 Akkermansiaceae bacterium | reverse complement strand
GCGATATGACGGTGGTGCCAGCTTTATTTTGCTTGGAGGCGAGGACGTTGCGGGTGGACTCGTAGGTGTTGGTGACGTCGTGGATGGGGCCGGTGATTTTTTGGATGAGGTTGGAGTTGGGAAGGTAGGTGTAGGTGAAACTGCCGCTGGAAGCGTCAGCCACGGTTCGCAGTCGGCCGTCGGTGAGGGAGTATCCGTAGGTGGCTTGGTGTTCGACGTGATCCACAGGCGGGGCGCCTGCGGGAGCACCCGAGGCGGGTGCGCTCCCCAACGAAAACCCGGTGTCGCGGCCGAGGGTGTCGCGGGAGCGGTCGAGGACGCGGGTGAAGGCGGCTTGGCCGGGGATGGTGTAGGCAATGGTTTCGGTGTCGAGGGCGAGGGTGGCGGGATCGTAGGTGAAGGCGCTGGTGGCGAGGCCGTTGGTTTGGCTGAGGGGGCGACCGAGGGAATCGTAGGTGATGGCTACGTCGGGGGTGGTGTCGCTGTAATCGGTGGCGACCATCATTCCGGCGTCATACTCGTAGGTGGTGGTGATGCCGCGTGCCCAGGTGCGGGTTTCCAATCGTCCGCCGAGGGTGTGGGTGTAGTCGGCACCTTTGTTGGCGGCGTCGCGTTTTCCGGTGAGGAAGCCGCGGGCGGGGCTGTATTGCCAGGTGGTTTTCGCGAAGCCCGGGGTGCTGGCCAGTGGCTGCGTGTTTGCCGCGAGGCTTTGGTAGGTGCGAAGCTCGACGATTCTCTATTATTTATCTGTCACTTAATATGCTTAATATGGCCGTGAGCATGCGCGGCACCGGATTCGTGTCGTATGAGTAGTTGTGTCCGGCATGGAGCAGGACAATATCGGCCGGATTCTGGGGGAAGGTCGTCGCGAGTTGCGTGGCCAGATATTCCACGGTTTGACCGCTGTAGCCTTCGTGCTTGAGCGTGCCGATCCGCGAGGAGGCCGAGCGGCTGCCGACGTAATCGATGAAGTAACCCGCGGCGGTGAGCTTTTCCCAAAGCGGATAGCGCCAGTTGGAGAAAGTGGTGCCGCCTTCCGTGATCGAATCGCCTGCCGCCATGATGCGCCAGACACGGTCTTCGGCCTTGGCCGTCGTGATACCGGCGAAGAACGCGATGACCCACAGGGCGGCGCAAAACGACAATCGATTTCCGCGGCCAATCCCAAACAACGAATATTTGGCGGTTGGTTTGGTTTCAAATGGAGAGCGGACGAACATCGAAGTTAAGTCTGGATGACGAGTTTCATTCCGCCTTTTTGTCCCGGCAAATGCGTTGAACCAAAGTGTTCACGCAAGACCCATCGCTAGGCGTTCGGCGAGCGAATCGTTGCGGATACCGACTCCACCTCAAGGCCGCCAAGCCGGGCCCCATAAGCCCCGAATCAGCAGAGCCGGACCATGTCCTTGATGAACTGGCCCCACAGGAAGACGAGGCCGCGCTTGGAATAGTGGAAATGTCCGTCGCCGGTGAGCTTGATGAGTCCAGCGGCGAGGTTGTGATCCACCTGCGTGCGCATTTCCTGCTCGATGGAGTTTTCGATTTCCTCGGGGTTCGGCATCCTTAGGCGGTCCGCCGGGATCTTCACGCGGCCGAGGTATTTCCGGTGGTCCGCCAGAATCTGATGGAAACAGCTGCGCTCGCACGGGACGTGGTTCCACTGGACCTTCGGCGGGTATTGCAGCGTGGGCGCGAAGGGGAAATTCGTGGTGCGCCAGGTTCCGCCGTCGGTGTCGTGCGAGGTGATGGAAATGAACGCGAACGCCACGTCGCTCTGCTCGCAAAGGCAGACTGCGGCGACGGCGCGCTCTTCCGGATGCCAGAAGAGCCGGAAGAACTGCTGCATCCCGGCCCATTCCCAACCGCAGTCCGATACGTGCTCGAAACCCGCCTCTTCCATCGCGGCGGCGGCTTCGATGGCGTTCGGGAAGAACGAGGGATTCGGCAATTCGCGGTGGCGCAGGCGGTTGTTGAGCGGCAGGCGCATCCGCCGGATCCGCGTAAGCAGCTCAATCCATGGCAGGAAGAACCATAACGCCGCGCCGAGCAGGCCGCCGAGCAGGCTGCCGGTTAGGAAATAGAGCAGACAGAAACTCGCCGCCAGAAACGTCAGCGCCCCGAGCTTGCGCAGGCAGCCCGTCCGCGCCGAGCGCAGCGCCAACGCCAGGATCAGCAGGCCGATGACAATAAGGGTTTCACGCATGAGGGTTGGGTCGGTGGGGACTTGCCGAAGCGGCACTCGCTACGAGTCCCACCGCTACCGGAACCGCGCAAGAGCTTGTTTTCAACATGATGACAGTTTCATCCCCAGGATTGCCCGAGAAGCTCGCATCTTGTGTCTTGCCTCTGCGGCTCATGCCCATGCATGTTTTTTCCATGCAGGTAATGGCACTGACTGGCGGGATTGCTTCGGGGAAATCCACAGTTTGCCGCTTGCTGCGCGAGTGGCTGCCAGCGGTGGTAATCTTCGACTGCGACGAGGCGGTCCACCGCTTGCTCGAGTCGGATCCCGAGGTGGCGGCGATCATTTCCGAGTCCTTCGGCGGCGAGGCGCTCGATGCGCGGGGCCGGATCGACCGGCACTTCCTGCGCGGCCGGGTTTTTGCGGATGACGCCGCCCGGCTCCGGTTGGAGGCTATCCTCCATCCGCGGGTGCGGCAGGAATGTCTTGATTCCCTCGAACAGGCTGGTAAACGGGGGGCGGAATTATTCGTCGCAGACGTTCCGCTCTTCTTTGAGAAGGGATTCGATTTCGGCCAGACCCAGGTACTCGTTGTCGCTTCTTCCCGTTCCACTCAGGTCCAGCGGCTCAAGGCGCGCAGTGGGTTCGATGATCTTTTGATCGAGTCGATCCTCGCCGCCCAACTTCCGGTTCAGGAAAAAATATCCCGCGCGGATGTGGTTTTTTGGAACGAAGGTCCGCCCGCCGTGCTCCGCTCTCAAGTTCGCCGTTTCGCCCACGCATTTCTCATGACTCATCCCAACGACCCCCAAGCTCCGGAATCCCAATCCGCGACAGCCGCCGCCACCCTTCCATCGGTGCCGGTTTCCATCGATATCAATCAATTCCGGCTCAAGTCGCTCGCCGAGCTGCAAGCGATGGCGGAGGCGGTGCCTGCTAGAATCCAGGGCGGAATCCCGAAAAGCGAGCTGGTTTACGAGCTGCTGTGCTTTTACGGCTACGAAGGCACCGGCCTGGTCTGCGAGGGCATCCTGGAACTCGGGAAGGATAATTTCGCGATGTTGAGAGACCCGCAGCGCAGTTTCCGCCCCGGTCCCGACGACATCCACCTCAGTACGAACCTGGTCCGCGATCATGGCCTGCGCATGGGACAGCGGGTCAAAGTCCGGGTGCGCGCGCCGCGCGAGCGTGGCAAATACCTCTCCGGTTACGAACTCATCGAAGTCGAAGGCACGCCCGTCGCAGACTATCAGCCGCCGAAGGAATTCGACCGCCTCACGCCGCTTTTCCCGGATCAAAGGATTCACTTGGAAGGCGAGGGGATTGATTTTCTCGGCGTGCGCGCCATCGATCTCATCGCGCCATTGGGCAAGGGCCAGCGCGGGATCATCGTCGCTCCTCCACGCGGGGGAAAAACCATCTTGCTCAAGCAGATCGCCCGCTCGATCCGCATGAACCATCCAGATGCCGAGCTGATCATCCTACTGCTCGACGAGCGCCCGGAGGAAGTCACCGATTTCGAGGAAACCGTCGGCTCGCAGGTCTTCGCCTCAACCTTCGACGAATCGCCCCGCCGCCACGCGCAGGTTGCGGATCTGGTCATCGAGCGCGCCAAGCGTCTCGTCGAACAAGGCAAGGACGTGATCCTGCTGTTGGACAGCCTCACCCGTCTCGCCCGCGGTCACAACTCCGCGATGCAGGGCGGCCCGATCGGTTCCGGCGGCGTCAGCCCGGTGGCGTTGCAGAAGTCCCGCAAGTTTTTCGGCACGGCGCGCAATGTCGAGGAAGGTGGCTCGCTGACCATCCTCGCGACCGCTCTGGTGGAAACGGAAAGCCGTCTGGACGACGTGGTGTTCGAGGAGTTCAAAGGCACCGGCAACATGGAGGTCCGTCTCGATCGCGAGCTTGCCGAGCGCCGGGTTTATCCCGCGATTCACATTCCCCAGTCCGGCACCCGCAACGACGACCGGCTCTATCATCCCGACGAGTTCCTCAAAGTCGTGGACATCCGCAAGCAACTCGCCGGGCTTCCCATCGGCGACGCCATCGAGACCCTGCTGACGAATTTGAAAGCCACCAAGACCAACGCCGAGCTGTTGCTCCGGGGTCTGCGCTGATTTCCAGCCGCACCGCAAGAAGCCGCAAAAGGCGCGCAAAAAGAACTCGGAAAAGTAGCTGGGGGTGCCTCGTCACTGCCGCGCAGGAGAAACTGCCCGCCCGCAGGCATGAATTTGAAATCCAATGCTTCTTCACCTATTGGGTGAACCCGTTGTGCGTTTGTTTTCGTCTTCAAAGGCCGCTACCACTCGCACTTGCGCCTCCCATCCTCAACCTCAACTGCGGATTAGAGGATGAACTGAGTTTACTCAGTTCAATTTTTGCGGCCGGAAGCAACGATTCAGGCGAATTCCCCGGCCGGTCCCCTTCCAAAAAAAACCTCCGCCGCGGCAGGCCGCGACGGAGGTTTTTGATTTAAACGGATCGGCCGATCAGGCTTCCCCGGCTTTTTCCTGAGGCTCGTCGAAGCCATACTTGGCTTCCAGATTCTCGGCGGCGGCGACCGGGGCTTCCTCCGTCACTTCTGCGGCTGTTTCGACGATCGTTTCGATGGCTGGCTCTGCAACGACCGCAGCGGCGATGGTCGGCGCGGTGGAGGCTAGAACTGCGCGGGTTGGCCCGCGCTCGTCACGTCCTTCCATGTCCTCACGCTCGTCCTGGCCTTTGGATTTGGCACCGGAAACCGTCATTTTCCGGCCCATGAAGGGCTGGTCGTGAAGGACTTCCACGGCGCGCATCGCCTCGTCCATGCGAAGCATTTCCACGAAGCCGTAGCCTTTGGAGCGGTGCGTGCTGCGGTTGTAAACGATCTCGATGTTGCGAACGCCGCCGATGCCTTTGAAGAGCTCCTGGAGGTCTTGTTCGGAAACGTCATACGACAAGTTCCCGACGTAAACGCGGGTGGACTCGACGCTTTTCGGATCGCCGCCACGAGGACGGTCACCGCCGCGCTCGCCGCGGCTGCCACCGCGTGAACGTTCCTCGCGCTCGCCTTCAGGGCGGGGTTCGCGTGGGGCACGTGGCTCGCGCGGGGCACGGGCCTCGCCTTCGCCGTGGCGGGCGTTGCGGGTGTTCGACTTGGGTGTGCGTTCGCCGCTCGGAAACGGCGTGGACTCGGGCTTGCGCTCGGTGCGCACCGGACGTGCAGGCTCTTTGTAAAGACCGACGGCTTTGAGGATTTTCTGCCACAAGCTCAGTTTGGCCGGAGCATAAGTGCGGGCCGGACGGGAAGCTTGTGGGCGGAATTCCTCGGAACGATTGCCATCCTTGCGGCGGCCTTGGGACTGGCCCCGGTTGCTGCGGGAATCCCGGTCACCCCCGCGTTCGCGACGGTCTTGGTTTTGGTTGGTATTACGGTTTTGGCCTCCGCGTGAGCGGCGGCGACGGCTGTCTCCTCCCGAATTGCGGGAATCTTGTGTTGCGTTTGACATGGTGTCAGTGGGGTTGTGGTTTCAGGCGGCTTAGCGCTGCGGATTCAGGAGAATCCGGCAATGCTGGAAGGACCTCGTGCTGACCGACATGGATCCGACAATCCGGCTTTTTGGTGCCGGGGAGAAGCTCCGCAGCTTGCGGAAGGAGACTTCACCCGTGTCGGAACAAGTCGGCTTGCGCCGCCGCCCGTTGAGGCAGGCGTTCCGTTGGTCCTAGCTGCAGGCCGATTTCACGACCCGGGAAAATGGGGTGAATCTTGTAGGCACTCGGCCGGATGCTGGCGTCGGAGGTAGGAAATACCTGCTCGGCAGTAAGCTACGGGCTTTTGAGGCTTTGGCAAGACCGGAACCGGAGCGTGTCGGCGACTGAGCAAAAGTGGACAGGGATTCCTGATCTTCAAGGCGGCTTAAAGGCGGTAAATGTTTACGACCGCATCGAGGACGACAAGAGCCCGCCACTGCCCACAGTTTCACTCTCCACTGAAAGTTGTCCTCAATCCACATCCGTGCGGAACGGCGAGGCGGGGAGGCCTTCCTTGTTAAACAGATTCACGTCGGGAACGTTTTCCCAGCCATAGCGGACGGCTTTCGGAGCGGCCACGCCCTCAGCCGCGACGACGACGGTGGCCCCATGGATCTTCGCCTGCGCGGGCACGAATTTCTTATCCGCACCTGCGATGGTGAAGCCTTTCAACTCGCCGTCCTTCGCAACGAGTCCGCCGCCGACATGCTTGAAGTTGAGAATGAGGCTCCCGCCCTTTGCTGTCATCGAGTCGTAGAGCGGGCCGGAGTATTCGATCTTCTCACCGTAGGTCAGCGCGCGTGCGGCCAGGGCCAGGCGCTGGCCGACGGGCTCCTTCTGCTTGGGGTGGATGTCCTTGGCGTCGCCCACGTCGGTGGTCACGGCCATGGCGGTGTTCTCCACCTTCGAGAGCGTTAGAAACTGCGCCTCGCGGATTTCCGGCGGCTGGCCATTAAAGGGCGCGATCTGGACAAAGAAGAACGGGAAGGCCCCCTGTTTCCAACGCGCCCGCCAGTCGGCGATCATGGCCGGAAACAGGGTGCGATACTGCTTCGAGTTTTTCGCATTCGACTCGCCCTGATACCAAATGGCGCCCTTGATGCCGTAGGGAATGATCGGGGCGAGCATGCCGTTATAGAGGCTCGCCGGGTCGCCCGGTCCACCATCCGGACTCGCAGGCGGTTTCGGCTGCGGGCTCGATGGCACGGGTTTCGGCGGCAGCGGCTGGCCGTCCTTCTTCGCTTTCGCGGTGGCCTCGTTCCATGCCTTCAGGGTTTCCTGATAGGCCTTGCCGGTGGTTTCATTCCATTCCTTGATCTTGGTGTTGAACTCCTCCATCCGCGCGGCGTAGCCGGCGACATCGGCATCGTAGGTGGCGAGCTTCTGCTTCGCGGCATCGACATAGCCTTTCAGCTCAGGATCGGTTCCGAATCCTTCCAGGCTCGTCCATGCCTGCGCGGGTGTGCCGCCCCATGAGGTGTGGATCATGCCGACGGGCACGCCGAGTTTTTGGTAGAGATCACGGGCGAAAAAGTATCCCACTGCGGAGAAGCCGCCGACCGTTTGCGGTGAGCACTCGACCCAGGATCCCTCGGCTTCCGCCAGCGGCTTGGCGGAGACTTTCTTATTCACCGTGAACATCCGGATCTTTGGGAAATCCGCCTTTGGTCCTTCTTCCTGGGCGTTGTGGGATGCGGCGAATTTCCACTCCATATTTGACTGGCCGGAGCAAACCCAGACCTCGCCCACCAGCAGGTTGTTCACGGTCACGGCATTGTCGCCGGTGATCTTCATCGTGTGTGGGCCGCCCTCTTTCAGCGGCTTCAGGTTCACGCTCCACTTGCCCTCGGCGGCGGTGGTGCCGGCTTTCTGGCCGGCGATTTCGACCGTCACCTTCTCGCCACTCCGCGCCGTGCCCCAGACCGGAACCGGCTGGCCGCGTTGGAGGACCGCGCCATCGGTGAACAGCGGGTTGGGCTTCACATCGGCTTGCAGCGGGCCGGAAATAAAGGCCGCAATCGCGAGCACGGACAAGGTTGGGACAAATTTCGAGGTCATATGTATTATCCGATACGCGAACCTTGCCGGATTTCTTCAAAAAACGTCCGGAAGCGCTGAGAGCGCCATCAGTGCCATCGCCGGATAGGTTTTCTCATTGAGTAGGGTTATCGAGGCCCTCACCACAGTCCATTGCTTGGAACCCGGCTTTCTGACCCGGCCCATGATTTCCCTCACTTCGGCGGCTCCCCCGGGCTTCGCTCATCACCGGGCGGTCGGATCCTGACCAACGCGCTGCCGTCGTCCGGGGTCTTGCCGGGAGACAGACTTTCCCGTTGCCATTCCGAAGAGGCTTTCAAATTTTTCTATAAAACCACCTCACTCGACGGGTTGCGCGCGCGGGGCTTCGGGGAGCGGCTGGAATTCCTCGACCGGATTCGCCCGCATCGGTGGCGGGGGCTCTTCCTTGACCGGGAGCGCGCGCTGTGGCTTCACGAGAATCGCTTTCGGCGCGGGCGCGGGGGATTCCTCAATGACTGCGGCTTTCTGCGGAACGACTTTCATCTGCTCCTTGGTCGGCGGGGTTTTCCGCATGCGGATTTCCACCCGACGGTTGGCGGATTGATTCTCGGCGGTGCCGGTGGTGATGATCGGTTCGTAACGCCCGAAACCGCGGGTGACGACCTTGGACGAGTCCATCCGCAGGGATTTGACGAGGTAGTTTTTCACCGCCTCAGCGCGTTTGATGGAGAGGTTGAGGTTGAATTCGTCGCCGCCGACGAGGTCGGTGTGGCCCTCGATCCAGCAGTAGAGGCCGGGATTGCGGTCCATCAGCAGGCCGAGTTTCATCAGGCCTACCTTGGCGCTCTCGCGGAGTTCCGAGCTGTTGAATTCGAAAAGCAGGTCGCTGGGCAGCATGGTTTTCTTGCTGAGCAGGACGTTCGCGGGCAGATCGAGTAGGTTGTCGAGCGAGATCACGCCATCAAGCGTGCCGTTCTCGACCTTGCCGTTGGCACCTCGTTTGATGAGGTCGTCGGTGAATTTCCCGATCTCGTTGTCGTCTGCGGGGACCGCGCCGGGGTCCACTGTCATCTGGCCGACTTCCGCAGGCTTGATGTTTCCGGGCTCGCGGCCGAAGTCCGGGAGATCGGCGTCCACTTCCAGGCCGGCGGAAATTTCGAGGGCGGTCGCCTTGGGGTCGCCCGCCATGGCGGGGGTTTTCATCTGCAGCGCATACTCGGCCTCGATGATCGCGGGTTTGATGTCGATTTCCTGATCCTTGGGTAAAATGTCCAGCAGTTCCACCTCGTCGAGCAAGGCTGCGCTGTCCTTGGGCGGCACGATGACGTCTTCCGGCGGCAGGGATTTTTCCAGATCCATCGGCCGGATTTCCACTTGCCGGACATCGATCGGGCGGGTGCCGAGCTCTTGGGCTTGCTCGAATTTGAAGGCGATTTTCATCTGATCGAGCGCCAAAAAAACCAGCACGTGAAGAAGGATCGAGACCAGCATCGCCACCGTCGCCCACCAGCCAAGATGATCCGGGCCGGGCAAGCGATAAGCTCTCTCGTCGCGCGCTGCACTCCATGAATAGGCGTTTGCCACGGCGGGAGTATACGCGGATCGAAAGGGCTGGCAATCACCAGAAAGTCTGTTTATTTTCGGTTTGGCACCTTGTGTGCTCACCTCACAACAACCTCCCCACGATATGGCCGCCAAGAAGACTGCGAAAACGACCACCGAATCCGCTCCGAAAAAAACGGAAGCAACCCCCAAGCCCGTCGCGAAAAAAGCAGCCAAGAAAACCGCTGTCAAAAAAGCCGATCCCGCTGCCGCTGCCGCCGCCGCGAAAAAGGCTCCCGCGAAAAAGGCCGCCGCCAAACCATCTCTCGATGTCGTCGCACGCGCCGCCTACCTCAACTATCGCAACCGCGTGGAAAAAGGTCTCCCCGGCGATTCCCACGGCGACTGGCTGGAAGCGGAGCGCCAGCACACCGGGCTAGACTGATAGTCGGTTTTTCCATCGCTTCCGGCTTGGACAAGCGGATGAAACGCGATCAAAGTCCCCCTCGTGAACCCCTGCTCATCTCTCGGCATCGGCCTGGCCGGCTTCGGAACTGTCGGCTCCGGCGTCTGGAACACCCTCCAGCGTAACGGAGAACTCATCACTGACCGCACCCGCGGTGGCGTGGCCTTGCACATCGCGAAAATCCTCGTCCGCGACCTCGCGAAAGTCCGCGCCACGACCGGAGAAGTCGCACCTGAGACATTCACCACTGACTGGCGCGCGCTGGTCGCGGACCCGGCAGTGGACATCGTCGTCGAGTTGATCGGTGGTACGACAGATGCGTTTGAAATCGTCGCCGCCGCCTTGCGCGCCAGGAAGCCGGTGGTCACGGGCAACAAGGCCCTGCTCGCCGAGCGCGGGGTCGAGCTGTTCGCCATTTCCCGGGAAATGGACACGCCGATTCACTTCGAAGCGGCCGTCGCCGGTGGCATCCCGATCATCCGCACCGTGCAGGATTCCTTCATCGGCAACCGGATCCATTCGTTTTCCGGAATCATCAACGGCACCTCCAACTACATTCTCGGCCGCATGACCGATGCCGGGCTCACCTTTGAAGCCGCGCTCGGCGAGGCCCAAGCGCTCGGCTACGCGGAGGCCGATCCTGCTCTCGACGTGAACGGCTGGGACGCCGCCCACAAGGCAATCCTCCTCGCCACGCTCGCCTATGGATTTCCCATCGATCCCGATTCCATCCACGTCTCCGGCATCGAGCAGGTCCGCCCCGCCGACATCAATTTCGCGAAAAATCTCGGCTACGTCGTCAAACTGCTAGCAGTCATCCGCGAGCACGCCGACAGCTCGGTGGAGCTCCGCATCCAGCCGTCTTTCATCGCCCGGTCTAACATACTTGCCTCCGTTCACGGCGTTTTCAATGCCGTTGCCGTGCATGGTGACGCCGCCGGCGAATCGCTTTTCTACGGTCGTGGTGCCGGTCAGGATCCCACCGCTTCGTCGGTGGTGGCGGACCTCGTGGAAGCCGCCCGCTCGCTGAAGCAGGTTTCCGGGCACCGCGGCTTCCTGCCTTATCGCGAAAGCGGCCGGATTCTGCCGGTGGGGGAAACTTCCACCGCGTATTACGTCCGTTTCGACGTCACCGATCGCCCGGGCGTAGTGGCGGAAATCGCGCGGGTGCTGGCGGACCACCGCATCGGTATTTCAGGCACGCATTCACCGGTCAACCCCGCCAATCCGGACGCCGCCTTCGTGGACATGGTTTTCCTACTTCACACCTGTCCGTTCGGAAAACTCCAAGCCGCCCTCACCGAGATCGAGGCGCTCGACTGCATCAACAGCACGCCTGTCGTCTTCCGCATCGAGAACCTCGGCTAAATCCCGCCGGGAAATTTCACCGCGCCCCGTCAGCCGGAAAGCGGAAATGGCGCTGGATCTTGTAGTCGAAAAGGATGTTTTCCCATTTCACTCCGGCACCGATGTTGTGGACGACCCACATTTCACTCGCCCGGTCGCCAGGTCCCGGAACGACGATCCCAATATGCGGCTCCGCGTTGCCAAGCTCCCAGACGACGATGTCCCCCGGAAGGTAATCTGCGGCATTTCTTGAAGGGCTGACCGTCTGGCCCTTGTGCTCGAAAAATTTCTGGAGATTCGGAATCCGGCGGTGGTCGATGTTCGCGTCGGGAGCCGAAGCATTCCAAAGCTGCGGGTAAGTGCGGAAATTCTCGGCCATGTCCTCGTGCACCAGCACCTGCAAATCCATGTCCATCGCGCGGTAGCAGCGGACAAGCACATCGGCGGCGACTCCTTTATTTGCTGGCACATCACCGTCAGGATAGGCTATTTTGTAGTAGGAGGGGTCGAAGGCGACGACATCCCCGGAGTGGGAAAGCGCTGCGGCGGCGAGGCCGTCGCCGAAGTTCTTGGAGCTCTGTAGCGAGGGAATCAGCAAGGCCGCCTGATCCATCGATGCGCCCACCTGGGCCGCCTTGAGAAAGGGAACCAAGGGCCGGCCAAACCAGAACCCCGTGCCCAGAGCGATCGCGATGATCACCCAGCCGCCGAAGAAGTTGCGGCGCTTCGGCTTTTGTGGGCGCGGACCAATATACTCAATGGTGCTGTAGAATCCAGATTTCGAACGGGCCATGAATCAAATTGTTGCGAGGCTTGAACCAAATACCCGGCCAAAAAGCCACCAAATTTCCATTTTTTTACGATGCGCGGAATCGGAACTCATTTCGCGCCTCGACATCAAATCCCGGCCGCGCCCAGATTCCCGGCATGATGGTTTTTCGCAGCGCCCGGCCCTTGGTTTGGGGTGACTTGGATGTGCCCTTGTTCGGCTTGGAAAGGGACGCCCACGGTGCGGCACTCCACGTTGCCGCGGCGTTTTCACTCGTCGCCGACGAGCGGTATTTGTGGTTCATCGCCAGCGACCGGAAGCCCGCGCTCATCCATCCGAAGGCGCGCCCCGGTACTTTCCAGGCCGAACTTTGGCGCTACGACGTCGCCGAGCTGTTCCTCGCGGACCCGGTCAGCGGGCGGTATTTCGAGTTCAACCTCGCGCCTAACGGAGCGTGGTGGAGCTGCGAGTTCACCGCTCCGCGGGTGCGCGCGGAGGAGGCGGAAATCGCGATGCCCGAGGTCGCGACTTTTTCCGAAATGGCCGCCGACGGCTCGTGGCTCGCGGCCATAGCCATCCCTCTCGACCTGCTGCGCGCCCGGCTGGATTTCGGGCCGGAGACGCGGCTCAACGTGACGATGATCCTCGAATCCCCGGAGCAAAGGTTCGTCAGCGCCACCGATCTGGGTGGCGGCGAGCCGGATTTCCATCAGCCAGAACGGTTTTCGAAAGTCCAGTTCGCGCCGTTGCCGATTTCATCCTGATGGGTCGCAGGCCGACGGATTCCGGTTTGACATCGCCCTCGTTGGTGTAGCATCCGGCTCCATGAGCGCATCCATCATCCGTCGCTTGTCGGGCGATTTCATCCGCCTGACCGGTGGAGCGCTGATCCGCTGGATCTACCGCATCCAGCTGGTGCATCCCGAGCGCCTCCCGGCGACGGGCGGGGCGCTGTTACTGCCTAACCACGTCACCTTCGCGGACGGCTTTTTCATCGCTGCCGCCTGCCGCAAGCAGGTCCGTTTCGTGATGGACGAGGCCTACGTGGCCAGGCGCTCGGTTCGCCTTTTCACCCGCATTTTCCAGACGGTGACGATCCGTGTGAGCCAGCCGCGCGAGGCCATCCGCATCACCATCGAGGCGCTGCAAAGCGGCGATCTCGTCTGCCTGTTTCCGGAAGGTCAGCTCACCCGCACCGGCGCGCTCAACGAGCTGAAACGCGGCTGCGAACTGATCGCGAGAAAGGCCGGCCACCCTCTCATCCCGCTGTGGTGCGACGGCGCTTGGGGATCGGTTTTTTCCTACGAGCGCGGGAGGTTTTTCGGCAAGCGGCCCTACCTGAGGCGGCCCGGAGTCATCGTCGCGCTGGGGCAGGCTATCAGCCCGGAAACGGCGGATCTGGAAATCGTCCGGCAGGGGATGTTAGTCGCTTCCGCAGATGCGATTTCCAAGCGCTTCGAGGCGCCCTGCTGGGGCACCCGGCTGCCCCCGGGAAATGCGGAGGCGCTCGAAGACCTGCGCCAAGCCGGCGAGGCCGCGATCCGCCGCTCATGGGTCAACGGCCACCAGATCAGCCAGGTCAGCACGCTGCAATGGCGGCGGCCGTTTTCCATTCTGAATGACGACCCCGTGCCTGCCAGCCTGCCCGGCTTGCGGCTGACATTTCCGCAGCTGTCTCACGCGCAAGTCAGATCCCACGACTGGCTTAACGGCGGGCAGTCGGCGACCTGGGTCGGCGGCGACCGCCTGCGCGAGGTGCTCGGCCACACGAAGCTAACAGAATCTATCGTTTTCTACGATTTCGGCGGGGACGCCCTGGATCCGGTTTACCGGGCGGGCCTGCTGCACTGCCCCTGCCTCGCCGTCGATGGAATGGTCATCGCCATGTCGATGCCCGATCCGACGAAACCATGGGCGGATAGCGAGCCGCAGGTCGGCCACAAACCCGGCACCTGGGGCAAGCTCCTGCCCGGCTGGTATCTTCTCCCGTCGGAAAACGGCGGCCTGCGTGCGCACGGTCCGGCAGCTCCGGAAAACGGCCTGGAGCTCCCGGCGGGCGCGTTCCTCGATGCGGAAGGTTTCCTCACGCGTCCCACCCCGAAGACCCGCGGCTGAGCCTATTCCGGCAGCACGGTGACGAGGGTCGGCGCGACCGAGAAAACACGGGCGGCGGTTTTGCGGACCTGCGCGGCGGTGAGGGCGTTGTAGGCGGCTGGCAGGCGGCGGTATTCGTCGGCCGGGTGGCCGAAGAGCAGATCGAGTGCGACGTGGCGGGCGATGGACGACGGCGATTGCTGCTGGATGGCGAGGCCGCTGAGGACGGTGGAGCGCACTCTATCAAACGCTTCGTCCGGGATGCCGTGGGTGGAGATCTTTTCGATTTCGATGAGGATTTCCCGGCGGGCGAGCTCGACCTGCGCGGGCGAGGTGGCGACGTAGAAGGTGAAAAGCCCGGCGTCGTAGCCGAGGAACTGGGTGGCTCCGACCTGATAGGCGAGACCGAGCTCCTCGCGGATGCGGGTGAAAAGCGGGCCCGCCATGTCGCTGGCGTATTCCTGGATCATCGCCAGCGCGTGGCGGTCCGCGCCGCTGACGGTGGTGCCGGGGAAGCCGATGGTGACTACGGCTTGTTTCTTGGGCAGGTGGCGGGTGTGCAGCGCGCCGGGAGCGGAACGGCTGGCCGGAGCCGCCCATCGCCCGCCTTGCGGAAGCGCGGAAAATTTCGCGGCGATGAGTTCGAGCGTCGCGGCCGGATCGAAATCCCCGGCGATGGCGAGGGTGATGTTAGCCGCGTTGAAATGGAGAGCGTGGTGACCGCTGAGCGCGAGACGATCCAGCGCGGGCAGGCTTTCCAAGGAGCCTAGCGGATCGAGACCGTAGCCGCTGCCGCTGAAAAACGCTTCGCGCAGGGCGCGGAATCCGGTGTGCAGCGGGTCTTGCAGGGCCTCTTCCAAGGCGGCGAGCTGGCTGGCTTTTTCGCGGCCGATCGCGTCTTCCGGAAGCGACGGCGAGAGGATGACCTCGGCGAAGACCTCGGCGATGGTCGCGAGGTCCGGCGCGAGTCCCGCGGCTTGGACGAGCAGCGCGTTGTTGCCGGCGGTCGCGCTGATAGAAGCGCCGAGCGACTCCAGAGTGACGGCGATTTCCTGGGCGCTGCGGGTGAGCGTGCCTTTGGAAAGCGTCGAGGCGAGAAGCTGGTTGAGGCCGTTGGTTTCCGAAGTTTCTGATGGAAGCCCGCCACGCACGGCGGCCTGGAAATGGACGAGCGGGACACGGTGGTCCGGAATGAGCGCGAGGGTGAGGCCGTTAGGCAAGGTGTGAACCTGGAGCTCCTCGCGGACGCGGGCGGTTTTCGCGGCGCGGGCCGGGGCCGGGGCGTCGAGCGGATCGAGGATGGTCAGGCTGAGGCGACTTTCGGTTAGCGTGGCGGCGGCGCGGCGGATGTCGGCGGCGGTGACCGCCTGGATGGCGGCTAGGTAGCGGCGGGTGAAATCGAGATCGCGGGCATCGTGCCAGTTGGACGCGAGGTCGGAGGCGCGGCCGGAGGCGGTGGTCAGGCTGCGGAACTGGCTGGCGGCAATCTGGCGTTTCGCCTTCGCGAGATCGTCGTCCAGCTCGGCGGCGCCGATGGCGGCGACTTCAGATAGAATCGCCTCGATCAGGGCGTCGCGCTTGGCGGGCTCGGCATCGGCGGACGCGCCTAGCAGGCCTTCGCGGCCGGGGCCGGTCCACGAGAACGCGGAGATTTCCAGCGCCAGCTCGCGCTCCTCCCGCAGGCTGCGGTGAAGGCGCGACGAGCGGCCGCGGCCGAGGATGGTGGCGAGCACGTCGAAGGCGGGCGCGTCCGGGTGGTCGAGCGCGGGGGCCTTCCATGAGAGGGAAATCCGGCTGGTGGGAACGGCGAAGGTTTCCCGCGCGCGGCGCGGCCCGATCTGCGGCGGATCGAGCGCGACTAACGGATCACGACCGCCGCCGGGGAGACAGTCGGCGGTGAGTTCAGCCGCCATTTTCCGCGCCTCGTCCGGATC
>CANHPN010000057.1 GCA_947462535.1 Akkermansiaceae bacterium | reverse complement strand
GATCGGTGAGCTTTTCAAATGCTTCCATGCCGGGAGGAAACCCTCCGGCATACTCTTCATTACGGGTCTTCTTGCAAGCCATCCGGCCCGCTTAAATCAAACGGTCGTTTCGTACAAGTGCGGATTGTACCAAAATGAGGTAGCCCTGGGTGATCAATTTGCCACCCGCCGATTACGGGTTGAAGTCGGCCGTGCGATCTCCATTCTCGCCACATGCGAGAGGACACCCGCCGATGGATCGAAGGCGATCAAGCCCGTTGCTGGCACCCGTTCACCCGGCAGGCCGAGTGGTGCGGGCGCGGCCACGAGCCGCTGGTGTTAGTGCGAGGCGAGGGCTCTTGGCTGTGGGATTCCGAGGGGCGGTGCTATCTCGATGGGAACTCCTCGATCTGGACGAACATCCACGGCCACGCGCATCCGGCGATCAACGCCGCGATCCAGGACCAGCTGGGGAAAGTCGCGCACACGTCGTTTCTCGGCTTCACCCACCCTCTCGCGATGGAACTGGCAGAACGGCTCTGCGGGTTTTTCCCGGCGCACACCTTGGAGCGCGTGTTCTTCTCCGATGACGGCTCTACCGCCGTCGAGTGCGCCCTGAAAATGGCCGTGCAATTCCGCCTGCAAACCGGCCAGCCCACGCGCAACGGCTTCGTCGCCTTTGCTAACAGCTATCACGGCGACACGCTTGGTGCGGCCTCCCTCGGTGGCGTCGGGCGGTTTTTTGAGCGCTTCCGCGGCATGGGCTACCCCGTCTACCACATCGGCTCGGTAGATGAGCTCCGTAGTTTGCCCGCAGAAGACATCGCCGGCGTCGTCATCGAACCGCTCATCCAGGGAGTCAACGAAATGCGTCCTTGGCCCGCCGGGATGCTCGCCGACCTGCGGAAATG
The DNA here is from genome assembly GCA_947462535.1 of Akkermansiaceae bacterium. Classification (GTDB taxonomy): domain Bacteria; phylum Verrucomicrobiota; class Verrucomicrobiia; order Verrucomicrobiales; family Akkermansiaceae; genus Luteolibacter. The sequence continues at coordinate 15,615 of CANHPN010000057.1, read as the reverse complement.
GTGCGACGAAACCGGCGTCCACCTCATACTCGACGAAGTGATGACCGGCTTCGGCCGCACTGGGGAAATGTTCGCCTGTCAGCGCGAAAACGTGATCCCGGATTTCCTCTGCCTCGCGAAGGGACTCACCGGCGGCTACCTGCCGCTCGCAGCCACGCTCACCACCGGGAAAATTTACGACGCCTTCCTCGGTGCTGCGGACCGGGCGTTCTACTACGGCCACAGTTACACCGCGAATCAGTTAGGGTGCGCCGCCGCCCTCGCCAGCCTCGATGTATTTGAAAACGAGAAGACCCTCGACCACCTGCCGGAAAAAATCGCCAGCCTCGCCAGCGGACTCGCCGCCCTGAAATCGCGGCACGCGCTGGTCCATGAAACCCGCCAGTGCGGCTTCATCGCCGGCATCGAACTCCGCCGCCCGGATGGCGAGAAATTCCCACCCGGCGAGCGCTTCGGCGAGGCGATCTGCCTCGCCGCCCGCGCCCACGGCCTGCTCACCCGGCCGATCCTCGACACCATCGTCCTCATGCCGCCGCTCTCCACCCGTCTTGAGGAAATCGACCACGCGATCAACGCGCTGGATCTGGCGCTCGGACAATGATTCCCCGCAGGCGGATGTCGTTTCCGAACTGTTGGAAATCGATCTCGTGCAAATGCAGCGACTCTTTCAAACCGCCGCCCGCCAGTCCCGGCGAGGGGCCGCCGCAGAGGATGGGCGCGTAGTAAACGACGACTTCATCGACTAGGCCGGCTTCGAACATCGCGGCGGAAAACACGCCGCCGGCTTCGATCATCACCGTTAGCGCGCCTTGTTCGCGGGCGAGTTTTCGCAGGATTTCCGCGAAGTCGCCGCGCCGGTGGATGAGGGTGCGCTCCATCGATCCGTCGAGCGACAAGGTTTCCGGGCGGTCTGAAACGACGACGCGCCACGGCTGCTGGCGCCCCTCCAACAACTCCGGCACGCGGATTGTTAGGGCGGGCTTGTCGCGGCGGACCGTCTCGCCGCTGGTGAGAATGGCGTCCACGGTGGCGCGGAGTTTCTGGACGTCTGCGCGGGCGAGCTCGCCCGTTAGCCACTGTCCTTCGCCGGGCGGGCGGGTGATGCGGCCGTCGAGGCTCATCGCGGTTTTCCAGATCACCCACGGCAGCCCGGTTTCGCGGACTTTGAAAAACGGCCGCAGCAGCTTCTCCGCTTCATCGCGGCAGACCCCGGAAACCACCTCAATTCCTGCGGCCTTCAACAAACTATCAGCCCTTCCGGCGTGGTCCGGATTCCGGTCCACTGTGGCGTAAACCACGCGGGCGATTCCGGCATCTATCACACCTTGCGTGCACGGAGGCGTGCGGCCGCGGGTCGAGCAGGGTTCGAGCGTGATATAAATGGTCGAGCCACGGACATCCTTGCCAGCGGCATCCACCAGCGCCTCGCGCTCGGCGTGCGGTTGCCCGGCGGCGCGGTGCCAGCCTCTTCCTAGCAGCTCGCCGTTTTTCACGATCACCGCGCCGACAGGCGGATTCGGCGCGGTTTTGCCGACTCCCTTGCGCGCCTCCTCCAGCGCGAGCTTCATCCAGTAGGCGTCGTTCATTCCGGCGGATTGGAGATTTGCACTTGGATCGGCTTGTCAGTGGTGAGGTGGATGTCGCGCTGCGGGAACGGAATGCCGATTCCCGCTTCGGTGAAACGCTTTTCGATCATCAGCCTGAGGTCGCTGCCGATGATCATGGGACTGGTACTGCCGCCGAGTTCGATCCAGAAATAGAGGCTGAAGACAACCGCATTGTCGCCGAAGTCCTCGAAAACCGCGAAGGGCTCGGGATGCCTGCAGATCAACCCGTGGCGCGCGGCGGACTCGGTGAGAATCACCATCACTGTTTGCGGCTCGGTGCCGTAAGCCACGCCGACGCGGAGGCTGCGGCGCATTTTCGAGCTCGAGAGAGTCCAGTTAGTCACGCGGTTTTCGAGAAATAGCGAGTTGGGGATCATCGTCTCCACATCGTCCGCGCCGCGGATGATCGACGAGCGGGTGTTGACCTCCACGACCGTGCCGACAATGCCGTCCACGTCGACGATGTCACCCACCCTAACCTTGCGCTCGGCAAGCACGATGATGCCGCTGATGAAATTCTTGATGAGTGTCTGCAGGCCGAAACCCAGGCCGATGGCGAGCGCGCCGCCGAAAAAGGCGAAGACAGTTAGAGGAATCCTCAAAAACGACAGCGTGCCGATGGCGAGGAAGATCCCGACGACGATCATCAGCCAGTTGCGCAATGTCCTGGCCTGGGCTTCCGCGATGTGGCCGCGGGAAACGACAGTCCGCTGGAGTCGGCCGACGATCCTGGAGGCGATCTGATAGCCGACGATGAAGAACAGCAAGGCCCGCAACAACATGCCGAGCGTGACCGGGATGTTTCCGGTGATCGTCTGGCCGTCCACCACGATCTTGTCCTCGAAACTCATCACTTCGAAGGACCAGATTTTTTTCACGGTTTCCCATGAGGTCGCGCCAAGCGACGCCACCCGCGGGAACATTCCCCCATCCCCGGGCTTGGGGGAGTATTCCTCGATCCAGCGTTTGACGAGCTTCCGCTGCGCGCCCACCGTTTTGGAAACCCGCTGGATCATGGTGAGCTTCTCGCTCCTGATGGCGCGCTGCTCGTTGAGCAGGCTGAAGCGCGGATCCTCCGCACTGATAGATGCCGCGCGGGATTCCAGTTGGCCAAGCCCAGCCTCGCTGCCGGAAATCTCACTCGCCAGAACATTTTCCCACGCTCCGATGCGATCAAGGATCTTGCCGAGCGAGCCGAGCGCATCAAGGCGCTCCTGCGGGTTGCGGGCGTCGAGGATCGCGCGGCGGTCCTTGTAGGCTTCCAGATTGATATTCTCTAACTGCGGCAGCCCCTCCAGCCATTCGGCGATGGACTGCAGGGCGTCAATGCGTCCCTCGCTCACTTCCAGACGGAATTTCGCCATTTCCAGACCTTCCGGTTCTTTGCCGGCGGGAGCGGAGGCGATCAGCGCGTTCAGCGCGTCCTGCGCCTGGGTGCGGGGGATTTTCGCCGCCTTGAGTCGTTTCGCGATTACATCGGTCTCCTTGCGAAGGGCTTGTTTCCGCTCCTCCGATATTTTCCGGAGCGTCGCCATGTCCTCATCATCGAAGCGGGAGTTCGCGGAGGCGACCTTCACCTTCTTGTCGAGCAGCATGACGCCGGACTTGGCGGCGGCGATGCGGTCCTTCAGGCTTTCGCAATTACTCTGCAACGTGCCGGAGCGGGCGGCCAGCAGCCGGGACTTGGCGCGGGCCGCGTCAAGCCGCCATTTGGCGGCCTCGGTCTTGCCTTCGCCGGATTTCTGCACCTCAACGATCAGCGCACGAACCGACTCTTCCGCGACTTTGGTTTCCTCAAGAACGCCCGCGAGCAGCCGTTCGTAATTCGACAGCGACGACTCGTAGGCGGTGAGCTTCGCCTGGACGACGTCGCGCTCGTTGAGCAACTCGTCCACCATCAGGATCGAATAAGGCGGGGGCTCCTTGAACCCGGTCCACGAGGCGTATTCCGCCCGCGCGTCCTCGCTGTCTTTGCGGACGCCCGCAGCGGCATCGATGTTCTTGAGCCACTGGGCGGAGATTAAAACCATGACGTCCAGACCGCGGCGGCGGTCATCGAGTTCCGCCGCGCTGACGCCCTCCGGCAGGACCGTGTTAGCAGACGGGCTGTCCAGCTTGGCCAAGGCGTCCTTGGCCTCCAGATGCCACTGGTCGATCCTGGCACGGATGGCTTCGGGTTTTTCGTGAGCAGGAGATTTTGCGGGATCCGTGGCTTCCACCGCTTTTTTCAACGCGCTGATCTGGCCGTGGGCGGCGTGCGGGAAAACCGTTGTGCCGAGGATACCAAAAACGAGGATACGACGAAACGCGCCGGATTTCAAAAAGGGAAACTTCATGGGCAGGATTAAAATTACTCGGGCTTGACGATCGGCAGCTTGGCTTTTTCCCAGGCGAGGATGCCGCCTTCGACATTGCGGACGTCGGCGAACCCGAGTTTGACGAGGGCGACGGCGGCTTCCGCGCTGCGGCGGCCGCTGCGGCAGTAAACCAGCACCGGCTTGTGCGGATTGAGTTCTTTCGCCGCGCGGATGGCGAAATCCTTGTCCGTCCACGGGATCAGCACGGCCTTGGCCAGGTGGCCGGTGGCGAATTCATCCCGGGTTCGCACGTCGAGGACCTGCGTGGCGGGATTGGCGGCGCGCCAGCTGGCCGCGGCCGAGGGTGTCATGGATACGGGTTCTGCGGCGCTGAGGCACCCGGTGATTATGGCAAATGCGATGGCGAGTGTTTTCATGGTTGTTAAGAATCGCCGGGAACCGATGTCGGATCAAGTGGCAAGAAACGCCTCAAAGGTCGCCGCGGTGGTCCTTTTCGAGCTGGATTCTATCGGCGAGGTTGCGGGCTTTCACGCTATTGCGCTTGGCCCAGCGCTCGACGGCCATCTGGCGTTTTTCCGAGCGCTTTTTCAACGCGGCTATCTCGTTTTCGAGGTTGAGGAAATTCTCGTAACGCGCCGGATCGAGCGTGCCGGCTTCGACGGCGGCGCGGATGGCGCATTTCGCGTCCTTCCGGTGGCTGCAATCGGAGAATTTACACTCGGCGGTGAGTGCTTCCACATCGGCGAAACTGTCGCGCAGCGTCGCCTCGTCGGTCCACATCTGGATCTCGCGCATGCCGGGGTTGTCGATGAGCATGCCGCCGTTGCGCAGCGGGACGAGCTCGCGGGAAGTGGTGGTGTGGCGGCCTCTGCCGGTGATCTCGTTGACCTCGCTCGTCCACTGCCAATCCTCGCCATAGAGCTGGTTCACCAGCGTCGATTTGCCGACGCCGCTGGAGCCGACGATGCACATGGTGAGGCCTTTCTTGATGTATTTCTTGAGCACCTTGAGGCCCTGCCCACTCACCGCGCTGGTGACGTGGACGCTGGCACCCTCCCACAGCGCGGCAATTTCCGCAGCCGCGGCCTGGCTTTGCTCGATGGGGAAAAGGTCGGATTTGTTCACCAGTACCACCGCCTTCGCGCCGCTGCGGCCGATGAGCATGAAGTAGCGCTCCATCCTGCGGATGTTGAAATCCGAGCCCGCATCGGTGACCACCGCGACGAGGTCGATGTTCGCGCCGATGACTTGCGCCTGGCTGCTGTTGCCGGGCATTTTGCGAGAAAAACACGTGCGCCGTGGCAGCATCGCGCGAATGACGGACGGCTGGTTTTCATCCCCTAGCTCGACCATCACCCAGTCGCCGACCGCCGGTAGATCCGCGTCGCAAGCCGCCTCATGCCAGACACGGCCGCAGAGGATCACGTCGATTTCATCGCCCTCCGCGAGGAACGCGCCGTAGTTGATCACCGTCTCGCGGATCAACCGCGCGGGCACCCAGCCCTTGCCCGCGTAAGCCGCTCTGGCAGTTTCCAATTCCGGGTTCCAGCCGAGATCCTTCAAAGTCATTCGGGGGAAACCCTAGCGCAACTTCCGCAGCTGTCGATTCCTGCGTTTCGGATCTCTAAGACCTGGATATTTCCCTTGTTTAGCTTGGAGAACCCTAGAATGAGACAGCAGGATCTGATGGACATTGAAACTCAACTCTTGCCCCTTCTTCAATCTGCGTGAATCTGCGTGAATCTGCGTGAATCTGCGGTTGAATAATCTTCTCCAAATCTCCGTGTTCACCCTCGCAAATCCACTCGGCCTTCTCGCCCTGCTCGGCATCCCAGCCGTGCTGGCGATCCATTTCCTCCAGCGGAAAGTCGTCCCACTCCCGGTCTCCACGCTTTTCCTGCTAGAACGCACCCGGCGGGACGCCGCCAGCGGACGGAGGCTTGAGCGAATCATCCCGTCCATTCCGCTGTGGATGCAGTTGCTGGCCGTGCTGCTGCTCGCGTGGTTTCTGGCAGAACCTCGTTTCCAGAAATCCGGCAGCGTCCAGCGGATCGCCGTCGTGCTCGATTCGTCCGCGTCGATGGGGGTTTTCAAGAACGCCGCCATCGCCCGCCTCACGGCCGAGCTCCCACGTTTCCAAGGTCCGGCGTCCACCATCGAGTTGACCGTGATCGAATCCGCGCCCAGCCGCCCGCGTCTTTACTCCGGATCTTCGGTCGATGAACTCAAGGCCGCTCTGGAAAAATGGCAGCCGCTCGACGGCCTCACCGACCCCACCCAAGCGCTCCGCCTCGCGCGCTCGCTCGTTTCCCGCGAGGGCACCGTCATCTATCTGACTGACACGCCGGCGGACGCACTGCCCTTCGAAGCCCGCCTCATCGCGGTCGGCGATCCGGTGGAAAACGTCGGCTTCACCGGAGTCACCTTCGCGACCGAGGAGGGCGCGCTCGTCTGGCGGGCACTCGTCCGCAACTACAGCAAGACCGCGGTTGACCGCACCTGGTCGATCCAGACCTCCACCGGCGGCACCGAGCCACGGCCGCTGCATCTTGACGCCGGCGCGCTTGTCACGCTCCAATCCGCCTTCCCGACCGATGCCAAAAACGTCCGCCTGGTTCTAAGTCCCGACTGTTTCCCGCTGGACGACACGCTCCCGCTGGTCGCCCCCAAACCCAAATCCCTCGCGCTCTTCACCGCCACCTCGCCCGCCATCGCCGACCTGACAGAAAAACTCCTCCGCGCCCTCGACGCCGCCGTCCCCACCCACCACGCCGCCACCGCAGACCTCTCCATCACGTCCTATGATCCGCTCGATCCGGTGCTTCCCCCGGGAAATTCCGTCATCTTCGTCGAAGACAGCACCCGCAGCGGAGCCTACCTCAAAGGCGGCATCCTCGCCGAGCCCCACCCACTGCTAGACAATCTCAACTGGCAATCCCTGCTCGTCCGCGAAACCATCGAGCTCGACCGCCTTCCCAGCGACACCGTCCTTCTCTGGCAAGACAAGCGCCCGCTCATTTTCCTGCGTGAAAAGGCCGCCACCGAAAAATCACCACCGTCTCGCCAGCTCTGTTTCAACTTCGACCTCCGCCTCTCCAACGCCTCTAACCAGCCTGCCTTCATCGTCCTGCTCCACCGCTTCGCCGAGTCCATCCGCGAGGCCAAAATCGCCCCCACCTCCGCGAATCTCGAAACCGGCCAACCGATCAAAATCACCTCCGCCCCCGGCCTCCCGCTCCAAATCACCGCCACCGACCTCACCGGCAAGCCCCTCCCCTCGCCCGCCTCCACCTCCCAAGCCCCGGCCACACCCTGCTTCCTAACGATCCGCCAGAACGACACCGCGCTCCTCGACGCCGCCGTCTTCTTCGCCGACACCCGCGAAGCCGATTTCTCCGCCTGCGGCAAATCCGACCCCGCCGCCACCGCCAACCCATCCACCATCGAGCGCCACACCAAACCCGATCCGCTCTGGCGCGTCTGGATTCTCGCACTGATCGCAGCGCTTCTCGTCTCCTGGAAATTCACCGCCGGGAGGGCCAACGCATGAGTCATTCACTCCTTGCGGTAAATGATCGGCTTGTCCTTCGCGCGGTGACGGCGGCGGGTGGACAGTTTTTCCTGATGGATCTCTTCAGGAAGACTCTCATAATAAACCGCGACCAATTCCCTCAAGCGGGACGCCGCTCGCGATTTGGGATTCCAGTGATAGACCAACGTGCGGCCCTGTCGCTTGCAAATCAACAGTCCCGCCCTTTCAAACTTATCCAGTTGCTTCTGAACCGAATCCAACGAGACCCCGAAGTCCGCCGCCACTGCCCTTCCATACGATTCCCCATAGTGATACAGGTGCAGCAGCGCGGCCTCCGCCGAGGCGCTTCCCAATATGTCCGCAAGCGTGGTCAGCTTCATGACCTGAATAAACGGTCATATGACCTACAATTCAAGTCAATAAATTCCATGCCATGACACCGCCCGACTGGCAAACTTGCACCGAGGAAGAGCTTTGGCGCTTTGTCGCCTGGCATCTGGAGGGCGCTGGAATCCCGACGGTCCTCGTCGGAGGGGCGGTTGTGGCGATTTACTCGGAGGGGCTCTATCGGTCGGGCGACCTCGACATGGTTCTCGACCGCCACCGAAGATCCCACCTGACCGAAGCCTTAAAAGAGATCGGACTCGTTCCAGACAAGTCCCGCTATTTCAAGCATCCGGAGTGCAAGCACCTGTATGTGGAGTTCCCTCCCGGTCCTGTGGAGCTTGGCGAAGAGTATCCGGTTTTCCCCGCAGAAATCCAGGTCGAGGGGCGCATCCTGCGTCTGCTATCGCCCACAGATTGTGTGAAAGACCGCCTCGCCGCCTACATTCATTGGAAGTTGCGGGACAACTTCCGTCAGGCCTCACTCGTTGCCAAACGGCAGAAGGATTGGATCGATTTTGAAAATCTTGCTGCGTGGTGCGACCGGGAAGGTGGCGCGGAGGCCTATGAGGAACTTCTCAAGGAGCTATCGAAAACTGAAACCCCATGACCTTCACCTCACCCGAATACTTCCTCCTCATCCCCGCCCTCGCGCTGGTCGGGTGGTTTTGGCGCGGGCTGAAACTGCACTCGCCGCTGCGGGCGATCTTGCTGCTGCTCGCCGTCATCGCGCTCACCGAGCCGGTCATCCAGCACCCGCAAAACTCGCTCGATCTTTACGTGCTGCTCGACCGCTCGGACTCGACGGAGGACCTGGTCGACAAAGGACTGCCGGAATGGCAGCGCTTGCTAGAGTCCTCGAAACCCTCGCGCCGCGACACGCTGCGTTTCATCAACTACGCCACTGAAGTCGCCGAGCTCGGCGCGGACGGCTCGTCGTTCACCGGTTCCCGGAAATTGACGAAGACCGGACTCGCCCTGCAATCCATCGCCGCACAAGTCGATGAAAAGCGGCCCTCGCGCGTGCTGTTATTCACCGACGGCTACTCCACCGAACCGCTCCATGAGGCCGCCGCCCAAATGCAGGCGCGCGGCATCCCGCTGGATTTCCGGTTGATCCGCGAGCAGACCGAGAACGACGCGCGCATCGCCCGCATCAGCTTTCCCGAGCGCGTCCAGGTCGGCGAGCCGTTTCTCATTTCCATCACCGTCCGCGGCACGACGGACGCGACCTTCCCGCTGATCCTCCGGCGCAACGGCCAGACGCTCACCGAGTCGTCCGTCACCCTCGCTAACGGCCTCGCCACCGTCGAGTTCACCGACCGGATCACTCGCGGCGGCGGCTTCGAATATCAGGCGGAAATCCGCCCGGAAAACGACGCCCACCCCGGCAACAACCGCGCCACCCGCTGGATCGAAATCACCGGCGGCCCGCGCATCGTGCTGGCCACACGCTATCAGGACGACCCGGCCGCGAAGGCGCTCGAGGCGCTCGATTTCACCGTCGAGACCGTCACCGTTCCCTCGAAGTTGAAACCCGGCCTCATCGCCGGGGCGCGCGCCGTAATTTTGAACAACGTCCCGGCCCACGAGGTTCCCACAGACTTCATGAAATCGCTCGACTTCTTCGTCCGCGAGCAAGGCGGCGGGCTGCTGATGGCGGGCGGCGAGCACTCGTTCGGCTCCGGCGGTTATTTCCAATCGCCCATCGACGCGCTGCTGCCGGTGTCGATGGAGTTGAAATCCGAGCACCGCAAGCTCGCCGTCGCGCTCGCCATCGTGATGGACCGCTCCGGCTCGATGAGCGTCGGTGTCGGCGGCGGCCAGACCAAGATGGACCTGGCGAATTCCGGCGCGGCCAACGCCATCGAGCTGCTAGGCCCGATGGACCAGATCACCGTTTTCGCGGTCGATAGCGAGCCCACGAAAACCATCCCGCTGACCCGCATCGAAAGCAAGCAGGCCCAGCTCGCCGCGCGCGCCCGCAAGATCAAATCCTCCGGCGGCGGCATCTTCGTTTACGCCGGCCTCAAGGCGGCGTGGGACGAGCTCAAGAAATCCCCCGCCGGCACGCGCCACGTCATTCTGTTTTCCGACGCCCAGGATTCCGAGGAACCGGGCGACTACAAGAACCTGATCAAGGAAATGACCGACAACGGCGCGACCATCTCGGTCATCGGCCTCGGCACCGACAAGGACGTGGACGCCGCGTTGTTAGTCGATATCGCCAAGCTCGGAAACGGCCGCATGTTCTTTTCTAACCAGCCGATGGACATCCCGAAAATCTTCGCACAGGAAACCGTCACCATCGCCCGCTCGGCGTTCATCAAGGACCCCGTCGGCGCGCAAGCCACCGGCCGCTGGGCGGAAATCTCACCGAAGCCGATCGATTGGTTCAAACAGGCCGACGGCTACAATCTCTCCTACGCCCGCGAGGACGCGACTGTCTCGCTGGTTTCCACGGACGAATACCTCGCGCCGCTGGTCGCCCACGCCCGCCGCGGCCTCGGGCGCAGCGCGGCGGTTTCATTTCCGCTAGGCGGCGAGTTCTCCGAAACCGCGCGGAACTGGCCGGGCTACGGCGATTTCCTGCAGACCATGGGCCGCTTTCTGATGGGCGAGGACACGCCGCCGGGCATCGCCCTGCGCCATCGCCTCGACGGCACGCGGCTGACGCTGGATCTGCTATACGACACCGCCGCCTGGTCGCAAAAACTCTCCGCCATGCCGCCCAAGGTCCGGCTCCGCGACGACACCGGCGCGGCCACGCTGGATCTCCCGTGGCGGCGGATCGCGCCCGGCCATTTCTCTCTCACCCGCGATCTCGAGGAAGGCAGCGTCGTCCGCGGCGCGGTGCAAGTCGCGGGCAACGCGCTGCCCTTCGGCCCGCTGAGCGTGGGTTCTTCCGTGGAATGGGCCTTCGAGCCGGAGCGTCTCACAGAACTGCGCGCCGTCTCGAACCAGACCCGCGGCCGCGAGCTGCTGGACATTTCCAAAGCCTGGTTGCGGCCGCCCTTTCTGGCGGAAACCTCGCTGCGTCTGCCGCTCGGCATCTCCCTGGTCCTCATCATGCTGGCGGACGCGCTGCTCACCCGCACCGGCTGGAAACTTCCCCAGCTTGCACTGCCGAACCGTGCTCCGAAACCGACCCGCGTGAAAATCCCCAAATCCAAACGCGCCGAGAAATCCGCCCCGCTTCCGCCCGTCGTCGCCACTCCGGACGTGCCGAAAGCGCCTCCGCAAGAGGAGTCGGCACGCAGCGCGAGGTTCCAGCGGGCGAAGGACAAAAAGTAGCTTCTGCAAATTGTTTCGGAGATCCGAAATACCGAAAAGCACCACATATTGAGTCATGGACGCGATTTTGACACCATATCCGGTATTGTTCCGGCTTGATGGATTGCAGACCGGCTTGTCTCGGTTACTCTGCGCACGGCCCACTTCCCTCTCGGGCTTCACCCTTAACCAACTCCTGTCTGCATGTATCTCAAAACTCTCGAAATCCACGGCTTCAAGTCGTTCGCGGACAAAACCGTGTTCGAATTCGCCACAGGCGTGACCGGCATCGTCGGTCCTAACGGCTGCGGCAAGTCCAACGTGGTCGATGCGATCCGCTGGGTGCTCGGTGAAACCTCCGCCAAAGCCCTCCGCGGCGGCGAAATGGCCGACGTCATCTTCAACGGCACCGAAAAGCGCAAGCCGCTCGGGATGGCCGAAGTTACTCTGACGATGGCCGACTGCGAAGGTCCGCTGAAGGTCGATTTCAACGAAGTCGCCCTCACCCGCCGGGTCTTCCGCGACGGGCGCTCGGAATACCGGATCAACGGCACGCTCTGCCGCTTGAAGGACATTCACGACCTGCTGATGGACACCGGCATCGGCCGCACCGCCTACTCGATCATGGCGCAGGGCCAGATCGACCAGATCCTTTCCTCCAAGCCGGAAGAGCGCCGCGCGGTGTTCGAGGAAGCCGCGGGCATCACGAAATTCAAACGCGAGAAAAAGGAAGCGCTGCGGAAACTCGAATTCACCGAAGCCAACCTGCTCCGCGTCTCCGACGTGTTAGCCGAGCAGGAGCGCCGGATGAACTCGCTCCGCCGCCAAGTCGCGAAGGCCCGCCGCTATCAGGCACTCGCCGCCGACACCCGCGTGCTCGACAGCCACCTCGGCCACCGGAAATTCGTCGAACTCACCGCCGAGCGCGACGAACTGGTCGTCTCCATCCGCAGCCTCGAAGTCCGCGACACCGAGCTGGAAATGCAGCTTCCCGCCAAGGAGGAAGCTGTCACCGAAGCGCGCACCGCCGCCCGGATTTTCGAGGGCGAACTCGCCGAGCTCCGCCAGCGCCTCAACGAGCACCGCAACGCGCTCAACTCCGCCGCCGGCCGCATGTCCTTCAACGACGAGCGCAAGGCCGAGCTCGAATCCCGCATCCGCCAGAACCACGAGGACATCGCCGAGACCCGCGAGAAACTCGCCCAGCAGGAATTCGAATTCACCGCCGCTAACGAATCGCTCGACCAGCTCAGCCGCATCATCGCCGAGAAGGAAATCCAGCTCGCCGACCAGGAAACCCGCACCAAGGGCACCCGCGAGGAACGCGAGCGCATCGAAGCCGCCCTCCGCGAGACCCGCGGCGAGGCGAACCGCGCGCAGACGATCATCGCCTCGATGCAGGCGAAAATCGAAAGCTCGCTCGCCCAGCTTGAAGGCAACCGCGAGCGCTCGCGCCAGCTCGGCGACGAACAACAACGCCTCACCCTCGAACTCGAGGAATACCGCGCCGAGCAAGCCCGCATCGCCAGCGAAGTCGAAGCGACCGGCTCGATGCTTGGCGAGCTTGAAGAAGGATTTCAAATCGCCGAGCGCACCTATCAGCACACCCGCGGCGATCTCGACGCCGCCCGCACCGCGGCCGTCGAGTCGAACAAGATTCTCGCCCAGCGCTCCGCCCGTTTCGACGCCGTCCGCCAGCTCGTCGAGAGCGGCGAGGGATTTGAAAAAGGCACCCAGAACGTGCTCAAGGGCCTCGGCAACCCGGACCAGTTCAAGCCCGGCATCCACGGCGTGCTCGCCTCTTTCATCGAGGCCGACAACACCTGCGCCCGCGCCATCGAGGCCGCGCTTGGAAACCACCTCCAGGCCGTGCTCGTCCAGGACCAGGCGATGGCGGAAGCGATCATCGGCCGTCTGACAGAAAAGCAGCTCGGCATCGCCGCCGTGCTGCCGGAAACTTTCGTCGGCCATTCCGCCGGCACCCAGATGGAAGCCCTGCCGGAAGGAGCCACCGCCTGGGCGCTCGACCGGGTGAAGTCCGACAAGCGCATTTCCAACGTCATCGAAAGCCTGTTGGAAAAAGTCCTCATCGTCCCTAACCAAGCCACCGCGCTCCGCCTCCGCGCGGCGCATCCCGGCGTCACCTTCGTCACCCTGGCCGGAGTCATCCTGTCCGGCGAAGGCATGCTCCGCGGCGGCGCCGGCACCGAAGGTAGCACCTCGGTGCTTGAGCTCCAGAACGAGGTCCGCACGCTCGCCGCCGAAGTCGAAGACCTCGTGGCCGCCGACGAAGCCGCCCGCGCCCGCGTCACCGATTTGGAATCCCGCCTCGAACAACTCCGCGAGGAGGTCGAGGTTTCCCGCGAGCGCCTCCAACGCCAGAAGGTCGATCTATCAACCCTCCAGGGCCAGCTCAGCCTCGCCACCCGCGAGGTTGAAAATTTCGAAACCAAGCTCGAGAACGTCAAGTGGGAGCGCGGCGAACTTGAAAACCGCGAGCGCGCCGCCGCCGAAAGCCGCGAGCACATGGAAGAGGAACTCGCCGGTGCCCGCGAGCGTTTGGAAGCTCTTGAAAACGAGTCCCGCCGTCTGCAATCCGAGTCGGATTCCGTGGTCCGCCGCGAGCAGGACATCGTTGAATCCCTCAACGAACTCCGCACCGAACTGGCCGTAGAGCGCCGCGCCAAACAGTCCGCCGAGGAGCAGCAGAAGCCGATGGAAGCGCGCCTCTCAGAACTCCGCGACCTCGCCATCCGCCGCGAGACGGAGATCGAAGCCTTCGACCAACGGATCGAAGCCGCCCATGGCGAGAACGCCCGGCTTTCCGAGGAATGCGAATCGCACCGCGCCGAGGCGGAAGACCTCCAAGTGGAAATCGGCACCCGCTCTGAAGGCCGCGCCGCCTTGCTCGAAGCGATCGAAACCGCCGAAACATTCCTCGCCGCCCTCCGCCGCGATCACGCGAAGGTAAACGAACAAAAAGGCCGCGAGGAAATCAACCGCACCAAGCTCGACCTGCGCCTGGAAAGCCTCGTCACCACCATCCAGGAGCGCCACCAGATCGACCTCGCCACCTTCGAGCCGGACGCCCACGCGTTGCTAACAAGCATTGCCTCGCAGAAAGCCCTCCAGGGCCGCGGCGGCCGCCAATCGATCGTCACCGGCGACGAGTCGGATGAAAACGCCGATGACGAAATGCCGACCGTCGTCGTGGACGGCACCAGCGACGAGATGGAAATCCCCGGTGAAATGACCGGCGAGCCGGATTGGGAATTCGTCGAATCGATCGTCGCCGACATTAAGCGCCGCCTCGACGCGATGGGCCCTGTCAACCTCGACGCCATCGAGGAGTTCGAGGAACTCGAAGAACGCTACAATTTCCTCAAGAACCAGCACGACGACCTCGTCAACTCAAAGACCGAGCTGATGGAAGTCATCGACCGCATCAACACCGAGACCCAGCGCCTGTTCGCCGAAACCTTCGCCCAGGTCAAAATCAACTTCCGCGAGATGTTCAAGGAGCTCTTCGGCGAAAAAGGCGAGGCCGACCTCACTCTGCTAGACGAGAGCGACCCGCTCGAATCCGGCATCGACATCACCGCCAAGCCGCCCGGCAAGAAGCTCCAGTCGATCACGCTTCTATCCGGTGGCGAGCGATCGATGACCGCCGTCGCGCTGCTGTTCTCGATCTACATGATCAAGCCCAGCCCGTTCTGCGTGCTCGACGAGCTCGACGCGCCGCTCGACGAGTCGAACATCAACCGCTTCGTCAAGGTGCTCGACCGCTTCATCGACCGCTCGCAGTTCATCATCGTCACCCACTCGAAGCGGACGATGGCCCGCGCCGACGTGATGTATGGCGTGACCATGGAAGAGTTCGGTGTTTCCAAACCCGTCGGCATGCGCCTCACCGCCGCCGACGATTCGAAGTCCGAAGCAAAATCCGCCGCCCAGAAGGCCGCCCTCCGGCTCGACGCGTAACGAACAATTCTCCAGACAGGAGAGGGAAACCGGGGGTGGTGCGGATGGTCCGAGTGGACCCCGCGCCACCCCCAATTTTTGCAACAGAACGGCGACCACCGGTCGCCGCGTCATCATACGCGGATTTCATCGCATCCGAATCAACAACCAGTGGCGCATCATCTTCCGCTGGGAGGTGAAGAATGCCCACGATGTGAAACCCACCGACTACCACTGACAGTCATGAGGCAAGCCCCTGTCACGATTCCGCTCACCAACACCGCCGCGGCCATGCCGCAGGATTTTCTTCACGTCGTCCACCACGGCCTCGAACTTCTGCCCGTGGCTCTTCGCATCGGGCCGTCGCGCGCTGGCTTCGCGGAAACCGAGCAGATTGCCGTTATCCTAAAAAGAAAAATGGGCGTGTTAGCTGAGCGCCCATTAGCGAGGCGTGGGGAGTGGGTTAGGGATGGTGGCAAAGTGGTCGGTTTTCATCCGCTCAGGAGGAGTTCGGCCTCATCGGGCAGGCCTGGAAGCCACT
>CANHPN010000056.1 GCA_947462535.1 Akkermansiaceae bacterium | reverse complement strand
GCCGTCGATGCGCGCCTTGATCGAGTAGTCCTGGCCGCCGAGTTCGACGCGGGCCACGTCGCGCAGATAGACGCGCGAGCCGTCGGGATTGACGCGCAGCACGATGCCCTTGAACTCGTCCACCTCGCGCAGCGTGGCGCGGGCTTGGAGGATTACGTTGATCTGCTGGCCTTCCACTGCGGGAAGCTGGCCGAGCTGGCCGACCGGCACCTGGGTGTTCTGCGCCTGGATGGCGGCGGAGACGTCGCCGGGCGTGAGTCTGAAACTCACCAGCTTGTCCGGGTCCAGCCAGACGCGCATCGCATACTGGGTGCCGAACTGGATCACCTCGCCCACGCCCGGCACGCGGCGGATCGGGTCGAGAACGTTAGAGGCAAGGTAGTTTCCCAGCCCGATGGCGTCCATACTGCCGTCCTCCGACGCGAGCGTGATGAACATCATGTAATTCCGGGTCGCCTTGGCCACCACCACGCCCTGCTGTTGGACGGTGAGCGGCAGGCTCGGCGTGGCGAGCTGCACCTTGTTCTGGACCTGCACCTGCGCCACGTCCGGATTGGTTCCCGGCTTGAAATAAAGCGTGATGATTGCCGTGCCGTTCGCGTCGCTCGCGGACGACATGTAGAGCAGGTTGTCGATGCCGTTGAGCTGCTGCTCGATGACGGAGGTCACCGTGTCGCCCAGCGTTTCGGCGGACGCGCCGGAGTAGTTCGCGGTGATCGAGATCGATGGCGGGGCCACGCTCGGGTATTGTGCGACGGGCAGCCCCGTGAGGGCGATGCCGCCGAGAAGACAGATGAGAATGGCGATCACCCAGGCGAACACCGGGCGGTCAATGAAGAAGCGTGCCATGAAATTGAATGATTAGTGAGTGCCGGCGGGAACGAACGGCTCCGGGACGACCGGCGCGCCGGGCCTCGCTTTCAGGAGGCCTTCGATGATCACGCGCTCGCCCGCTTTCAGGCCGGAGCTGACGATCCATTTGTCGCCTGTCATCTCCGCGGTGCGGATCATCCGGACCTGGGCGAGATTTTGGTCGTCCACGACCATCACGCTGCCCATGCCGCCGGGCGCGCGGGTGACGGCGCGCTGCGGCACGGTGACCACGTTCTCCCTAACGGCCTGGATCACCCGTGCGCGGGCGAACATGCCGGGCAGCAGGTCGTCGTCGGGGTTGGGAAACTCTGCGCGCAGCGTGACCATGCCCGTCGTTTCATCCACCGAGGCGTCTGAGAAAAGGATGCGCCCGTGTGTTCCATACTCGCTGCCGTCCTCTAGCAATAGGGTGATCTTGCTTTGGTCCGAGCCCGCCTTTTTCAAGGCGATGAGGTCCACGCTCGACTGGGTGAAGTCGAAATAGATCGGGTCGAGCTGTTGGATGATCGCCAGCAGGGTCGGACTTCCCTGCCCGACGAGCGCACCCTCCGTCACCTCCGCCTTGCCGATGCGGCCGGAAATTGGCGCGGTGACCGAGGCGTAGCCGAGGTTGAGCTCGGCGGTGTCCAAGGCCGCCTTCGCCGCCAGCACCTCGGCAGCGGCCATGACCAGGGCCGACTCCGAGTTGTCGGCGTCCTGCTTGCTGACCGCGTTGATCGACACCAGCTCGCGGAAGCGGCTGACCTGGTTCTCCGCCTGTTTGGCGTTCGCCTCGGCGCGGGCGAGGTTGGCCGTGGCGATGTCATGCACGGCTTGCAGCGGCGCGGGATCGATTTGGAAAAGCACGTCGCCAGCCTTCACGTCGGCACCTTCCTCGAAGGTTTTCTTGAGTAGGATCCCGGCGACGCGCGCTCGGATCTCCGCCACGCGCACCGCGTCGATCCGGCCCGGCAGGTCGCGGGTGATGGTGACGGTTTCTGCCGTGGCGGGCAGGAATGTCACCGCCGCAGGGGGCATTTGCGGCATTTCAGGCGGTGCTTTTTTCCCGCAACCCGGGAGCAACAGCCATAAGACGGACAAGGGAACAAACAGGATCGGGCGCATGACGATGTAACAGGAAACGCCCGAACGCTTGTGCGGGCGAGCCTAGCTGTCACCACGATTTGCAGTCGCGGAATGACTTTGATGTTTCCACGCTGGTAACCATACGTTACCAGTCCGGCGGATGGAGCTGAGACATTTGCGATACTTCGTGGCGGTGGCTGAGGAACTGAGCTTCCGTAAGGCCGCCCAGCGCCTGCACATCAGCCGACCCGCGCTGAGCAAGCAGGTCAAGAATCTGGAGAACGAGATCGCCGTCAAACTGCTCGACCGCGACACCGTCAACGTCTCGCTGACCCAGGCCGGGGAGATCTTCCTCGAAGATTCGCAGAAACTGCTGCTCCACGCCGAGCAAGCCATCGAGCGGGCGAACCAGGCGCAGTCCGGCCATCGCGGGAAACTGCGGATCGGCAGCGTGGGCGTCATCGCCACGGATTTCCTGCCCAAGGCGCTCAAGATTTTCCATCAGAAATACCCCGGCGTGGAGGTCGCCTTCGTGGAAATGCTGCCCGTCGAGCAGCTCGCCGCGCTGGCCGCTGGCAAGATCGACATCGGCTTCGCCTACGGCAAGGAAGTGGCGAACAACGCCAGCCTGCGCAGCGTGTGCGTGATCCACTCGGTTTACGGCGTTGCCATTTCAAGCCAGCATCCGCTCGCCGTCCGCAAGCAAATCACCCTCGAAGAAGTCCGGATGGAACCGCTGCTCTGCCTCGGCCGCTCCGGCCACGGCGAGACAATCTGCCAGTTCTACGCGGACGCCGGACTCAAGCCCGCCAGGATCCGGCAGGTCGATGGCTTCGATTCGATGGTCACGCTCATCGCCGCGGATCAGGGGATCTCGCTGTTTCCCCACGTGCTGGATCTGGCGAATCAAGGCATCGTCATCATCCCCGTCGCGCCAAGCACCTCCGACCTTGATTTCCACATGTGGGCTGTCTGGCAACGCCACCAGCCGTCGCGCCACATCAAGCACTTCGTCCAGTTGCTGGAAGGGCGGGTGCAGAGAACGGGCAACGGTGGGTGAAGATCGGTGGTCTGCATTGATCTTCCGGCCGGTGAGGTTCGCCTTTTTCGCTTCAGCCGGGTGGCCGGGTAGCACCGCTTCCCTCACAGCGTGTCCACGATCTCCTTGAGCGCCTGCAGGCCTTTGGGTTGGAGGATGCCCATGCCGCTGCCGGGGAGGAGCCAGATGCCCTGCCGGGCGTCCCGGCTGTAAATGATCCGCGCGCCCTCGGAGGAAGTTGCCTGATAGAAATGGTCGGCGGAGTGCTTGGCGAGGAAATCGAAATACCGCCCGCACCACGGATCGGTGACGACGGGGAATTGTTTCTCGCCGATCTCCTGGAGCTCGGCGGGCGTGATTGGCTTGATGGTTTTTTGGATCGACTCGCGGCGGAGATCCATCGAGTTGTTCATCGTGTCGTCGTCGTCGCTCATGGTTTGATGGATGGGGGTTGCAAATGATTACCGGGCGGGAAGCGGGATGGGGGTGACGGGCGGCGGCTTGCGGTTGATTTCCGGAGCTTTCGGCGGCTGGTCGGCGGCCGGGGGGGGCGGCATGCGGACGAGCAGCCAGGTCTGGACGCGGCCGTCTTCGAAGTGAGTCGCCACGGTGCTGACGTCCAAGGTGAGATTGGCGAGCGTGGTGGTGAAGATCGTTTTCGTGTTTTCACCGACCCGCCACGCGACGTTCTGGGTGGCCTTGTCCACTTGTCCTGCGATGGTTTTTTTGTCGCCGGTGAGGACGCTCTCATAGCCGCCGCTGATGAGGCCCTCCCGGTTCACGGAGATCTGGAAGAACATGACCGGGTCGCCCTTTTTTTCCTGGGCGAGCGCGAAAACCCCGAGCGGCATCCACTCGGCGGGCTGGCCCTCTGCGGGCGGCACGGGCGGCGGCGGTTGCTCGACGTTGGTGGCTAGATTCACTATCGGTTCATTGTATTTCTCCGCAGGCACGGGCTGGTTGTCCACATAGACGGTCTCGCCCTCGTAAACCACGGTGGTCCCGTAATCGACATAAACCGGCGGCGGCGCGGTGGCATAAATGAAGGAATTGGCCGCCGCCCAAGTGACGGGCACCCACCACCACCAGGGGTTGACGGGATGATAGCCGACGTAGCCGAAGCCGCCCCACCAACGGTCGTCGAAGCGGTCGTCGTAGAAATCCCGGGCATTGTGCCAGACTTCATCGGCGCGGTCGTAGCGGTAGTCCCACATGTCGTTGCGGTGTTGCTGCCAGTCCTCGCGGTTTTGATCGCGCCAGTTCTGGCGGTCCTCGCGGCCGCCTTGGAGACTGTCCCAACGGCTTTCGCGGTTCTGTTGGAAATTGTCGCGGCGTTGCTGGCTGTTATTCTGCCACTTGTTCCAGGATTCGCCGCGGTTGTTGACGCGCTGCTGCCATGGGTCGTTGCGGTTTTGGGAGCGCTCGCTCCAGTTGGCGCGGTCCTGCGGGCGCTCGGCGGGACGGCGGTCGCCGGCACCGGGGCGAGTCGAAGGAAGCTGGCCTGGCCGGTTGGCAAGCGCGCCACCGGCAGCGGCACCTCCTGCGACTCCGAGGAAATTTCCGACATCGCCGGCACCCGGACGACCCGCCACGCCGCCGCCCGGACGATCCGAGGCGATGCCGCCGGGGCGAGAGGGGAGTTGGGACGGGCGGTTCGCGGTGCCCGGATGCATGCCGGAAGGCAGTTGCGAGGCGCTGTTTTCTAACGAAGTGCGCCCGCCTGCTGGGGGACGCGTGGCCGGTGAAGCCGACACCCGGCCACCGCTCGGCCGCGAAACCGAGCCTGTCGATGGGCGCGAAACAATTCCCGTGGACGGCCGGGAGTAGCTCGATGGGCGGGATGCGGACGAACGCGAACCGGAAAAACTGGCGTGCGAGGAACCACCGCCGCTGGCGCGCGAGAAGCTCCCGCCGCCACCACTGCCACCTCGCCCACCACCTCCGCCTCCGCCTCCGCCGCCGCGCCCGCCGCCACGGCCCTCGGCGGTGGGCGTGCTATGAATCAGCATGGCGAGGACCGCCACGAACGTCGAAACGAGTGCGAATTTTGAGCGCATGGCCTTATTCTCCTTTCACACGGCGGATTTCAATGCGTCCGATGGCCGGCCGGGGCTCGCCGTCGAGCGTGCGGTTGCCGGATTCCCAGAAATACCGGTCGTCGCCGGCTCTGGTGATGGTGTGGTCCGCGCTGCTGCGGCTGCCGTCCGCGGCGTAGCCGGTTTCACGCGCGAGCCAGCGTTCCCCCTCGCGGGTCCAATAGCCCTGCGAGTAGCCGCCGGCGTCGTCGAAAGTCCATGAGTGAATTGCGCCCTCGACCGGGTCCCAGCCGATGATCTGCCAGCCTTCGAGCACCGGGTCGTCGCCGCGTTTCACCGTGACGTTGCGAGTGATGAAATTGCCGCCGCTCGCCCATTGGTAGCGGCTGTGAATGGTCAGGCCCGCCTCCTTGTCCGCCTCCTCCCAATGACCTAGCAGCCAGGAAAGCTCCGCCAGGCGGTCGTTCGCGGTGATTTCCCGCATCGGCGTCTCGATGAGCTGGCTGATCTTCCACTTGTCGTCCTTCTTGACGTGGACGGCGGTGTAGAGCGACTCGTTCACCGCGCCGGTTTTGGAAACCACGCGGGTCGAGCCCTTTTCCACGAGCACCTCGGCAGTGAGCGGCTTGACGGAATCCACGGTGATCGAGAGTTTCGCGCCTTTGTTAGCGCGGAACGCGTCGCGCAGGCAGGCCTTCAGGGCGGCATTCCCGCTGAAGGTGCGGCCGTCGTCGGACGTGTATTCGGCGTCCTCGGTGAAAAAGGCGGCAAGCGCCTCGGCGTCGGCCCTGGCGTAGGCGGCCTCGTAGGCGCGGTCGTTGGCGAGCACCGTGGCCATCTCGGGGGGCATGGCGGCGGGGGCTTTCCCGGCATCCTGCCCCGGACTGAGACCGGCGGACGAGAGGACGATCAAGGCGATGGCGAGCGCGGTTTTCATGGCGGGCAGAGTGGGGGTTAAATGAATCGGCGGATATAATCTCGCACACAATGACAACTGCTTCAACTTCCAAAGAGCGCTCGAAGACCACGCCGCGCGAATTCCACGCAATGAAGCAGGTGGTCGCCGGATGCGGAAAACCCGCAGCCGCCCGGTGCCGGATTTGATGCGACTCGCGCCCATGGCCTGGGCTTTCAATTTGACAGGCAGCGGGACGGTCGTTAGCCATTGAGCATACCGATCCAAAGGGCGATGCCTCGGTAACCGCATCCACTCCGCCATCTTGACACGAGAGCCAATCCCCAAACACTTGAAACTTATCACCATCCTCGCCCCGCGGCTTCAAGTGCTGACCATGGCGGCCGCCCTTGCCGTGCTCTGCGGTTGCAAGAAGCCCGAGGTCGTCGCTCCTCCGCCGCCGATCGTCGAGGTGATGGAAATCTCCACCTCCGAGGTCCCGCTTTCCTCCACGCTCATCGGCCAGCTCGACTCGCCGCAAAACGTCGAGGTCCGCGCGCGCGTCGAGGGCTTCGTGGACAAGATCCCATTCACCGAGGGCGTCGAGGTGAAAGAAGCCGACCTTTTGTTCGAGCTCGATAAGAAGCCGTTTCTCGAAAAACTCGCCGCCGCCAACGGCACCTTGGCGGAGGCCAACGCCGCCCTCGGCAAATACGAGGCGGACGTCGCACGACTCGAACCGCTTTTCAAAAAACGCGCCATCCCCCAGCAGGATCTCGACAACGCCGTCGCCTCCGTGGAGGTCGGCAAGGCCGGCGTGATCACCGCCCAGGCAAAGGTCGAGTCGGCGCAGCTCGACCTCGGATATTGCGACGTGAAAGCGCCCATCACCGGGCTCATCGGCGCCGCCCAGGTTTCTATCGGCGAGCTGGTGGGCAAGGGCGAGCCCACCTTGTTAGCCACCATTTCCACCCTCGATCCGATCTGGTTCTATTGCAACGTCAGCGAGGTGGATTACATACGGGCCGAGGAAAAAAGCCGCGCTCTGGGCCGCGACATCGCCAGCCTTCCGCTGACCTTGATCCTCGCCGACGGAGTCGAGCATCCCGACCAAGGCCGCTTCGTCTTCATCGACCGCGCGGTGAACGTGAAAACCGGCACCTTGCGCATCCGCGCCGAGTTCCCCAACAAGAAGAAGCTGCTGCGCCCCGGCATGTTCGCCCGGGTCCGCATCGACCTCGGCACACGCAAGGACAGCCTCGAAGTCCCGGAACGCGCGATCGTCGAGCTCCAAGGCAAGAACTTCCTCTGGGTCGTCACTCCGGAAAACACCGCCAGCCAGCGTCCGGTAAGGGTCGGCGAGCTGGTCAATTCCAAGGTCAGCATCCTTGAAGGCCTCAAGCCCGGGGAACGCATCGTCGTCGAGGGCTTGCAGAAAGCGCGCGAGGGCGCCCCGGTCACGCCGATGACCGCCGCCCGGATTGCCGCCATGCAATCCGCCCCCGCCGCCGAGGCGAAACCCGCCAAGCACTGACACGTCATGGCCGAATTCTTCATCCGCCGGCCCATCGTGGCGATGGTCATCTCGATCGTCACCTGCATCGTGGGTCTCATTTCCCTATCAAGGTTGCCGATCTCGGAATACCCGAACGTCAGCCCCACCTTGATCCAGGTCACCTCGACCTACCGCGGCGCGGCGGCCGAGGCGGTGATGGAATCCGTGGCGACCCCCATCGAGTCCAAGGTCAACGGCGTGGACAAGCTGCTCTACATGCAGTCCTACAACGCCAACGACGGCAAGATGACGCTCAACGTCACCTTCGATGTCGGCACCGACGTGGACATCATGCAGGTCAACACGCAGAACCGCGTGGGCCAGGCGGAAGCCCAGCTGCCGGACGCGGTGAAACGCGAGGGCGTCATCACCAACCGCTCCAGCCCCGACATTCTGCTAGCCATCGGCATCTCGTCGCCCAAGGGCACCTACGACGGCGTGTTCCTCGGCAACTACGCCGACATCAATTTGGTCGACCAGATCAAGCGGGTCCGCGGCGTGGGCGACGTGAAGAACTTCACCGCGCAAGATTACTCGATGCGCATCTGGCTGGACCCCGAAAAACTCGCCTCGCTCGGCATCACGCCGACTGATATTTCCAACGCGATCAAGGAGCAGAACGCCCAGTCGCCCGCCGGCCGGATCGGTGCCGAGCCCGCGCCGCAGGGCCAGGAAAGCCAGTTC
Source organism: Akkermansiaceae bacterium (assembly GCA_947462535.1). Lineage (GTDB taxonomy): Bacteria > Verrucomicrobiota > Verrucomicrobiia > Verrucomicrobiales > Akkermansiaceae > Luteolibacter. Next base: position 8,566 of record CANHPN010000056.1, on the reverse strand, counting down.
AACGTCCGCGCGCAGGGCCTGCTCAAGGATCCCAAGGAGTTCGAGGAAATCATCATCCGTTCCAGCGGGGATGGGCGGCAGGTGAAGATCAAGGACGTCGGCCGGGTGGAACTCGGTGCGCAAACCTACGACCTCCGCGCCCGCCTGGACAAGGCCCCGGCCGGCGCGCTCGGCGTCTATCTGGCACCCGGTGCCAACGCCCTGGAAACCGCGGACAACGTGAAGAAGATCCTCGACGAAGCCAAACTGCGCTTCCCGCCAGACATGGAATACAGCATCACGCTCGACTCCACCCTGCCGATCAAGGCCTCGATGGAAGCCATCGTCCACACCCTGTTCGAGGCCATCGTCCTCGTGCTCATCGTGGTGTTCATCTTCCTGCAGAGTTTCCGCGCGACGATCATCCCGATGCTGACGGTGCCGGTCTCGCTGCTAGGCGTGTTCATCGCCTTCCCGCTGCTCGGATTTAGCGTCAACACGCTCACCATGTTCGGCCTCGTGCTCGCCATCGGTATTGTGGTCGATGACGCCATCGTCGTTGTCGAGGCCGTGCAGCATCACATCGAGCGCGGGCTCTCGCCGGTGGATGCGACGCGCAAGGCGATGCAGGAAGTGTCCGGCCCGGTGGTGGCCATCGCCCTGATTCTTTGCGCGGTGTTCGTGCCCGTCGCCTTCATGGGCGGCGTGACCGGCCGGCTTTATCAGCAGTTCGCCATCACCATCGCGGTTTCAGTGATCTTCTCCGCGATCAACGCGCTCACGCTCAGCCCGGCGCTCTCCGCCCTGCTGCTGCGCAAGCCCACTCCCGGCCGCGGTCCGGTCGCCTGGTTCTTCAGGAAATTCAACGCGTTCTTCGACTGGGTCATCGATCGCTACGGCAGGATCGTCGGCGGCCTGACCCGCAAGGCGACGTTCTCGATGATTTTGTTAGTCGTCGTCTGCGGCGGCATCTGGGGACTCGGCAAGGTCGTGCCCGGCGGATTCATTCCGGACGAGGACAAGGGCTATCTGTTCGTGGCCATCGAGCTGCCGGAAGGCGCTTCGTTGCAGCGCTCCGACGAGGTGCTCAAGCAGGTGGAGGAAATCGTCAACACCACCCACGGCGTGCGTTCCGCGCTCGCGCTCAGCGGCATGAACATCCTCAACAACCTCAACGTCCCTAACGCCGCCCTGATGTTCATCGGCCTTGAGGACTGGGAGGAGCGCGCGACTCCCGAGCTCCATGCCAAGGCGATCGCCACGCAATGGAACAAGAAGTTCGCCGCCATTCCCGGTGCGCGCATCTTCGCCTTCGGCCCGCCGGCGCTGCCTGGTTACGGCAACGTTTCCGGCTTCACCATGCAGCTTCAGGACCGCTCCGGCGGAAACGTCGAGCAACTCGCCGCCATGGTCAGCCAGGTCCAAGCCGCCGCCGCCAAGCGCCCGGAGATCGGCCGTGTCAGCACCACCTTCAATCCCGCGACGCCGCAGGTGAAAGTCGAGATGGACCGCGAGAAAGCCCGCACCCTCGGCGTGCCGGTGGACAGCGTGTTCCAGACGCTGCAATCCTATCTGAGCGGACTTTATGTGAACGACTTCGTGAACTTCGGCCGCGTCTACAAGGTCTTCCTGCAAGCCGAGCCCGAGTTCACTAACACGCCCGACGACATCGGGAAATTCTACGTCCGCAACAATGACGGCGGCATGGTCCCGCTGAGCACTCTGGTGAAAGTCACCAAGATGTCCGGGCCGAACTTCGCCACCCGTTTCAATCTCTATCTGTCCGCCGAGATGATGGGCGCGCCCGCTCCCGGTTACAGCTCCGCGCAAGCCCTCAAGGCGATGGAGGAAGTGATGGCCACCATGCCGTCCAACGTCGGTTACGAATGGTCCGGCCTCACGCTTCAGGAAAAGAAATCCGAAGGCCAGGCCGGAGCCATTTTCGGCATGGCGATCATCTTCGTGTTCCTTCTGCTAGCCGCGCAGTATGAAAGCTGGTCGCTGCCCTTCGCCGTGCTGCTTTCGGTGCCCACCGTCATTCTCGGAACCTTGATCGGGTTGTTCCTCAATCATTACGAAATGAACGTCTATGCCCAGGTCGGCCTCGTCATGCTCATCGGCCTGGCGGCGAAGAACGCCATCCTCATCGTCGAGTTCGCGAAGATGAAGCGTGACGAAGGCGTGCCCACTCTCGAAGCCGCGCTCGAAGGCGCCAAACTCCGCCTCCGCCCGATCCTGATGACCTCCTTCGCCTTCATCCTCGGCTGCGTGCCGCTGATGCTCGCCAAGGGCTCCGGCGCCGCCTCGCGCAGCACCATGGGCACCGGCGTCGTCTTCGGCATGACCATCTCCACCGTCATCGGACTGTTCCTAATTCCCGTCTGTTATGTCTTCGTCCAGCGATTCTCGGACCGCAAGAAAAAGGGCGAACCCGCACCCGCCTCCGCCGGACCTGCCCCGCATCATTGAATGGTTGCGGCAAGGGGGGCGATGATGATTTTTCACGTCGCCCTGATGTTCCGGACAAGCGCACCAACGTGCGGACGACGTGCCACGGCGGCCCGGCGTTTTCGCGGGGGCGTCCATTGTGTTCATCTGGGCCTTCACGGAGCTCGGCGTATTCGTCATCGCGGCGATTTCGCATCGCGGCGTGTTGCTGCTTTCCATCGAGGCGCTCGGCAACGGGCTGGTCGTCCCATCCATCCAGAACATCCTGCTTTATGCCGGTTGCGCGATGGCCCGTCCGGACCTGCCGGAGTTTCATGCCGCTGCGGAGAGGCGACAGGACTCGGGGCGGGGACGCCCCGATAACCTTCTGGAGCGAGACACTCCAGCTGCGCTTGGCCTTGCGGTGTCACCCTCGCACCGAAGGCGCGGCGCGTCAGGCGCGCTCGGCGAGCGGCTTGTAGCTGCGGAGGGTGGCTCCGGTGTAAATCTGGCGCGGGCGGGAGATGCGGCTGTCGCGGTCGTCCATGACTTCCTTGAAATTGGCGACCCAGCCGGGCATCCGGCCGATGGCGAACAGCACGGTGAACATGTCCACCGGGATGCCGATGGCGCGCATGATGATGCCACTGTAGAAATCGACGTTCGGGTAGAGCTTGCGGGAAACGAAGTATTCGTCGTGGAGGGCGATTTCCTCCAGCTTTTTGGCGATGTCGAGCAGCGGGTCGGACTTGTGGAGCTGGCCGAGGACCTTGTCGCACTGTTCCTTGATGATGACGGCGCGGGGGTCGAAATTCTTGTAAACGCGGTGGCCGAAGCCCATCAGGCGGCGGTTGCCGGTCTTGTTTTTGACCTCGTTGAGGAACTTGGTGCCGTCGTCGCCTTCCTTGTGGATTTCCTCGAGCATTTCGAGGACGGCTTGGTTTGCGCCGCCGTGGAGCGGCCCCCAGAGGGCGCAGACGCCGGCGGAGGCTGAGGCGAAAAGATTGGCGCGGCTGGAGGCTACCATCCGCACGGTGGAGGTGGAGCAGTTCTGCTCGTGGTCGGCGTGGAGTAGGAAAATCAGGTCGAGCGCCTTGACGATTTCCGGCTTCAACTCGCAGTCCTCACCCGGATAAGAGAACATCATGTGAAGGAAGTTCTCGGTGTATTTGAGGGTGGTCTTCGGATAGATGGAAGGCAGTCCGTGGGCCTTGCGGTAGGAGAAGGCGGCGATGGTGCGGACCTGGGAAATCAGGCGGGCGGCGTGGCAGGGGAAGTGTTCTTCCCGGGCGTGGATGAGGTTTGGATGGTAGGAGGAAGCCGCGTTGATCATCGAGGAGAGGATCGCCATCGGGTGGGCGCTGGGCGGGAATCCCTCGAAGTGGTGGCGCATGTCCTCGTGGAGCATTTCGTTTTCCGTGAGCATCCCGGAAAACCCGGCCAGCTGGGCGGCGTTGGGGAGTTCTCCGTAGATCAGGAGGTAGGCGGTCTCGATGAAGGTGCTCTTCTGCGCGAGCTCGGCGATGTCGTAGCCGCGGTATTGGAGAATGCCCTTTTCGCCGTCGATGAAGGTGATCGCACTCTTGCAGGCACCGGTGTTGCCGTAGCCGGGATCGAGCGTGATGGCCCCGGTTTTGCTGCGAAGGGTGGCGATGTCGATGCCGACTTCTCCCTCAGTTCCTAAAAATGTTGGCAGCGTGATAGGCTTGCCATCGATGATCAATTCCACTGTTCCGTTCATGCGGCGGGATGCTACTCAGCTTTATTTCGGGAAGGCTAGCTTGCAATGCATCGATTTTTATCGGGTCTCATTCCCCGGCGTCCGGATACGAGCCGAGGAGTTTGACGAGCGAGCAGTGTTTGCCGAGTTCTTCGAGGGCTTCGGCGACTTTCGCGTCGTCACAATGGCCGGCGAGATCGACGTAGAAGATGTATTCCCAGTCCTTGCGCTTGGACGGGCGGGACTCGATTTTCGACAGGTTGATGTGGAATTGGTCGAAGGCCTGGAGCGCCTTGACCAGCGAGCCGGGGCGGTCGTGGATGGCGAACAGGATGGAAGTGCGGTCATTACCGGTGGGCGGGCAGGGTTTCTCGCCGATGACGAGGAAGCGCGTGGTGTTGGTGGCGCGGTCCTGGATGGATTCCTCTAGCAGCGTGAGCCCGTACATCTCGGCGGCGAGCGGTCCGCCGAGGGCGGCGGCTCCCTGCGCGGCTTGGTCGCGGGCGATCTGCGCGGCCTTGGTGGTGGAGGAGACCTCGACGAGGTCCGCCTCCGGGAAATTTCTCAAAATCCACGCCCGGCACTGGCCGAACACCTGCGGATGCGAATAGAGCGTCTTGATTTCCGAGCGCGGGATGGCCGCCATCAGGCCGTTTTCGATGCGGAGCAAGATCTGCGCGCAGATGTGCAGCGGCGAGTCCACGAACAAATCGAGCGTGTGCGAGACCGCGCCTTCGGTGGAATTTTCAATCGGCACGACGCCGTAGCTCGCGGCGCGGCGGGCGACCTGGTCGAAGACGTCGGAGAAATTCGGCTGCGCGGAGTAGTTCACCGAGTGGCCGAATTTCTTGATCGCGGCCTGGTGCGTCCAAGTGCCTTCCGGGCCCAGGTAGGCAATCGTCAGGTCGTCTTCCAGCGCGAGCGCGGCGGACATGATTTCCCGGTAAATCGCCCGGATGGATTTCTCTGGCAGGCGGCCCTGGTTCATTTCGATGAGCCGGCGGAGGAGGGCTTCCTCGCGCTCGGGGGCGTAGATTTGCAGGTTGTCGCGTTTTTTCACCACGCCCACTTCGTGGACGAGGTCGGCGCGGCGGGAGAGTAGGTCGAGCAGGTGGTGATCGATGGTGTCGATCTGGCTGCGGATGTCGTCGAGATTCACGGGAGAAATGGGAGGTTAGGACTCGGTGGAGGATTCGTCGCCCGCCGCGGCAGCGGGGATGCCGACCGCGCCGAGAGCGAGTTGTTGCTCGGGATCGGCGGCGGGTGCCGGGGCTTGCTCGGGCTCGGGCAGCTTCACCTTGCGGAGTTCCGAGGCGTTAGGAAGGTCGTCGATGGAGCGGATGCCGAAGTGCTCGAAGAAAAGATCCGTCGTTTCGTAAAGCAGCGGGCGGCCCGGCAGTTCCGCGCGGCCGCCGATGCGGATAAGGTCGCGGTCGAGGAGTTTCTGGATCATTCCGTCGCAAGCGACGCCACGGACGGCCTCGATGGCGGCCTTGGTGATGGGCTGGCGGTAGGCGATGATGGCGAGGGTTTCCATCGCCGGGCCGCTCATCCGCTCGGGTTTGCGGCCGGGGAAAAGCTGGCGGACGAACTCGCCGTATTCGATGCGGGTGAAGACCTTCCAGCCTTTCGGCCGCTCGATGATGGTGAAGGCGCGCCGGCTGTCCTGATAGGCCTGGTTGAGCTCCGAGATGGCTTCCGCGACTTTCTCCGCGGACGTCGCGGTGAGCTCTAGCAACCAGTCCGGCAGGGCGGGGGCTTCCTTGCCTTCCTCGGTCTCGCGGATTTTCACGTCCTCCGCCTCGGCGACGCGGGCGCGCACCAACCGGGCGATCTCCTCTGATGGCAGGGGATTTTGGGAGGCGATTAAAAGGGCTTCGACGATGGCGCTGAGCTGCATGACGGGGCCGCACCTTACGGAGCCGCGCGGGCATTTCAAGCCTCCTGCCTAAAACCTGACGAATCACTTATTTTGCAGGGTGTGAAGTTTCCGCTTGCTGGAGTGTAGATCACGGGCTAACCCACCGGGCTCGTCACGTCGCCGAAATTCCATTTCGGGTAGAGCGGCGAAGTTTTTCCATCACCTGCATCCTCATCTCTGCGCCATGGCCGCGAAGAAAACCACCTCAAAACCTGCTCCCCAAAAAGGGAAAGCGAAGCCCGCCGTCAAGCCCTCGAAGCCTACGCCTGCGGCGAAAAAGCCTGCCCCGGCCGCGAAGAAGCCCCTCGCCAAAGTGGTGGAAAAGCGATCTCCAGCAGTGAAGAAGCCGCTTGCCAAAGTGGTGAAAAAACCTGCTCCGGTCGCGAAAAAGCCCGCGCCCAAGGCCGTGAAACAGTCGGCTCCGGCCCAAAAACCGGCTCCGGCCCAAAAACCGGCTCCAGCTCCAAAAAAAGCGCCGCTTAAGAAAGCGGTCGCCGAGAAGCCCGCGAAGAAAGTTTCCCCGGCTGCTAAGCCAGCCGCCAAGGAAGTGAAAGCTCCGAAACCCGTCGTTGCTCCCGCCTCCGCCCCCGTCGAGCCGGTCAAGGTCGAGGCTCAGGTCAAGCCGGCCGCACCCGCGAAAAAGGTGCCCGCCACCAAACCGCGCTCCTCCGTTGTTGATTTCCCCGCGCCTCCCGCGCCGGTCAGGCCACCCTTCGTTCCACCCAAGGCCGTGCCGACTCATGTGGACGGTCCGGTCACTTCGGGCAGTAACGGCACCCACAGTGTCACCTTCGTCCAGAAACAACGCCAGCGCCTCCTTGATCTCCGCGACGACCTCGTGGACGCCGTTTCCGGCATGGCCCGCGACACCATCCGCAACGCGCCGGAAGGTTCCGAAGCATCCGGCAGCGGCCAACACCAGGGCGACGCCGGCAGCGACGCCTACGACCGCGACTTCGCCCTCTCCGTCCTCGCGAAGGAGCAGGACGCGCTTTATGAAATCGAACAGGCGCTCTATCGGATCAAGCAGGGCTCCTACGGCATTTGCGAAATATCCACCCGCAAGATTCCCCAGGCCCGTCTCGAAGCCATCCCGTTCGCCCGCCTGACGGTCGAATGCCAAGCCCAATGGGAGAAGGAATATGGCAACCGCCGCTTCCGTCCGTCCGACGAAGTCGGCTTCAGCGGCGGCAAATATTCCGAAGATGAAGATTCCGAAACAGTTTCTCTTGACGAAGACGACGATTAAAGCAAAGTCCGCGCCCCACAAGTCATGCCACGCGAGATTATCATCCTAGAATGCACCGAAGCGAAAGCCGAGGGCAAGCCGACCTCACGTTACGTCACCACGCGTAACAAAAAGAGCCTCCGTACTCCAGGTCGCCTCGAGAAAGTGAAATTCAATCACTTCCTCAAGCGCCGCACCCTTCACCGCGAACTCCGCTAACCGCGAACTCCGCCCCCATTTCCCATGTCCGAGCCAAAAACAATTCAGCGCCGTATCAACTTCCGCAAGGCGAACCGTCGGATGACGCGTCGCCGTCACGACATCCCGGCCGATCAAGTCGTTGCCACCAACCCGGAGCTTCTCACCAAGTTCACGACCGAAACCGGAAAGATCCTTCCGCGCCGCGTCACCGGAGTTTCCGCGAAACTGCACCGCAAAATCAACAACGCGATCAAGCAATCTCGCGCGATCAACCTGCTTCCTTAATCGGTCGCTAAGATTCGTTTTTTAACAGAGCCAGTCCGTGAAAATCGGGCTGGCTCTTTGCTTTTCCAGCGTGTCGCGGGTGGAAATTGTTCCGCAATTTTTACCTTGGAGCCGCCCGTTTCACTTTCTACATTCCGCCCGGCGCAAGCCTTTACCCATGGCCCAAAAAGACTACACCATTCTCAACAAGCTCGGCATCCACGCCCGCCCCGCCGCGCAATTCGTCAAAACGGCCAACCGCTTCCAGTCCGACATCTTCGTTGAAAAGGATGGCGAGGAGGTCGATGGCAAGTCCATCATGGGCCTCATGATGCTGGCCGCCGGCAACGGCTCGGTCATCTCCATCAGCGCGGACGGTGCCGATGCGGACGCCGCGCTCGAAGCACTCGGCGACCTCATCAGCCGCAAGTTCGAGGAGGAGTGAGCGTCCGTCGTTCACCCGTCACCCGGCGTGATCACCTGATAGCCCGCCGCGATGGCCGCTTGCGCCTGGCGTTGATCGTGGGTCATCAAGCGCTTGATACCCAGTTCCGCCATGGCTGCCAAGTGCATGCGGTCGAGGGAACGACAGTGAACAAGTGAAGCTTCGTGTTGGGTGATGGCGGTTTCGAAAAAGGACCCTTGGAGCTTCTTCCGTGAAAACGGCGCGCAACCGATAATTTCCATCAGGCGGTCACGAAGTCTCTGTGTCCGTGCTTCGCTCAATTTACCCCCGAGAAAAAGTGCCCGTATTTGCAGGCGCGCTTCCAGATCGGCCAGCGCCGGCACCGCCACGGAATTTTCGGCGAGAACCGCCGTCCTCGTG
>CANHPN010000055.1 GCA_947462535.1 Akkermansiaceae bacterium | reverse complement strand
TGGGATTGACGATCAGCCCTGCCACTCAGCGCCAAAGGCGTGGACCCGGAAATCGTCGGCTAGGAAAATGCCGTGCTCACCAGTCCAACGATGGTGCCGCCACCGATCAACCACAGAAACCCGAGCAAGCTGATCGTCAAACTTGAATTTATCGAGTGACGAATGAATGACGCCGCGGGCTTGTTCTTGCGCTTCGATTCCACCGGTGCGAAACAGTCCGCGATGATCGTCCGCACGCGATTCGCCCCCAGCCCCACGGGACGGTTGCACCTCGGCCACGTGCTCGCGGCGCGGGTCGCTTGTGCCATCGCACGCGATGCCGGCGGAGCCTTCCTGCTGCGCCATGAAGACATCGACGCGCCCCGCGTGCGCGAGGAGTTCTATCAAGGGATCGAGAAGGATCTCGAATGGCTCGGACTGACATGGGACGGCGACGCGCTCCGCCAGAGCTCGCGCATCGCGGCCTACGACGCCGCGCTCAATTCGCTGCGAGAGCGCGGCCTCGTCTATCCCTGCTTCTGCACCCGCCGCGAGATCCAGGAGGAATGGGCGCGCATGGGAGCCGCCCCGCAAGGCCAGGAAGCCCCAGCCTATCCCGGCACCTGCCACAAGCTAACCACCACTGGGCGGCAAGCGAAAATCGGCTCGGGCATGCCTTACGCCTGGCGTCTCGACTCGCGCAAGGCGGCGGAACTCACCGGCCTCCTCACCTTCCGCGACCTGCGCTTCAGGGAGATTCCCGTGGATCCAGACTTGTTAGGCGACATCATCCTCGCCCGCAAGGACATCGGCACCGCCTATCATCTCGCAGTCGTCGTGGACGACGCCTTCCAGGAAATCACCCACGTCACCCGTGGCGATGACTTGCTAACATCGACCCACGTCCACCGCCTGCTGCAAGTCCTGCTCGGGTTTCCCGCGCCGCTCTATTTCCACCACCCGCTGATGCTCGACGAGACCGGCAAGCGACTGGCGAAACGAAACGACTCCCTCTCCGTCGCCGCACTGCGGGACAGCGGCATGACGCCTGCGGAAGCGCTGGCCATGACCGACGGAGCTCTCCATTCCTATCCCACCCCTCCCGATGACTCGCCACCCGCGACCTGATCTTTCCCCGCCACCCATCGTCCCGGCTTCACGCTCTTCTGCACGCCTGCGGCTCCGCAGTTAGCTCTGGAACGTGTCAGAAGTGTCTCACGACTTCTTCCTTCTTCCTTCTTCCTTCTTCCTTCTTCCTTCTTCCTTCTTCCTACCTCCGACTGAAGGTGGGCCATTGGTGGCGAGGGATTTTTTCGAGGGTTTGCAAGAGGCCGGGCAGGCCTTTGGCGGCAGCGTGTTCTCTATTCCAAGCCGGTCGACATGAAGGTCGACAGGGCCAGAGCTAAGAAGCATCCGGATCACTCCTTGATCTTCGCAAACGGGAATTCCCTTCCAAAGAAGAAGCCCGACCAAGTGGTCGGGCCTCGTTCGTTTGAATCATCAGGAGTTCAGCCTCACTTGGCGGCGGCGACGACGTCCTCCTTGGTCATGCCGAGTTCCTTCATCACCACATCGCCCGGAGCGCTGATGCCGAAGCGGTCGATGCCGAGCGCCTTGCCTTCGGTGCCGACGTATTTCCACCAGAGATCGGTGACGCCGGCCTCGATGGAAACGCGCTTGGTGCAGGCTTTCGGCAGCACGCTTTCACGATATTCGGCGCTCTGGCGCTCGAAGCGCTCGAAGCAAGGCATGGAAACCACGCGCACTCCGTCGCCCAGCTCGGCGGCGGCGGCCATCGCATGCTGGAGCTCGGAACCGGTTCCGATTAGAATGGTGGTGAGTGCGCCCGTTTCCTTGCGGGCGATGTAAGCACCGCGGAGCACGCCATCGCGGCGGGCTTCGACGGAAAGCTCGTTCATCAGCGGGATCGCCTGGCGGGTCAGGATCAACGCCGTCGGGCCGTCGGTGCGGCTCATCGCGGCGACGAACGCCCCGGCGGTTTCCTCGGCGTCGCCCGGGCGGATGACGTCGAGATTGGGGATCACACGCAGGCCGCTCACGGTTTCCACCGGCTGGTGGGTCGGGCCGTCCTCACCGACACCGACCGAGTCATGGGTGAAAATGTAGCTGACAGGCAGGTTCGACAAAGCCGCGAGGCGGATCGCGCCGCGCAGGTAGTCGGCGAAGACCAGGAAGGTCGCGCCGCTCGCACGGAACAAGCCGTCGTAGGCGATGCCGTTGCAGATCGCGCCCATCGCGTGTTCGCGGATGCCGAACCAGATGTTGCGGCCGAGAGGATTGGCTGCGGAGTAGTCGCCGCCGTCCTTGAGGTAATTCTTGGTGGAGCCGAAAAGGTCCGCGCTGCCGGTGAGGAATTGCGGGATCGCCTTGGCCACCACGTTGATGACCGTGGCTCCGGCTGAACGGGTGGCGTCCTTGTAATCCGCGGCGAACGCAGGGATTTTCTCGCTGAGATCCACCGGCACGGACTGCGCCACGCCGGCGGCTAGTTCCGCCGCGAGCTCGGGATTTGCCGCAGCCCACGCGTCGTAGGTCGCCTGCCATGCCTCGAACTCGACCTTGGAAGCCGCCTTTTTCCCGGCGAAAAACGCCTGCGTCTCAGGAGAAACGTAGAAATGCTCGTCGGCAGGAAGCCCGAGACCCGCGCGGGCGGACTCGATGAATTTCGCGCCGCCTTCGCCGTGCCCCTTCGCGGTTCCGGCAACTTCCGGGATGCCTTTACCGATCACCGTCTTGACGATGATGACCTTCGGGCGGCCGTTTTTGTCAGTCTTGGCTTTGGCCAAAGCTGCGGCGATGGCAGTGAGATCGTGGCCATCAATGGTGAGGGCGTCCCAACGCTGGGAGATGAAATATTGCTCGGCGTCCTCGCCTTGCGTGAGGTCCGCCATCGCGTCGAGCGTCACGTCGTTGGAATCATAAATGAGGACCAGGTTATCGAGACCGTTGTGACCGGCGAAGGCGATCGCCTCCCTGGCGACACCTTCCTGGAGGCAGCCGTCGCCATGGATCGCGAAGACGTGGTGGTCGAAAATCGTATGCTCTGCGGTGTTGAAGCGGGCGGCGGCGCGCTTGCCGGAGAGCGCGTAACCGACGGCATTGCCCACGCCCTGGCCGAGCGGGCCGGTGGTCGCCTCGACGCCGGGCGTTTCACGAAACTCAGGATGCCCCGGCGTGATCGAATGAAGGCGGCGGAAATTTTTCACCTCGTCGCGGGAAACCGCGTAGCCGGCGAGGTGCAGCCAACTGTAGAGGAACATCGAACCATGGCCTGCCGATAGCACGAAGCGGTCGCGGTTGAGCCACTTCGGCGCGTCCGGATAGTAGCGCAGAGATTCGCCGAACAAGACCGCACCGACCTCGGCGCAACCGAGTGGAAGGCCCAGGTGACCGGAATTACAGGCATGGACGGCATCCATGGCGAGGCCACGGGCTTCATTGGCGGTATTTGCAAGCAAGGTCGTATTCATGAGATCAAGGCACCGCCCTGAAGTTCGGGACGGGGTGCGAGGAACCTAGAAATCCTCGCCCGATTGACAAGCCAGCAATCGACGATTGGCCGCCCATCCGACAAAAACCGCTCATTTTCAGTATGATTCCGGCAGCTTGGAAATTTTTGGCTAAAAAACCTTGCAAGGCCCGGCCCGATGAGTTTCTTTTCCGCCCGCTTCGCGACACACGACCCGTTCGTCTATCGGTTAGGACTCCAGGTTTTCATCCTGGCAAGAAGGGTTCGACTCCCTTACGGGTCGCCATATACAAGAGCCCCCGCCCCGCGGGGGCTTTTTGGTATCCAGGCCTGTCGCACCCTCATTTCTCCCAAGTGACTGCTCTTCAAAAAGCCGATTCCATCCGGGCCCGCAAAGGCGGACGCCCGATCGCGGTCCTCACCGCTTACGACTACCCCACCGCCCGCTTGCTGGACGAAGGCGGCGTGGACATCCTGCTCGTCGGCGACTCGCTCGGCATGGTGGTCCTCGGTTTTCCCGATACAACGCACGTCACCTTGGACCACATGCTTCACCACGTGGCCGCCGTCGCCCGCGCCAAACCACGGGCGCTTGTCGTCGGCGATCTGCCGATCCACACCTACGACACGCCGGGGCAAGCGCTCGAAACCGCCCGCCGCCTCGTCGCCGCCGGCGCGGATGCGGTGAAACTCGAAGGCGGCCTCCGCCAAGTGGAAAAAATCCGCGCCATCACCGCCGCCGGCATCCCGGTGATGGGCCACCTCGGCATGCTCCCCCAGCGAGTCCTCGAAGAAGGCGGTTACCGCAAAAAAGGAAAAACCCCCGAGCAAACCGAAGCCATCCGCGGAGGTGCGCAGGCCATCATCGAGGCCGGAGTTTTCGCCATTGTCTTTGAGTCGATCGTCCCGGAAACCGCCCGGCTGCTTTCCGCATCTCTCACAGTTCCCGCCATCGGCATCGGCTGTGGTGATCACACCTGCGACGGCGAGGTCGCGGTTGTCACCGACCTGCTCGGCTCGTATCCATGGTTCGTCCCGCCCTTCGCCAAGCCCGAGGCCGACCTCGCGTCGATCACCCGCGAGGCCGTCGCCCGCTATGTGTCGAGGGTGCAATCGTAGTCGAGGACTTTACCCACTTGCTTCTCTACCTCCACATCCCCTTCTGCCACCGGGTTTGCCCGTATTGCTCGTTTTACAAACACACGCCGGGTGCTACTTCTATCGGCAGCTTCGTGGATGCGCTCGCCGCTGAAGCGAAATCCCGGATCACCGCCGCGCCGCGCACCCTCTACCTCGGCGGCGGCACCCCGAGCATGCTCTCGCCCGGCCACCTCAGCCGGCTCTTCACCGCGCTTCACGACACCATCGATTTCTCGAAACTCGACGAAGTCACCCTCGAAGCCAACCCCGCCACCTTCGACGCCGCAAAGGCTCGGCTCTTCCGCGAGCTCGGCATCACCCGCGTCTCGTTAGGCATCCAGTCTTTCACCCCGCACGTCCTGCAAATCCTCGGCCGCGAGCACTCCGTTGCCCAAGCCAGCGAGTCCGTCAGCATCCTCCGCGAGGCCGGAATTTTGTCGGTCAACATCGACCTGATGTTCTCCATCCCCGGCCAATCCAAGGACGACTGGGAAACCACCCTGCGCCACGCCATTTCCCTCAACCCCGACCACATCTCCGCCTACAACCTCACCTACGAGGAAGACACCGCCTTCTTCGAGTCGCTCCGCCGCGGCGAAATGCGCGAGAACGAAGATCACGACGCCGAGTTCTTCCACCTCGCCGACGAACTCCTAACCGCCGCCGGTTTCGACCACTACGAAACCTCCAACTACGCCAAGCCCGGCCACCACTCCAGCCACAACCAAGGCTACTGGCGCGGCGATAACTACCTCGGCCTCGGCCCCTCCGCCGTCTCCACCCTCGACGGAACCCGCTGGAAAAACGTGCCGGACACCGCCCGCTACGTCGCCCAAATCCAGTCCATCGGCCACGCGCTAACCGAGTCGGAAACCCTCGATGCCGAAGCCCGCCGCCTCGAACGCATCGCCCTCGGCCTGCGCACTCGCGACGGCATCTCGCTCGGCCTCCTCAGCCCGGAAGCCCGCCAGCGCGCCGCTCACTTCGCGAGCGAAGGCCTCGCCCGCATCGAGGGCGACCGACTCACCCTCATCCACCATGGCCGCGCCCTCGTCGATCCCATCGCCGCGGAGCTGGTGTGAGGAGCAGCGACCTTGTGGTCGTTGATCCATCCGCGCCAATTCGGACAGCAGCGGTTGGGTTGGCTTTAATCGATGAACGATGGGAGGCGGCCGTCAGGAATTTCCCACTGTCTCAGCCGGAAACGGTGGCTTCGCTCCTGCCCGGGACACGCTTTGCTTTCCACCTATCCGAGAAATCCGGTAAGCGGGCTGGTGGCGTGGGCGTGGTCGGACGGCTCCGGCAGGCCTAGTTCGTAAGCTTCGCGGCCGGCCTGGACGGCGAGTTTGAAGGCGACGGCCATCCGCACCGGATCGCTGGCGATGGCGATGGCGGTGTTGACGAGCACGGCGGCGGCACCAAGTTCCATGGCCTCGGCGGCGTGGCTGGGCGCGCCGAGCCCGGCATCTACGATGACAGGGACGATGGCTTGCTCGATGATGATGCGGATCTGGTCGCGGGTGACGACGCCGCGGTTCGAGCCGATGGGCGCGCCTAACGGCATGACGGTTGCGGCACCGGCTTCCTGCAGGCGTTTGGCGAGAACGGGGTCGGCGTTGATGTAGGGCAGGACGGTGAAGCCTTCCTTGACGAGGATTTCCGCAGCCTTGAGGGTTTCTATCGGGTCGGGGAGGAGGTAGGTGGGATCCGGGTGGATTTCGAGTTTGACCCACTTGGGCAGTCCGGCGGCGGCGGCGAGGCGGGCGAGGCGGACGGCTTCCTCGGCGTTCATGGCGCCGCTGGTGTTGGGAAGGAGCAGGTATTTTTCCGAATCGATGAATTCGAGGATGTTGGCATAGGGGTCGCGCTTCCCGGATAGATCGGCGCGACGTAGGGCGACGGTGACGATCCGGGTGCCACTGGCGGCGAGGGCGTCGCGCATGGATTCATTGGAGGGAAACTTGCCGGTGCCGAGGAACAGGCGTGAGCTGAACTCGCGGCCGGCGATGGTGAGGGTGGACATGGGAAGAGATTTTGAATTTTAGATTTTGAATTTTAGATTGTCGGCGAGCCATTGCTCGAAGGAGGAGTGGTCGTTGAGATCGTATTGCCAGCAGCGGAAACCGAGCTCGCGGCCGGTGGCGATGTTTTGCGGGAGGTCGTCGATGTAGAGGGTGTCCGCAGGGACGAGCTGGTGCTTGTCGATGGCGTAATTATAGATTTCCGGCTCCGGCTTGATGAAGCCGGTCTCGAAGGAGAGCACCCCTGCGGCGAATAGATCAAACTCGGGGAATTCCTCGAACACCCAAGGACAATGGATGGCGTTCGTGTTAGAAAAGAGGATGAGCCGGTGACCATCCGCGGCGAGCTTGCGGACGCAGGCCCACATCGGCTCGTTGGGGGTGAAGATCTGCTGCCAGGCGTCGCGGAATTCGGCCGGGGTGACGTGGCTGCCTATCACCTCGATAGCCCAGGCGATGTAGGCGTCCACATCGATCCGGCCGGCTTCGAACTCGTCCTTGCGATCGAGCATCCGCCCAATCCGCTCGGCATGGTTAGATTCACCTTCCGGAAACAGGCGGGAAAGGGATGCCTCGAAATTGAAGTCGAGAAGGACGCGGCCGATGTCGAAGAGGAAGGTCATGCGGTGGGATTTCGAATTTGATCGAGGATGAATCTGGCGGCGGTGATGGCACCGGCGTTGCGGCCGTGGCGGGCGAGGGCGTTTTTCATGGCGCGCCAGCCGGCGGCGTGGTCGGCGAGGAGGTCGCTGACACTGCGGGTGAGGGCCGCGGGCGTTTCCGCGAGGTGGCCGCCGCCGATGATTTCAAGGAGCCGGAGATTCCCCTCCTCCTGGCCAGGCACGAGGTGGTGGATGAGCATCGGGCAGCGGGCGGCGATGGCTTCATGGACGGTCGCGCCGCCGGCCTTGCCGACGACGAGGTGGTGCTGGTTGAGGAGTTGCGGGACGCGGCGGGTCCAGCCGACGAGCCGGACGCGGCCCGGATAGGCTTTCTGGATCTCCCGCGCGCGGGAGTAAAGCAGCCGGACATTCCGCCCGAGAACGATGGTGAGATGGACGGCGGGCGACGCGTCTAGCAGCGCCCGGCTGTGGCGGCGGACGAAGGGCAGCTTGGCGGTGGGGAAATAGAGGATTCGGAACGGATCGCAGGCGTCGGCGGACTCGACGGGCGCGAGCTTGGAAAAAGCCGGGTGCACGGGGAAACCGGTGTCGATGATTTTTTCCCCGGGCAGCCCGGTGCGCGTCATCATTTCCCGGGTGGAGAGATCAGTGACGAGCCAGCGGTCGCACTCCGCACGCAGCCAAGCGGCGTTGATCTCGATGGAATCGGTGACGACGACGAACACCGGAGTCCTCGTGACGGGGCCGGCGAAGATACGCGTCAGCAAATACGGATAGAGCGGGTAGGTGCTGACGATGGCGTCGGGCTGGAATTTCCCGATCAATCCGGCCAACGCGGACTGGGCCATCCGCAGCGGCGGCGAGTCCTGCTTGCTCAGGTCGCAGCGGTCGGTGGAGCGGTAGATTTTCGCCCAGATCTGCGGGAAATGGGTGGTCACGTAACGATAGCCGCTGTTGACCATGGCGGTCAGGCGGGGAGCGCCGAGCATGCACGGGTCGCTGACCTGGGTGACGGCACCGGCGGCATCGAGCGCGAGGGCGAGATGGCGGGCGGCGCTGTTGTGCCCCTCGCCGAAGGCGGCAGTGATGATGAGGATACGCGGCGGTGCGGGCATGACGGGTGGCGCGGGAGATTTAGAGTGAGAGTAGCGTTGCGTCGATTGAGTTTTGCAGCTTTGTTTCCGCCGCAGATGGTCCGCGAGACAAAAAAACTGGAGCTGAAGCCGGTAGATGACCTTGCCGAAGAGCAGGCACCCGTCATCCGGCTTGGAGACAAGGAGGGCCAACAGCGGGAAAAACCCGTGCGCCTCGCCATGCCGGAGTCCGCCCAAGTGAGCCACCGCCTCGATTTGCCGACGCGCGACGAAGTCGAATCCCGCACTCAACAGCCCGGAATTGAGGAACTCATCGACAGGGGGGCCGACACCGACCCTGACTTGGTGGAGCAGGCTTGGGATAAGAACTCGTTCCACCGTCAAAACGTCCCTTGGGGATGGTTCATCCTCTTCGGCGCCCTGATCGCCGCCGCCATCATCTGGTCCCTGAACGGCGTCAAACAGGCCGACGTCCACGCCAAGAAAATCCGGGTCGTGACCGAGTCCATCGTCGGAAACGACGCGCGGGAGGACCGGGAGGCCGGCGACCTCATCGACCGGATCGAAGCCGTCACCCGCAAGTTTTTCGACACCACCGACGTGAACGAACTCTCCCGCCTCGTCCGCCACCCCGAGCGGGTGACGCCCCTGATACACGCCTATTACGGCGGCAAGGCGATCCCCGCCCAAGGCATCCGCCGGACCGAGATCCTCCAGCCCGTCACCCTCGGCAGCCGCGGCAATTTCTGGATGGAGACCGTGGAGCTGGCCAATCACGAAACCCGTAACCTGCTCATCGAAGTCCTCGACTCCGGCGAGCCACGGATCGACTGGGAAACCCTGGTCTGCTATCAGCCGATGAAATGGGACACCTTCGCCAGCGAGCGCCCCGCCAGCACCACCCTCGACTTTCGGGTTTACGCCGAGCAGGACTCGTTTTTCAGCCACGAATTCTCGGATTCCGAGGTCTGGAACTGTTTCCGCCTGACCGCCCTGGACAGTGAGGAAACCCTCTTCGGGTATGCCAAAAGGACGGACCAAGTCTCCCGCGACATCCTTGAAATTTTGAACCAGAGCCACGGACCGCGTTGCTCCATCATCGTGCGCCTCAGCATCCCCGAGGGACTCCAGTCCCGCTGCGGAGTGGTGATCGAAAAAATGTTGAGCCCCCGCTGGCTCTACCTCGATCCGCCGGATTCCCGCTCCTGAAGCACAAGCCGATGACCCAAGATCGCACTACTTTGAACCCGCCTGCCGGCCAGCCGCCATCGGTCCCCGCCGCAGGATTCGCGCCCGTCCTGCTGGGCGCTTCGCTATTTCTGGCGTTCCAGTATGGCGTCGCCCTGTGGGCGCTCGCGCACGCCTCGGGCGAGATGGCGAACAAGTTCAGCGCCCTCGCCCGTGACAAGTATCTGGGGTTCCTCGTCTGGCAGAACCTTCAGATGCTCGTCGCCTACGTCGTGCTGGCCGCCGCCGCCGCCGTCCTCATCCAACCCTTCGCCGCGCTGCTGACCCGGCGCTCGAAATACCGGAGCCGCCGCGCGGTCATGCTGCGCGGATTTGCAATCACCGCGCTCGTGCATGGCTATTTCACCGTCCGGTTAGTGGATACCCGGCCCTACTTTCTCAACAAGGACGAGTTCGGGCACTGGTATTACCGGATCATTGAAATCCTCCCGGACTCCATCAGGCCGGGGGGCTTGCTGCTGGTTTTCACCGTGCTGCCCGTCGCCTGCGTCACGTTCGCGCTATTCTGGCAGATCCGCCGCCATGGCCGCCGCGGCTGGACCGTCGCGCTGGCGGCATCCGCTCTCATGCCGCTAACTGCCGGCATCAGCCGCTTCACCAATGGCGGGAAAATCGAAACCTCCACCGCCGGCAAGCCGATGAATATCATCATCATCGGCTCCGACTCCCTGCGCGGCGACAGCCTCGGCTGCGCCGGATACAAACCCCAGCGCAGCGCCGGAATGGCCAAGGACGGCGTCTCCCCCGTCATCGACGCCCTCGCCGCCAAGTCCGTCCGCTTCGAGCGCTGCTACACCTCCATCGCCTCGACCATGGAGTCCGGTGTGCAACTGATGTCCTCGCAGTATCCGCAAAGCCACGGCATCCGCCAGATGTATCCGGATAGAGAAACCGTCGAGGCCGCCAAAAAACGCATCGAGACCCTCCCCACCCTGCTCCGCAAGCGCGGCTACGACACCGCCGCCATCGGCGACTGGTGCGCCGGATACTACGAGGTCATGCCGCTCGGCATGGAGCACTTGTCCGTATCGAGTTTTGACAATTTCAAGATCTACATGAGCCAGGCCGTGGTCATGGCGCACTTCGTCGTGCCGCTTTATTTCGACAACGCGCTGGGCTACAAAATATTCCCCCAGCTCGGAGCCTTCGCCCAGTTCGTCACGCCCGAAGTGGTCACCGCCCGCGTCGAAAAGCGTCTCGCCACCGCCGCCACCCAACAGAAGCCCTTCTTCTGGCACGTCTTCTACTCCTGCAACCACCTCCCCTATGGCAACGCGGAACCCTACCGCAGCATGTTCGCCGATCCCGCCTATCAGGGAGTCAACCGCAACAAGGTGGACTTCGACATCGACTCCTTCATCGGCGGCACCGACCTCGAGTCGAAATGGAAAGCCCTGCCGCCCCATGAGGTGGCGCAAATCCGCGCGCTCTACGACGGCTGCACCCGCCAGTTCGATGACTGCGTCGGGAAAATCCTCGCCTCGCTCAAGGCGAATGGGCTCGCGGAAAACACCATCGTCATCGTCACTGCAGACCATGGCGACGACCACTACGAGCCCGGCGTCACCCTCGGCCACGGCCTCACCTTCAACGGCGGACTCCAGGCCAACCACGTGCCGATGATCGTGCACGTCCCCGGTGCCGAGCCGCAAGTCATCCCGGAAACCGTGCGCCTCATCGACGTCATCCCCACCCTCGCCGACCTCACTGGCCTTGAGAAATCTCCCACCTGGCAGGGCAAGAGTTTCGCCGGCTGGATCCACAAGACAGAGACCCCCGCCTTCCGCCCGTTCTACGGCGAGACCGGATTTCCCTTCATCCAGTTCAAGGTCAAAGGCGTCGAGCGCCCCTACCTGCCACCGATGGACGAGTGCACCGCCATCGACCCGGACTACAACTATCAGTTCGTCCTGAAAAAGGAATACCTCCCCCGTCTCATCGAAGCCAAACAACGCTGCTTGCGAACCCGCTGTTGGAAACTCGTCTGCACCCCCACCGCGCAAGGCACCCGCCATTTCGGACTCTTCCACATCACCAGTGATCCCCACGGGGAGGCCGACGTCGCCCAGGCTCGCCCGGAAGTCCTCGCCCCCCTGCAAGCCGCGCTCGTGCGCTGGATGGACCACCAAACCGAATCCTCCATCGAGGAAATCTTCCCCGCCGGCGAGCCATGAACAATAGCACAAAGCGCCAGATCAATAATAAAGGATCTTCTTGGCAAACATCCCCTTGGCATTTGGCTTATCGGTGACAGGTAGGTAAAATGCGGAAGGGAATCGCTTGATTGGGCAAGATTCACCACTGCGGAACCGGCCGGGTTAAAAATGAATGAAATGTCCGTTGCCACTCGGGGCCAGGCCGTTCAAGTATGCTGCTGCCGATGGCTGAAACCACTCCCGCAGTTGAAATCAAGGATCTCGTGAAAGACTTCAAGACGTCGTTCCGCAAGCAAATGCTGCGGGCGGTGGACGGGGTGTCGATCCGGATCATGCCGGGCGAGGTTTACGGATTGATCGGGCCGAACGGGTCCGGGAAATCGACGACAATGAAAGCCTTGCTCGGGCTGGTGGCTCCGACGGCGGGGCACTGCGCGATTTTCGGCAAGGACTCGCTGAAGGTGGATTCGCGGAACGACGTGGGTTTCCTGCCGGAGAATCCTTATTTTTACAAACACCTGAGCGGCGCGGAAACCCTGCGATTTTACGGCAAGCTCTGCGGACTGAAGGGCAGGGCGCTGGAACAACGGGTGGGCGAGCTGCTCGCCTTGGTGGATCTGGAGGGCGCGCGCGACCGGCGGATCGGCGGCTACTCGAAGGGGATGCTGCAACGGATCGGACTGGCGCAGGCGCTGGTGCAGGAGCCGCGGCTGGTGATTCTCGACGAACCGACGGCGGGCGTCGATCCGGTGGGATCGCGGCAGATCCGGGATTTGATTTTGAAACTGCGGGAGCAAGGAATCACGGTTTTCCTGTGCTCGCACCTGCTGGAACAGGTGCAGGAGGTTTGCGACCACGTCGGGATCATCTGCAAAGGAAAGATGGTGAGGGAAGGACGGTTGGACGACTTGATCTCGATCGAGGACCAGACGGAAATCGTGTTGAAGGACGCGAGCCCGGAGCTGATTTCACAGATCACGGCGCTGGCCGGCTCCGCAGGCGCCTCGCTGGTGCGGACCGGCAAACCGCGCACCACGCTTGAGCGGCTGTTTCTCCGCGAAACCACCCACGCAGACGACTGATGAGCAACACTACCATGATTTCACGAGGCTCGCATGTGAGCCGCATTTGGGTGATCGCCCTGCATGCGTTCACCCAGCTGGTGCGGATGAAGGTGTTCTATTTCCTCGCGGTGTTCGCGGTGATCGCCATCGCCAGCAACTTCTTCGATCTGCCGCAGCACGAGGGCCCGGAATCGGTGGGCGTCAACGTGCTGCGCTCGATCAAGAGCTGGTCGCTGGGGACGATGACTTTGTTCTCGGTAGTGCTCTCCATCGTCGCCACCGCGCTGCTGCTGCCGAAGGACGTGGAGGACCGCACGCTTTACACGATCCTGGCCAAGCCGGTGCCGCGCATGGACTATCTGGCAGGAAAGCTGCTCGGCGTGCTGCTGCTGGTTTTCGTTTCGCTGGCCCTGATGGACGTGCTGATGACCGCGGTGCTGCAAATCCGCACGTCGATGGTGATGGAGCAACAGCTCGAAATGGCGCGGGCGATGGACTGGCCGCAGGACGCGATCGAATCGCTGCGGGCGGAAACGCTGGCGCAAGGGCCGAGCTGGTCGCTGCAAGGCGCGGTGTTCGCGGTGTTCCTGCGGGCTTCCGTCATGGCATCGCTGGCGCTGCTGATCTCGACGTTTTCGACAAGCACGCTCTTCACCACCATCATCAGCTTCCTGATTTATTTCATCGGCCATTTCCAGGCGGACGCGCGGGACGTCTATCTCCAGGCGGGCCAGGCCGGTGAGGGGGTGTTCGCGCGGCTGGCGTCCCTGCTCATTTCGCTGGTCCTGCCGGATTTTCAAAACTTCAACGTGATCGACGCGGTGATCGAAGGCCAGGCGATGCCGCTGCTGGTGCTCGGGAAACTGACGTTGATCGGCCTGTATTACGCCGTGTTTTTCACCGTCGCGTCATGGTTCATCTTCGCGGAAAAGGAGTTCTAACGCCGTGAAAGCCTGGCAACGAAACGGAATCCTAACCGCCGCGCTGCTGGTCTTCGGCGCGGCGCGCATGCCGTTCGAAGCCAGCTTGGCCAGGGAGCTTCGCGCGGCGGGACTGACGCCGCCGCCGATGGAGATCGGCACGCGCGACAAGATCGGCCAGACCAGCTCGGCGGTGGCACTGGGCGGGCTGCGGACGCTGGTGGCGACTTTCCTGAACTTGCGGGCCTTCTCGTTTTTCCAGGAACAACGCTGGGACGACGTGGCGGACACTTATGACACCATCGTCGATCTGGCACCGCGGACGCGCTATTATTGGGAGACCGGATCGTGGCACTCCGCCTACAACGCGGCGTCATACTACATGAATGATTCCAGGCTGCCCGCACTGCGGCGGAGGGAGGCTTGGCGGGCGTCGATTCTGAGAGGCCGGGCGTTTCTCGAACGCGGAATCCGCAACAATCCCACCGATTGGAGCATCCTCGCCAACCTCGGCTTCCTCCTCTCCGACTCCAACAAATTCGCCGCCTTTCGCGACTCCAACGAAGCATTCGCGGCCGCAGCGGACGCCTACCGCCGCTCCGCCGATACCGGCAAGGCGCTGCCCTACGTGCGCCGCGCCGAGTTCTATTCGCTGGCCCGCGTGGCCGGAAAAGAGAAGGAAGCGCTCGCCCTGGCGCGCTCGCTTTACACCGACCCGCGGAACCGCACCCCCACCCTGCTGATCCTGCTGCTGGTTTTGGAAGCTCACGAAAATCCGTCGATGGACAGCACCCGGCGGGCGCTGGAATTGTTCGGAACCCCGGAAAAAGCCTACGAAGCGCTGACCGGCCACTGGCGGCGGACCCACGAGCGCTTTCCGGTTTACGGGATCGCCGCCGCGCTGGAGTCGCTCGAAAAAAACCTGGCCGTGCCCGAGAATAAAAGCATTTTCAAACAGCCCCTGCAAAGCACCACGGGACCGGACGACTGGTTCCAAAAATAGGCTGCCAGGTTTCCTCTCGACAGACCGGTCACAGCCAGCAAACTCCTTCTCCATTCCCCTACCAACCCCATGCGGATCGCTCTCTTCGGTGACATTCATGCCAATTTGGAAGCTCTCGAGGCCGTCCTCAAAGACGCCTCCGAACAAGGCGTGGCCGAATACGTCTGCATGGGCGACATCGTCGGCTACAACGCCGACCCGTCCGCCTGCCTCGAAATCGTCCGGGCGATGAACTGCCCAACGGTGAAGGGCAACCACGACGAGGACGCTTCGGGAAACCACTCGCTCGACAGCATGAACCCGGTGGCGGCGGCCGCGCTGGAATGGACCCGCCAGCAGCTCTCCGACGAGCAACGGCAGTGGCTCGCACGACTCCGGATGGTCCGTCAAGTGTCCGATTTCAGCGTCGTCCACAGCACACTCGACCAACCGGCTAACTGGAACTACGTGACCAACCGCTTCGACGCGATGTCAAATTTTTCCTATCAGTTCACCCAAATCTGCTTCCACGGCCACACTCACGTGCCGCGGGTATATATGAAAGCCGACAAGGTCCAGGAAGTCTTTACCGACTCGGTCACCATCGAGGACGGGGCGAAATATTTCATTAACGTCGGCTCCGTCGGCCAACCGCGCGACGGCGACTGGCGGGCCTGTTATGTGATCTTCGATCTCGACCACCAGATGGTCGTGTTCCGGCGCGTCGAGTATGACATCGCCGAGACCCAGCGGAAGATCCTCGCCGCCGGCCTGCCGCCGATGCTCGCGGAACGGATTCAGGAAGGACGCTGATTTCAGAGACTTTCTAGCCGATGGGAAACTCGCTGACCTGCTCCAATTTCACGTTGTAAAGCGCGGCGATTTCCGGGGCGTCGGAGACTTTGTAAATCTCACGGTAGTAGATTTCCTTGATGCCATAGGCACAGAGCGTCTGCATGCAGGCGGTGCAGGGCATGGTGGTGGTGGCCACGATCTTGGCCTCGCCGCGGCGAAAAAGGCTGCACAGGTTCACCTCGGCGTGGAGCATGAATTTCTGACGGGCCTCGCGATCGTCCCAGAAACCGGGCGGCGGATTGTAGCCTGGGGCAAGGCCGTTGTAGGCGGTGCCGATGACGCGGTTGTCGAAGTCGAGCGCGGCGGCACCGACTTTCCGATAGGGATCCTCCGAGCGCAAGCTGGCGACGTGGGCGAGCGCCATGGCGTATTGGGGAACGGACAAGCGGCTGGCGGACATGGGCGGAGGATGGTTCGCCGCGCGCGGGTTTTCAACCCGCATCTTTGGGCGAAGCGCAAGAACAGGCAAGAATGCCTGTATCACTTTTCCGCTTCGCGGGAGGGGCCCGATGGCGCAGCCTCCGCGCGTGGACTCGAACCGTTCAGGCGTGCTGGCAGCATTGGCTGCGTTTTCCCTGTGGGGAGTTCTGCCGGTTTTCTGGAAGCTGTTGGATTTCCTGCCGCCGCCCACGATCGTGGCGCAGCGGACGATCTGGTCGTTGTTTCTGGTGCTGGCCGTCCTGTGGTGGCGGGGCGAGGGCCTGGCTTTAGTGACCGGCTTGCGGACCCGGCGGATGCGCGGCTGGCACCTGCTTTCGGGCTGCCTGCTGGCGTCCAACTGGCTGCTCTATGTCTGGGCGACGCTCCACGGCCGGATCATCGAGGCGGCGCTCGGATACTATCTCAACCCGTTTTTCAACATGCTGTTCGGCGCGCTTTGGTTCGGCGACAAGAACAGCCGCTGGCAGCTCGCCGCCATCGCGCTGGCGCTCGGCGGGGTCGCGCTGCAGGTCCCGGCGGTGGGGCGTTTCCCGTGGGTCGCGCTGACGCTGGCGGTGACGTTCTCGCTCTACGCGGTGGTTAGAAAACAGGCTCCGCTCGGTTCGCTAACCGGACTGGCGGTGGAAACCTGCCTGCTGGCTCCGGTCGCGCTGGTCTGGCTGGTCATCGCCAGCTCCAGCCCGGCGGCGGCTTTCGGCGGGACTTGGGCGCATGCCGGACTGGTCGTCGGGACCGGCTTGGCGACGGCACTGCCGCTGTTGTTTTTCGGCCATGCCACGCGGACCCTGCGCCTCACCACGCTCGGCATCCTACAATTCCTCGGGCCGACGATCCAGTTTTTCATCGGCTGGCAACTCTACGGCGAGGCGATGACCGGTGCGCGGCTGCTATCCTTCGGCCTGATCTGGCTGGCGGTCGGGATTTACGCGGCAGATGCGCTGAGGAGGAGTGGAATGCCGAACTTCGAACGCTAAACATCGAACATCAAAGTGAAGAGGGCTTGCCGATGCGGGCCAGGCCGTTTACCCCACACACATGCAAGATGAAGTTCGCGCGCTGTTAATCCTCCAGGACCGTGACCGCCGCCTTTTGGCATTGGCCAAGGATCTCGCAAAACTCCCCCAGGATGAGGCCCGGGCGAGGGCGAAGGTGGCTGGCGACGAGGCTGCGGTGGCGAAAGCCCACCAGGCGCTGCTCGATTGCGAGCTGCGGGTGAAAAAAATCGAGCTCGATGCCGAGACCCGCCGCACGACGATCAAACGGCTGAAATTGCAGCAGTTCGAAACCCGCAAGAACGAGGAGTTCGTGGCGCTCGGCCACGAGATCACGCGCTACGAGAAGGATCTCGACGATTTCGAAACCCATGAACTCGAAGCGATGGACGAGGTGGACCGCCTCCGCAGCGCCCAAAAAGAGGCCGAGGCCGCGCTCGCCCACACCCGCAAGCGGGTGGATGAGGACCTCGCCTCGATCGCCACGCGCCACGCGCGGATGGAGGCGGACCGCCTCGAAATCCTCACCGAGCGCGAGAAGCTGCTAGCCAACGTGCCCGAGAGCGTCATCCCGCTTTACAACAGACTGATGAAAACCAAGGACGGCCTCGCGATCGCGCCGCTGCGCGACGGCAAGTGCGAGGGCTGCCACATGAAGCTCATCGCCTCCACGGTGATGAAGGTGCAGACCGGCAAGGAAATCGCCCAGTGCGAGGATTGCGGGCGGATTCTCTACGTCGAGGAGTGAGCTCAGGGTCGCTCCATTAGGGGAATAGAGGGGATTTTTGACCACTGATTTCACTGATTACTCTGATTTTTCAGAACAGAATTTGGAAATCGTCACTGGCGAACGAATCTCAACTCAAGAATTCCTGAGTTTTTCATCCTAAATCAATCTGTGAAATCAGTGGTCCCTCTCTCCGTTTCGGAACCAAATCTCCCTGATGTCGGGACCCTGACAGCCGGATTGTTTTACAGGGGCCGGGCGATTCCGCCAGGTTGAGGATGGCGGAGGAACTTCCCGTGCCGCTGCGCACCGGTTGGAAGTCCGGGCTGTTGGCAAAAAACTTCCCGCCGTAATACGGATTGATGTCCCAACCGGCGGCCGGGGCCGCCATGT
>CANHPN010000054.1 GCA_947462535.1 Akkermansiaceae bacterium | reverse complement strand
GACAAAGGCATCATCTGCGCCGCTGCCCGAGTCCGTCGGATCATGGAAGAACGTGGGCTGCGCGCCATCCAGCCCAAGACCTACGTGCCGAAAACCAGTGACGGAAGAGCCGACAAACCCTCGCCCAATCTCCTGCTCGAAAAGCCACTTCCCGCGCAACCCGACAAGGTCTGGGCCGGGGACATCACCTACATCCCCAGGCCCTGCATCGCGCTGCGGGCGGCGGGCGGCGGGCCTCTTCGAAGCCGGTATTACGGTGCAGTCGTGGCTTCCACGCGCACGAACAGGTTGCCATTGGATGGTGTGGCGGCCGCCAGTGTTACGGTGACGGTTTCAATGCCGGCAACCGCAGCGGCGGGCGTCTGGGTGGCGGCTGCATCCAAGATCTAAGCTGATAGATTCGTGCTGTAATAGACCTTGTAGGTGAGGCCGGAATTCGCGGTCCGGGTGTATTTGAAGACGCCGCCGGCCAGTGGCTGGGTGATCGGATTGGCTGAGGAACCGCTGGTGGGATCGAGACCGAAGGCGAATTCCTCCTGGTTGTTCTGTCCGTCTCCATCCGGATCAGCGGTCGGGGTGGATTGCGCGGTGCAGAGTCCTGCAATGAACAGGGCGAGAATCGCCAAAGCGGTGATAGCGTGTTGGATTTTCATAAGGAGGCGGGTCAGGGGGCAGTGTTTCAGTGTTTCAGTATTTCGGTGTTTCGGTGTTTCGGTGTTTCGGTGTTTCGGTGTTTCGGTGTGAGGGAAAGGAGCGGCGGCTTGGCATTGTACTTTCGCTATTTTCTTCCTGATTCACCGAAGCACAGGTTTTACGGCGCAATCACTGCGCTCAGGCGGCCGAAGAGCACGGCACCGGCGGCTGGGATGTCGGCGATGACCTGGATGTAGTCGCCGTCATCAGTGGTGTCGAAGACGACTCCGTTGACGGTGTCGTCCGCATCGGGCACAGCGGCCTCGTGGGTTGCCCATGGGTCGGTAACGCCGAGGTCGTTGCTGGATTGTACCTTGAGGACCACGCCGCCGCGTTCCGTGGACTTGAGGCAGCGGAAGGTGAGGCGGAGATCGGCTCCGTTTCGAGTGGCCTTTGGCAGCTTTCCAACGGCATTTTTAGACGAGTCAGTCGCGCCGAGCAGCCAAGCCATGCCGTTGTCGACGCCGTCGTTGTTGGCATCACCGTCGAACGCGGCACCGCCGGACCAGGTTCCGTAGGGGGTGTTGGTGGTGAAGTTCCAGGTGGTGTCGTCGGCGATCCCGGCGAAATTGTTGTTGGCTTGGTCCTTGATCGCGGTTGCATCGATCTGGACGGCGTAGTTCTTGCCGGTCAGGAGGTTTACCGTCGGGTTGATCGTCAGGGTAGTAGCCGAGATCGTGACCTGTGCATCCGCGACGGGGATAGGCGTGCTGGTGCCATCCGTCAGGTTCTTGATCGTGATAGTGCCGGTGCCCTTTGCGATGCTTTCGCTGAAGGTCGCCAGCAAGTCCGCGCCGACTGCCACTTCGGTGGCGGTGTCCGCAGGGATGAACGAGGATGTAGTCGGCGGCGTGGTGTCGCCGGTGGCGGCACCATAGTTGACGATCTGGAAGCCGGACGGCCCGAGGTGGTTGAATCCATTTCCCCATACCTTGAGGTTCAGGGAAGAATTGGTCAGGCCCCGGAAGACGATGTAGTTCCCCGGTGTGGTGGCATTGGCGATTTCGACAAACCCGCTGAACTGTCCCGCAGGCAGGGTGAAGCCCTGCTCGGCGCCACCATTGAGGACGATCTTGCCCGTGCCATCGCCGAATTGCGCTTCATTGGCGCCAAGGTAAACGATGAGATCGTAAATCGGATAGAGAATGTTAGACACATCCATGTTGAACAGTGCCGATTGGTCGTATGGATCCTCGGTCCCGTTGGCGTGTCCATTCATCAAATCCCCATCGCCGCCTGCGAAAAAGGTATGGGGCACTTCCCCATAGGTCCACCCGTTGCGGACACCATTGAGTCTCATGGTTGCCGTTGACCCCACACTACTAGTGAGTGTGATCGGAGCCGCCGGTGAACTCAGGCCCCACGGGACCGAATAATCCTGCCAGCCGCTGACATGGAACACACCGAGCCCGGCGGATTCCCCCGCTTCGAGCGTTACTTTGTTATAGTCATCAGGTGCGAACGACCCATACGCATAAAAGTTGAGGCTCATCAGATCCAGCGGCCCACTGCCCAGAGTTCTGGCGCTGGCGGGTGCGGAGGCAGTGGTGGTGTTCCCGGCCGTGCTCTTGTCGCGCGCCTGCACGGTGAAGGTGTAGGTGGTGGAAGGAGCGAGTCCCGTCGCGGCAAGAACCGGGCTGTTCTGCCACGGGCTGCTGGTTCCCAGCGTCACGTTGTTGAAGCGGTATTCCACGCCGCTGGGGTCGCTGGCGGTCGTTGCCGTCATGGTGATCGAGGTGGAGCCTGTCGTTTGCGGCGGCACCGCGAAGCTCATCGGACTCGGGGTCGGCTTGTTGGTGTCGGGAGCAGTGGTGGTGAAGTTCCAACTCGTGTTGTTGGTGATTCCGGCGAAGCTGTTGCCCGCAGTGTCGTCGATGGCGGTGGCATCGATTTGGACGGCGTAGTTTTTGCTGCCTACCAAGAGCGCCGTCGGATTGATGACCAGGGTTGCGCCGGCGATCGTGACTTGGGCGGTGTCGGTGACCGGGATGACGGTCTGCGTCCCGTCGCTCAGGTTTTTGACCGTGATGTTACCGGTGCCCCGTGTGATGTTTTCGCTGAAGGTCGCCACGAGGTCTGCGGCGTGGGCCACGCCGGTGGCGTTTTCGGCGGGGCTGAGCGTGGAGATCACGGGCGCGGTGGTGTCCGTGCTGCCGCTGCTGTTGCTCTCGAACAGGTAGGCTTGGGGAATGATGCTGCCATTCAATCCCGCGAATGACGGGCCGGTCCACTTGAGTTTGGCAACGGCGGAGCCGGTGTTTTCGTAGTATTCGAGGAAGAGCGGCACCTTTTGCCCGGCGGTCAGAGAGATCGATTGGCCATCGGTCCAGTGGGTGGATTGATCGTTGAGATTGTTGATGACCGGAACACCGTTGAGAAAAGCGCGGACACCGTCGCTGGTAAGGCCGGACAAGGTGTAGATGCCGGTTTCGGGGGCGAGCAGGTAACCGCTCCAGCGGGTGCTGAAGGTGTCCGCCCCGATGGAGGGGGCGGGCGAACCGGTGCCCCAGTCGAAGTCGATCTGCGGATCGGTGCGGGTGAGCGCTTGGCTGGTGAAATCGGCGTTGTTGAAATACGCGCCGGTGATACCGGTGCCGGACGAGCCGACGATGATGGAGACGGTGGCGGGCTCGGAGGTCGTCAGGGAGTCTTGGGTTTGGAAGGTGAATTTGTCAGTGCCCGTGAAGCCGGCGTTTGGCGTGTAGGTGAAGTTGGGGGCGGTGCCGGTGAGGGCGCCATTGGCGGGATCGGTGAGTTTCAGGAAAGAAAAGGAACCACGTGGCGAGGCACCGGTGAGGGTGATGGCCTTCGCACCGGTGGTGGCGACGATCTGGGGGGGGCGACGCATTTTCCGAGGTTGGTGGCGGGGGCGGAGATGGCATCTTCGAGGATAGCGATCGTATCATCAAGTCGCGCGTGGGGTAGTCCACCGTCCCACCAACGCAAAGCCCAAGCATCACGGAGAACCCTGAGGCTGGGCAGGGTATAGCGGGCGGCATCGCCGTAGGAAACGAGAGCGTTGAGGGCTTCGACGAGGTATGCTCGATGGAACTCTCCCCAGTTTGTGAGCAAGTTCAGGGCAATCGGGATGCCCTCGTTAATTTTGGTTTCCGCCATGAAGGCCATCACGTTTGCGCGGCTGTCTCCGCTGAACATGCGGTCGGCGGGAGTGTCGTAGGAAACCACCTCTACCAATTCCGGAAAGAGGTTTTGCAAGTCGTTCAAATTCAGGAGATTTCTGGCGAATTCGGCAACGGGGCTGCGAAAGTAACCCGCAGGCAGCAGCAGTCCGGCGCGGAGCGCGGGATAGAGGTGGGTGGTTTTTGGAGCATTAATGGTGTAGGTCGCCAATTGTTTGAAGAGAATATTGGAGAGTGCGGAGTTGCTGAACTGCAAGGGGTCGGTCCAATCGACGACATCCGGGTCTGCGGGAGCATTGGCGATGAAGGCATTGATCAAAGCGTCGCGATGGGTGCTGACGGTGCTGGTGTCGTATTTGCAGATGGCGTCGGCGACCTTCTGACGGACCCAGTGGTCGGGATTACGATTCGGTCCATTGAGTATGCCGACGAGGGTGGGCAGGGCGGTGAGGTCCTGGCGGATGCCGAGGGCCTCGGCAGCGCTCTGGCAAACATTAGCATCCGGGCTGGCAAGCAGGCCGCGCAAGTTGGTGAGGTCGGTGTCGGACAAGGAGCGGGAGGCGAGTTCGACCGAGGCGTTGTAACGCACGACGGGGTCGTATTCGCCGAGGGCGGTGAATAGCTGGGAAATCGAACGACTGGTCCGATCAAGCGGGAAGATGCCTGCGGAAACCGCGTTGGCGACTTTGGTGGAGTCGAGCGTGTAGGCCGGGTTTGCCTGTTTCCCGGTGATGTGGAGTTGCTTGAGCGGGAGGCTGTAGGCGAGCAGGTAGATGGAGGTGCCTTCGACGCCGTTTGCGGTGGAACTTCCCAGGTAGGTGCCGTTGCTAGTCGAGCCTCCGCCGTAAAAGTCGGACCTACCGCTGTCGTAGGTGAACGAGCCGTTCGTGCGGCGGTGCATATCGAAGCGCCAGAGAAGCTGCTTGAAATGCCCGGATGCGGCGGTTTCCCCACCCATGCCCGCGCCGAGGGTGGCCCAGAGTAGGCCCAGATCCTGTCCGGCATGCCCCACTTCGACACCGACCCAGCCAGCGATGGACATGCGGCTGAAGTATTCGGTTTCGACGGCACGGCCGGCTTGCAGTCCGAAGAACACGGCTGCCGAGGCATCCTTGCCGTTGGAGGCATGCCACAAGATGGGCATGTGTTCGCCGTAGGGGATGCCGCCTTTGTTGACATAGGAGCCGAGGAAGCCGGATCCACGTTGGATGGCGGTGTCGACTTTCGGATCGATGGGCTGGCTGGCGGCCAGCAGGGCCTTCTTGCCGAGCACAATCGCGAGGTTGGCGATGTTGCCGACCGCGTTGACCGGGCCGTAACCGCTGGAGGCGCGGCGACCTGAACCATCCTGATAGAGATGCCCTGGCCCGTGGTTGTAGGTGCCCCACATGCTTTGGAATTCGACCAGCCAGAGGGTGAAGGCATTGATGGTTGGGACGACCTGGGAGTCATTGGTGAGGAGATAATACTCGGAGAGGAAAACCAACTGATAGGCGGGCCCCCAGACCCAAGTCGCATCATCCTGGTGTGCCCATTGGGACGAAGGGATGTGATTGGAGAAAGCGCGGGCGTAGCTTTGCAGACGGGTGCGCGCCGTGCTGTAATTGCCGGCATTCGGATCGTCCGGATCCACCACTTGAGGAACGCTGGCGAGGAGGGCGAGGGCATTGATGGCACCGGAGTGGTCGAAGTCCAGATAGTTCGAATTGGCAATGAGTTCGCCGACCATCTGGTTGCGGGTATTGGCAAGGATGAGTGCGGATTTCGGGCAGTTGTAGGGAGCGGTGGCCGAGTATTCACCAAGCGTGGGGATGGTGATGTTGACCTCGGTGGTGGTGCCCGCCCGCCAGCGTTTGACGCGGAGGGCGCCCGCACCGGTTTTCTCCGCCTCTGTCACGGCAGCACCGAAGGCCTTGCGGGCATCGGAGGTGAATGATGGCACCGTGCCGGAGCTGGCGGCGATGACGCCGAGAATCACATCGTCCACCGCCAGCTCGGTGTTGCCCGGGAAACTGGCGGTGGTGACGAGAATCTGGCGGCTCAGATCGGAAATTCGACCGGAGGCGGCGTAGTCGAATCCGTCAAAAATGCAGTGAGCCCATCCACGCAAGCCGGTGGGGCCGAGGTTGAAGGTATCCACGTATGTCGGAGTGGCGCTGTCGTTCGCCTTGAGTGCGGCGATCGCGCCTGCGGCGGTGAGGTCGGTCGGTGTGGATTGCGCGGTGCAGACTCCTGCAATGGACAGGGCGAGAATCGCCAAAGCGGTGATAGCGTGTTGGATCTTCATAAGGAGGCGGGTCAGGGGGCAGGGGTTCAGTATTTCGGTTCACAGCCATCCCACAGGAAGGCTTAGCTTGGAGCGGAAAAGGTAGTGGCTGGTGTTGAGTTGAACCCCTAATCCGCAGTTGAGTCGGACTCGGAGCGAGACGCTGGTCTTCCGCACACCGGTGCGCTTGTCCGGAACGCTTGTTCATGACGAATCTACGAGGTTTTACAATTCCAAAGAAGTAGAAATTCGATCCCACATCTCCAGAAATCGGTTCCTCGACAGTTACAGTGCATTGCTCGTCATCAACTATGGCAGATCCACGCCACCGCGGAAACGCCCGTGGCTGACCGTGACATCCAAATACAAGCCGATTGTAGAGGCGGACATGGGCAATCTGCTGGAAGGAGCCCCCGATCCTGAGTTCGACGCGGTCAAGATCGCCACCATCTATTTCATCTCTCCTCCCGGATATTCGCCCGACTTGCCGATGGATGACACCTGGACCGCGTTCGTGAAGCACGAGCAGTTCTGGAATCTCTGCCACGCGCCGCAGCGGATTCCGGACCCAACACCCATCGAGCCGATCCGCCTGCAGACAGGCCTGGCTGGTGGCATTGCCGATTCAATTTTCAGCAGCCTTCTCGCTCCGGGCAACGATGCTTTCAATTCCGCGCTCCAAGTGCTGCGCAACCGCAATCTAGCAGGGAGGTTCTGGTCACTATGAATGATGAACCCAAAGACGGCTTCGGCCTCAACAAACAACAGCGGCTTCTCGCGAAACGCCTGGGCAAGGAAGAGGAGGAAGCGGAGCAGGCGGCCGGGCTGGAGCCGCCGTTTCCTTACGTCATGGCAAGGTTTGACGCGGAGTTTTTCGAGCTGTGAGTTGGGGCGGCGGGCATGATACCCCAAGAATCTGACAGTGAAAACCTGTGCTTTTCACCGAAAAAGCTTTACCACCCCCCCCCGGACACTTGCTAGAATAATTCTCACAGAACCCCATCAAAAGCCTTTTATTGGATGAAAACACTACTTTTCCCCTTACCCCTGTGGCTCGCGATTGCGTCGCTCGTCTCTCCTCTCACTGCCCAGAGTGTCAGCGAATTGGAATTGGAAAAATCCTCAACCCTCGATGTTTGGGAGAGCGTCACGATCACGCCCGAGATGATCAGCGGCTCAGGCAAGCTCCTGGTGCCGACTTCGGGCCCGCAGCAGTTCTATCGGATGAAAGTGCACCTGCTGGAGTCTCCGTCGATATCCAACCCGCCGCCAGCCTCCACTGGCATTGAGGAGGGTGAGTCGGTGACCTTCACGGTGGATTCGCAAGGTGAGGGGCTGACCTACCAGTGGTATCTGGGGCAAAGTGGAGACAATTCACAGGCAATCCAAGGCGCCACCTCGCAGACCTACAACACAGGCGCTCTCGCTGCGGACACTTCCTACTGGGTGAAGGTCACCAATGTTGCCGGCAGCATCAATTCTGAGACCGTAGCGGTGACCATCAACCGTCCACCCACGATTGCCAGCCAACCCACCTCGCAGTCCATAGAGCCTGGCAGCACCGCCACGCTTACGGTCAGCGCCACGGGTTCCGCGCCTTTCACCTACCAGTGGTATCGGGGCAACCTCGGCGCGACCACCGCCCCCGTGGGGACCAATTCACCCACCTTCACCACCCCGGCACTCGCGGTGACCACGAAATATTGGGTAAAAATTTCCAACGCGTTTGGCGAAATTCAATCCAGCTCGGTCACCGTCACGGTGCAGGCCAACACCGCGCCGACGATCTCCGATATCGCGGCACAAAGCATCAGCGCAGATAGTAATACGGGAGCGA
This sequence comes from Akkermansiaceae bacterium, assembly GCA_947462535.1. Lineage (GTDB taxonomy): Bacteria > Verrucomicrobiota > Verrucomicrobiia > Verrucomicrobiales > Akkermansiaceae > Luteolibacter. Next base: position 11,109 of record CANHPN010000054.1, on the reverse strand, counting down.
TCGCCTTCACAATTGGCGATGCACAGACCGTGGAGTCCTCCCTCACGCTCAGCGGTAGCAGCAGCAATACGACTCTAGTTCCCAACGCCAATTTTGTCTTTGGCGGCAGCGGAGCAAGCCGCACGGTCACAGTGACCCCTGCCAGCAGTCAGAGCGGCACGGCGACGATCACGGTGACGGTGAGTGATGGTTCTTTGACTGCGAGCGACACCTTTGTTTTGACGGTCGTCAATGCCCCCGCCGCTCCCACCGGCTTTTCCCTGATCCCGGCGGGTGTCTTCACCATGGGGGATGCGCTGGATGGTGCCGGGGATGCCCACACGGTGACCGTCAGCGCGTTTTACATGGCGCAGAATCTGGTGACCAAGGCGCAGTGGGACACGGTGCGGACGTGGGGCACCAGCAACGGCTACAGTGATCTCGCGGCCGGCGCGGGCAAGGCCAGCAATCATCCGGTGCAGAGTATTTCGTGGTTCCAGATGGCGAAGTGGTGCAACGCCCGCAGCCAGCAGGAGGGGTTGACGCCGGTGTATTATACCAACGACGCACAGACGACGGTTTACAAGACGGGGGATGTGAATGTGACCAACTTGCAGGTCAAATGGGCCGCCAACGGCTACCGCCTGCCGACGGAGGCGGAGTGGGGAAAAGCCGCGCGCGGCGGCTTGAGCGGCAAGCGTTTCCCGTGGGGCGACACGATCAGCCAGAGCCAGGCAAATTATTACGCGTCTTCCGGCTACAGCTATGATTTGAGCGGCACGGTGAACAACTACCACCCCAGCTACGCTACGGGATCGACTCCCTACACCTCGCCGGTGGGCTCATTCGCGGCGAACGGCTACGGGTTGAATGACATGGCAGGCAATGTCTGGCAGTGGTGCTGGGATTGGTATGGAACCTACGATACTGGCACACCGACCGATCCGAGAGGTATTAGTTCGGGCACGGACCGGGTGGTCCGGGGCGGCAGTTGGGGCAGCGTCGCGGTCAGCTGCCGCGTCGCTTCCCGCAACGGCAGCGGCCCGTCCAACACGAACGACCGCATCGGTTTTCGTGTCGCCCGCAGTTCAGTTCCCTAGAGCCAGCAAGTAGCGGAGCGAACGGAACGGAGTGGCCAAGTGAGGGACGAACGCAGGCAACGCAGTGAAGGGAGCAGAGCTGGGGAGAAGGATGAATGATGAAACCAATAAATCAAAGGGGTTGTAGGGGCGAAGCCCCTGCCGGCGACTTTTTTGGAAAACGGGGCTCAGTGAGCGATGCCATTTGAATTCATCCAGATACCCGCCAACGGGCAGGGTAGCGCGAAAGAGGAGCTGAATCGGCTGTTGCGCGGCGTGTTTAGGGTCAGGTCTCGCATTTCAACATGATCGGTATCAAGCCACGGCCTTTCGGAGCACTTCGGGATGTTTGTCCACCATGGCGATGAGCATGCGGGCCGCCCCGGAAGGCTCGCGCTTCTTCTGCTCCCAACTGCGGAGGGTGCTGAGTCCGATTCCGAGGAGAGCGGGGGCGACAACCTGCGGCCGCCGCGCTTATTTTCCAATCAAAAACACATCGAGGAAGAACCAAGCGATCATCACCACGCCGACGGCGACCTTGAAAACCATCCCGGCCAGCGTGCCCACCACCGAGCCGACCCCGGAATACGCCGCGTGGTGGCTCTGCTTTTTCGCGAAGGCGATTTCAGCGACGAAGGCCCCGACCAGCGGCCCGACCAACAAGCCGAAGGGCAGGAAAAACATACCCACGATGCCGCCGACCGCCGCGCCGAGCGCTCCCCACCGCGTGCCGCCGAACCATTTCGCCCCGGCGGCCCCACTGAGCATTTCGAAGGCTTGGGAAATCGCCATCAGCACGGCAAGAATGAGAAACGACCACCAGCTCAGGCCGGAATCCGCCCCGAGCATCAGCCGGTGGGCGATGGCGGCGAGGAGCAGAATCAAATGACCCGGCAAGACCGGCAGCACGCAGCCGACCATCCCCGCCAACAACAAACAGACCGTGACCAACCATGCCGCGCCCGTGCCCACACCGCCCCAGACCGGGCTCGATTGAAATGCTTCCCACATGCTGCGGTGCCTACACCGGACCGGCCGAAGCTGCAACTCGTGCCTTTGGGGTTGAGTTGCCCCGGTCGCCAGCTACTCTCCTCGCCTTGTCCGCCATGAACCATTTCACGACTCTTAAAACACTGGCGTTTTTGGCCGCCACGCTCCCGCTCCCGTTAGTCGCCCAGATGCCGGAAAGCGTCATGGTCGTGGAGGCCCACTCCGGAAAAATCCTGGTCGCGAGCAACGCCTCCGCCAAGCGTCCTGTCGCCAGCCTCAACAAGATCGCCATGGCCGCCGTGACCGTCGATTGGGCCACCGCCACAAGCACCGATCTCGGCACCACCCAGATCACCGTCCCCCAAACCATCACCCTCGTCGGCGGGCCAAATCCGATGAACCTCCAGCCCGGCGAGCAGCTCAGCCTGCGCGACGCGCTCTATTCCGCGCTGCTTGGCTCGGACAATCTCGCCGCAATCGCCATCGCCGATCACGTCGGCCGGGAAATCCTCGTCCGCCGTGGCAGAAACGACGACCCGGTGGCTGCCTTCGTTGGGGAAATGAACCAGCTCGGCAAGGCGCTCGGCATGACGCAGACGCGTTTCGCCAATCCCCACGGCCTTGAGCGCTCCGGCAGGAAGGCATTTTCCACCGCCGCAGACGTCGCCCGGCTCTCGATCTACGCGATGCGCCGCAACGCTTTCAATTTCATCGTCCGCCAGAAAGAGCGCCAGGTCGTCGTCACCGGAGCGGCCGGCAAGCGCGGCTTCCGGGTAAGGAACACCAACGAACTCGTCGGCGAGCCCGGCATTCTCGGCGTCAAAACTGGCACGACGAATGCAGCCGGCCCCTGTGTCTCCGTTTGCATGGACAAGGAACCGCTCGTTCGTCAGAAGCTCGACGGCACGAAAGGTGCCACCCCGCGCCGCCTCATCGTCGTCGTGCTCAACAACCCGGACCGCTTCAACCGCGCCCGTGGACTGATCCGCCAAGGCTGGGCGGTTTACGATCCGTGGCTGGAATCCGGCGCGCTCGTCCAAGACCGCCAACGGGAAATCCTCAACGTCCCAACCCCCCAATAAACATTCTTCACTGATGAAAATCGGAATCCTCAACAGCGGCGGCGATTGCCCCGGACTCAATGCGGTCATCCACGGTGTCGTCGGTGCCGCACACCAACTCGGATGGGAAGTCATCGGCTTCCGCGACGGCTTCGAAGGCCTGCTGCCACCCGGCGATTTCACCGTGCTCAAGCCCAAGGACACCATCGGCATCCTCAAGCTCGGCGGCACCATCCTCGGCAGCACTAACAAAGGTCATTTCGCCGCCAAGGTCGGCAAGGGCGACATCGCCGAAGTCCCGCCAGAGATCGTCGCCAAAGCCAAGCAGACCATGGACGAGCTCGGCATCACCGCCCTCATCATCGTCGGCGGAGACGGCTCGCTCACCACCGGCCTGCAACTCTATCGGGAAGGCTGGCCGATCGTCGGCGTGCCGAAAACCATCGACAACGACCTCAGCGCCACCGCCTTCACCTTCGGCTTCGACAGTGCTGTTAGCACCGTGGTGGACGCACTCGACCGCCTCCACACCACCGGCGAGAGCCACAAGCGGATCATGGTCCTCGAAGTCATGGGCCGTCACGCGGGATGGATCGCCCTCTGGGGCGGCATCGCCGGCGGAGCCAACGTCGTCCTGCTCCCGGAAATCCCCTTCACCTTCGAAAAAATCACCGAGTTCATCAACCAGCGCGACGCCCAAGGCTACCACAGCACGCTCGTCGTCGTCGCCGAAGGCGCGTCCATGCCAGACGGACACGTAGTCACCCTCGATGCCAACACCGGCGGCGAGATCCGCCTCGGCGGCATCGGCGAGCAGGTCGCCGCCAAGCTCCAGAAACTAACCGGCAAGGACACCCGCGCCTGCACCCTCGGCCACCTCCAGCGCGGCGGCTCGCCGACCGCGCTCGACCGCATCCTCGGCATGCGCTTTGGCGTGATGGCGGTGAAACTCGCGGAAGAAGGCAAATTCGGCCGAATGGTCAGCTACCAGTCCTATCACGTTGATTCCGTACCCATCGAGGAGGCCGTCCACCAGCTCCGCCTCGTCGAGCCAGAGAGCGAACTCGTCCTCGCCGCCAAAGCCGTCGGCATCTGCCTCGGCGACTGAAGAGTCGAAGGTCCAAAGGTCTGAAAGCCAGAGACGCCAGCGACTTTCGCCCTTCCGACTTTTAGACTTTCAGACCTTCCGACTTTCGACTCTTTTTCTCCCATGTCCTCCGACCCGCTTCTCCAACTTCTCCGCCGCAAAGCCCGCTTCACCGACCGCGAGCTCGCCGACCTGCTCTCGCTGGACCAGTCCGCCGTCGCCGCCCGCATCGCCGCTTGGGAAGCGGACGGCACCATCCTCGGCCACCACGCGGTGATCAATCCCGAAGCCACCGGAGATACTTCCGTCTCCGCCTTCATCGAGGTCAAGGTCACGCCCGAGCGTGGTGGCGGCTTTGACCGCCTCGCCATGCGCGTCGCCCGTTTCGACCAGGTCGTGTCCTGTTATCTCGCCAGCGGCGGCTACGATCTGATGGTCGTCGTCGAGGGCGGCGACCTCCGCGAAGTCGCCCGTTTCGTCTCGGAAAAACTAAGCTCGCTCGACGGCGTGATCTCCACCGCCACCCACTTCCGGCTCAAGACCTACAAGGAAAACGGCTTCCTCTTCGAGCGCCAAGCCAGCACCGAGCGGCTGGCGGTCTCACCATAAGCTGCTAGTCCAGGGTGATGGTCTCATCCCGCGCCGCCAGGCTCCCGCCGGTCACGGGGACGAAGCCGCCTTCCAGACACTCGCAGGAAACGGTGCTGCGTGTCAGTTCCGGATTTCCGAAAATCGTGCACACCGCCACATCCGCCGCGTCGCGTCCGGTGGCGATCCGCACCAGCCCGTTGAGCGGCGCGTGCCGCGTGGCGTCGAAGACGAACCACTCGCCGCCGATGAAGACCTCGAAGCAGGCATGGAAATCCTGCGGGCTGAGCTGATAGGCGTAGTAGGTCGCATAGCGCGCCGGCAGGTTGAGCACCCGGCAGAAGGCGATACCGAGATGCGCGAAGTCCCGGCACACGCCCTCGCGGCGCTCGAAGGTTTCAATCGCCGAGCACGTTTCACCCGAGCTCCCGCCGACATACGCGATGTTCTCGAAAATCCAGTCGCCTACCGCAGACGCGACCGAGTGCGCCGTTTTCAAATGCCCGAAAAGATCCTGCGCCTGCTGCCGGAGCCGGTCCGACTGGCAGTAGCGGCTCGGGAACAAAAACGGGATGGCCTCGGGACTCAGCGTGTCCGGGCCGTCCGCACGCAACGCGCCAACCGGCACGACCCGAGCCGAGCTCCGGACATCCGCCCGATAGGAAATCCTCAACGCGCCGAGCCCGCCCGCCCGGATCCGCGCCAGGCGATTGAGCCCGCAGCCGATGCCGAACTCTTCCACCGGCAGTCCGGGATCGGTGACCAGCGATTCGGCAAGGACTTGCTGCCCGCCCGCCTTGTTGCATTGGATCGCGAAAAGAAAAGTCACCGGATCCTGAAGCGTGTAATCGAGCTCGCACGTGATACGGAAATTCATCGGAGGATCGGGGACGGCTGGGTTTGAACTTTCCAAAGGCAACAGTCGGAAGGAATGCCCCGGCCGCTCTCGCTGCAACTCAAATCGGGACGCTTGCCGAAGTGATTTGAACAGTCACCGCATCCGTGCGATGTTCCGAGGCTCAGATTCCGGCGCTTCACCCAGCCGGGACTCACCAAAAATTGAAAGGAACCAAAAAATGAAACTCCACACCACCAACCATATCCTGGTCCGTTCAGCCCTCATCCTGGCGCTGGCCGTCTGCTCTCCCGTCCACGCCCAACCCCCGGGAGGAAAAGGAATGATGAGAGGCAAAATGATGGGCTATTGCCGGGAAATGACCGAGCAAAGGCAGCAAATGATGGAAGCCCGCAAGGCCGAGGACGCCGCGCTCACCGAGCAGCTCGCCAAGATGAAAAGCGCTCCCGACGACAAGAAAATGGAGCAGCTGACCGCCCTCGTTACCCTGATGGCCGAGCAACGGATCGCCATGAGCGCGCATCGCGCGAAGATGGAAGACGTGATGACCCGGCACATGCTGCGGCACCTGGAGATGGGCAAGGAAGTCATGGAGGACTGCCCGATCCTGAAGGCGCTGAAAGACACGGATGATAAAAAGGACGACTCCGCCACCGGAGATAAGCCGGAATAAATCCGCGCGCCCGAAGCCGGACTTCCGGTCACCGGCTCCGGGCGCGCGAGTGATTTTCCTGAAATGCGCGTGCATCAAGCGGCGGATCATGGTTTCAAGCACCCCGTGAGTGGGCGCGCGGGGCAACTGGACGGGCTGAGGGCGATCGCGATGTTGGCGATCTGCTGGGATCACTGGTGCCCTGTCGGCTGGCCGCGGGTGTTTCCGTTCGAGGTGTTCCTGTTCTTTTTCCTGGTCCTCACGGGATACCTGATCACCGGCTCGCTGCTCCGCGAGCGCGACCGCAGCGAGGCGCGTGGCGGGACTTGGAAAGCGGCGGCACTGAAGAACTATCAGATCCGGCGCGGCCTGCGGATTCTCGCGCCCTACTACGCGGCGCTGGCTCTTGCGTGGATCGTCCGCGCGCCGGACGTCACCGGGACCGGAATGGCGTGGTACGCGCTCCACTTTTCAAACATCCACATGGCTTTCCTCGGATACTGGCCGGAGGGAACGAACCACTTCTGGTCGCTGGCGATCCAGCAGCAGTTCTATCTGATATGGCCCTTCGTGATCTGGTTCCTTCCGCGGAAATGGCTGCTTCCCGCAGTCTTGATTTTCGCGGCGGTCGGCCCGCTATCCCGGATGTTTCATGACAGCCTGGTGCCGTGGTGCGCATGGCCGCAGGTGCTGACCTGGGCGACCTTCGATTATTTCGGCATCGGTGGACTGCTCGCCCTCGCGGTGCATCGCGGAATGTCGCTGGAAAGCTCGGGCCTACGCTGGCTTGCGGTGCTCGCCCTCGCCGGCTACCTCGCGATTTTCGGAGCCCACACGCTCGGCTGGCCGACCTTCGGGCTGCGCGCGTTCCAGCAAACGCTGCTGGCCGTCGCGATGTGCGGCGTCATCGCCGCCTGTTCGGTAGGGTTTTCCGGGGTCGCGAGGAAATTGCTAGAAAACCCGGCGCTTCAGCGGATCGGCCACCTCTCCTACGGGGTTTACCTGTTCCACAACCTCGCGCCGCTGGTGACTGGGAAAATCTTCTGGTTTCTCTGGAGCGGGCCTTTCGAATCCGGGATCGGCGCGGTTTTCAGAGTCGCCATCTACGCCGCCGTCACGTGGGGACTCACGCTCGCCTCCTGGCGCTGGATCGAACAACCACTGCAAGGAGTCCGCGCCAAGCTCGCACCGCGCTGAAAAGGTTTGAAGTTGGCTTGAATCAAGCATCACCATCCGCACAAAACTCGACAACATCCCAAACATCACCCACCGTCACACCTTACCCGGATTGACACGGGTTTACAACGCGCCATTTTCACCAGATCCGCATAAAACCGAGCCCGGTCCGGCGCACTCGTCACTATCATTCATCCATCACCATCCGATCCATCATGGCATCCTCTTTTCTCCCGAAACCGTTCGCCCACCACTACGAAATCGCCCCGGAATACGCCAAAACCGCCGTCTATTTCTCCTGCGAGTTCGCCATCGACCAGAGCTTCAAAATCTACTCCGGCGGCCTCGGCTTCCTCGCCGGCTCCCACATGCGCGCCGCAGCCGACCTCCGGCAAAACCTCTGCGGCATCGGCATCCTCTGGACCTACGGCTACTACAACCAGGCCCGCGGCGAGGACCGCGAGCTCGCCATCCAGTTCCGTAAAAAGGAATACGCCTTCCTCCAGGACACCGGCATCCGATTCACCGTCCCCGTCCACGGCCACCTCGTGTGGGTGAAAGCCATGTTTCTGGCGGGCGACATTTTCAACACCGTGCCGATGTTCTTCCTCAGCACCGACGTCGAGGAAAACGACAGCCTCTCCCGCGCCATCACCCACCGCCTCTACGACCACGACCACCTCCGCCGCATCGCCCAATACATCATCCTCGGTGCCGGTGGTGCCCGCCTGCTAGACGAGCTCGGCGTGGACCCGTCCGTCTGGCACCTCAACGAGGCCCACGGCCTTTCCGCAGCCTTCCACATTTACGAAAAACACCGTAGCCTCGAGGAGGTGAAAAAGCGCCTCGTCTTCACCACCCACACCCCCGAGGAAGCCGGAAATGAAAAACACGGCTTCCACCTGCTCCGCGACTTCTCGTTTTTCGGCAACGTCCCGGAAGAGGAAGTCCGCGAAATCACCGGCATCGACGGCGATGAGTTCAACCACTCGCTCGCCGCCCTCCGCCTCGCCCGCATCGCCAACGGCGTCTCCAAACTCCACGGCGAGGTCTCCCGCCAGATGTGGAAGGACTATCCTGACATCTGCGAGATCACCCACGTCACCAACGCCCAGAACAAAAAATACTGGGCCGACCACGGCCTCGAACACGCCCGCGTCCGCGGCGACATCGTCGAGCTCAAGCACCGCAAGCGCGAGCTCAAGGAGCGGCTCTTCCGCGTCGTCGCCGACCAGACGGGCAAGCTCTTCAAACCCGACGTGCTCACCATCGTCTGGGCGCGCCGCTTCGCCGGTTACAAGCGGCCCGACCTCATCGCCCGCGACATCCGCCTCTTCCGCGAGCTCCTTCAGAATAACAAACACCCCGTCCAGGTCATCTGGGCCGGCAAGCCCTATCCGTTTGATTACTCCGCGATCGACACCTTCAACCACCTCATCCGGATCACCAGGGACTATCCGAACGCCACCGTGCTCGTCGGCTACGAACTCGAACTCTCCCGTTTCCTCAAAAACGGCTCTGACATCTGGCTCAACAACCCGGTCGTCACCCGCGAGGCCTCCGGCACCTCCGGCATGACCGCCGCCATGAACGGCTCCGTCAATCTATCCACCTACGACGGCTGGGTCTGCGAATTCGCCGAGGACGGCAAAAACTCGTTCATCATCCCGCCCGCCGACCCGGCCCTCAGCCACGAGGACCGCGACCGCCAGGACCTGCTTGGCTTCTATGAAGCGATGCATGATAAAATCCTCCCTCTCTACTACGACCGCCCCGACGAGTGGAACCAGGTCGTCCTCAACTCCATGAACGACGTCGTCCCCTTCTTCGACGCCAACCGCATGGCGGACGAGTATTACAAAAACATCTACGCTTGATCCGTTCCAAAGTGGCTGGCGCGTCTCGCGGCAGCCCGTGATGGAAGCGTCTCGCTCCCATTCTTTTCCAAATGAATCCCGCCTCCCTAGCTGCCCACCTCGCTACCCTCATCGGCGCGGAAAAAGTCACCACCACTGCCGAGATCCTCGCCGCGAACTCCGGCGACAAGTGGTCCGCCAGCCATCCGCCGGATGTCGTCGTTTTTGCCGAGTCCACCGGCGACGTGGCAGCGGTTTTGAAATTTGCCAGCGAGCGGAAAATCCCCGTCACCACCCGCGGCGCGGGCTTCGGCTACGTCGGTGGCTGCGTGCCGATCCAAGGCGGCATCGTTCTATCCACCGCAAGGATGAACAAGATCCTCGGCATGCATCCCGAGGATGGCGTGGCCATCGTCCAGCCCGGAGTCATCACCGGAGACCTGCAAACCGCCGCGCACGCCGTCGGCTGGGAATACCCGCCCGACCCCGCCTCGCTCAAGGATTGCTCGATCGGCGGCAACATCGCCACCAACGCCGGCGGTCCGCGCTGTTTGAAATACGGCGTCACCCGCAGCTACGTGTTAGGACTGGAAGTCGTCCTCGCCAGCGGCGAAATCCTCCGCACCGGCGGGCGGCTGCATAAGAACAAAACCGGCTTTGACCTCGTCGGGCTCTTCACCGGCTCGGAAGGGATGTTAGGCGTCGTCACCGAAGCCACCCTCCGCCTCATCCCCAAGCCCGCGAGCCGCGCAATGCTCGCCGCCATTTTCCCAGAGTTCGAGATGGCCGCCGCCGCCGTGCAGGCCGTCCTCAACGCCGGCCATCTTCCCTCCGCCCTCGAAATCACCGACACCTTCACCCTCGACGCTGCTAGGAAAAAGCTCGGTGCCGAAACCTTCCCGCCCGGCAAGGCCCACCTCATCGTCGAGATCGACGGCCGTCCCGCCGCCACACTTTCGGAGATCGAGGAACTCCATCAACTTTTAACCACGCTCGGCGCCACCTTCATCGAGCGCGCCCCGGACGAGGCGTCCTGCGAGCGCATCTGGAAACTCCGCCGCGAGTTCTCCTTCTCGCTGCGCGACACCGGCCTCACCAAGCTCAACGAGGACATCGTCGTCCCGCGCTCCAAGCTCGTCGAGCTCGTCACCTTCGCTCGCCAGTTAGAAAAGGACGCCGGCATCCCTATCGCCTGCTTCGGCCATGCGGGAGACGGCAACATCCACACCAACCTGATGATCCGCGACTACGAGGACCCGGAAATCCGCGCCCGCGCGGATGCCGCACTCGACCAGCTCTTCACCTGGGTCCTCGCTAACCACGGAGCCATCACCGGCGAGCACGGCGTGGGCCTCGCCAAAAAGCCGTGGATCCGCCAGGCCCTCGGCGGGGTCTCCTACGCCACCCACCGCGCTCTCAAAAGCGCGCTCGACCCTAACGGCATCCTCAATCCAGGCAAGTTCCTGGATTGAGCGACACCCCGCGGCCGGAATGAATTCTAGGCCTTTTCAGTCCTTGGTGCTTGGAATCGGCCGTCGTGACGGGTTTCCTTGTCGGTGATGAAACGACTGGCACCGCACTGGCAGATTTTGATGGCGCTGGGACTGGCGACGACCACCGCGCTCGCGTTCCGCGGCTTGTTTGCCGGCGCGGCGGAAGAATCCGCTGCGGGGCGGTTCGTCCATGGCACGCTCGAAACCAGCCGCTTCATCGGCGGCCTGTTCATGCAGGCGCTGAAAATGATCATCGTGCCCTTGATCATCACCTCCGTCGTTTCAGGGATCG
>CANHPN010000053.1 GCA_947462535.1 Akkermansiaceae bacterium | reverse complement strand
GCCGCAGCAATTAATTCTCCAATCTGAATTCCACTTTTCTCCATGTCCGTCACACGCTCCATCGCACTTCTCCTTCTCGGCCTCGCCTCCGCCTCCGGACAGGTAGCTCCGCCGGGAGTTCCCGTTCCCGGTGTAGCCCCCGCCGCCCCGGCCGGTGCCCCTGTGGCAAACCAGCCAGCCCCGAAACCTGGCGTGCCTTTGGGCCAGACCAAAATCATCGCTGACATCAACGAGCCGAAACTCAGCGGCAACGCCCTTTCCGGACTTTACCGGACCTACACCGGTCGCCGCGTCATCGTCTCCGCCGCCGCCTCCGTCGCCGAGTTTTCCTTCGTCCAAGAAGCCACCCCACAAGACCCGCTGACCTTCGCCGAGGCCGCCGAGCTCCTCAAAAAAGCCGCCACCATCGAAGGCTTCGTCTTCGTCCCCGACGCGGAAAACCCCAATCTCGACATCCTCACCCACACCAGCGGCATCCGCCCCACCAACCGCGGAGTCGCCGTCTATAACGAAAACGACACCCTGCCCGAGGGCGACGCCGTCATTTCCTACGTCATGACGCTCAGCTACATCAAGCCCGCCGAGGCCGTCAACACGTTCACCCAGATCATCGGCCAGTTCGGCACCTACGGCTCCATCGCCGCAGTCGCCAACGCCTCCGCCGTCGTCATCACCGAAAACACCTCGCTCATCCGCAAGCTCATCGACCTCAAAAAAGAAATCGACAAGCCCGGCTCCGTCCAAGGCACCCGCTTCGTCAAGGTCCAGTTCGCCGACGTCACCGAAATCGCCGACACCCTCACCACCCTGCTCACCGCCCAGCAATCCGCGCAGAAAACCGCCGGCATCCAGCGCGCCGACGCCGCCCCAAACACACCTCCGGGAGCGGGCATCCCGCAAACCGGCGATTCGTCCACCGGTGGTGCCGGTGAGGACACTCCCGTCCAGATCATCCCCGACCCGCGCACCAACCGCATCTTCGTCATGGGCCGCCCCGTCGATCTGCTGTTCGTCGAAGGCCTCGTCCGCGAGTTCGACGTGGAAACCAGCGAGAAAAACTTCCTCCGCCGCAAACTCCGTTTCCTCACCGTCTCCGAATTCCTGCCCATCGCCGGCGACGCCCTCACCCGCGCCTTCAGCGGCACAGGCGACAGCGGCGGAAGTGGCGGCGGAGTCTCAGGCGGTGCCCAAAGCGGTGGAAACCGCGCTCAATCGACCGGCGCTCAAGCTTCCAGCGCAAGCGGCAGCAGCCGCGGCGGTCGCAGCGGCAGCGGTCGTAGCAACAGCACCGGAGCCAATTTCGGCGGCTCCTCATCCAGCGGCGGCTTCGGTGGCGGCGGATCCAGCGGCGGTTTTGGTGGTGGTGGCGGATCCGGCGGTGGAGGCCTCGGCGATCCCAACGTCAGCTCGGCCCCCGAGTCCGTCCTCGTCGGCCGCACGCTTCTCGTCGCCGACAACATCACCAACTCCATCGTCGTCCAAGGCCCGCCCTCCGGCTTGGAAATCATCGAGCGCCTCCTCGACCAAATCGACGTGAAACCCGACCAAGTCATGATTTCCACCGTCATCGGCCAGCTCACGCTCGATGATTCAATCGAGACCGGTGTCAGCTACCTGGTTAACAGCAAGGACTTCGGCCTAGGCGGCGGCGCTGGGTCCGTTCCCATCATTCCAATCCTCGATGCCGACACGGCCCGGAGCAACGCCGTGATCGGCTCCGGTCTTCGCGGCTTGGTCACCACCGGAGATTTGACCGTATTCCTGCGGGCACTGCAAGAGAAGTCCGATTTCACCGTGCTCTCGCGCCCGAGCATTTTCACCTCCAACAATCAGAAGGGCGTGATCTCCAGTGGTGAGCGCATCGCCATTCCTACTGGTAGCAACTCCTATGGTGGTATTGGTGTCAACAGCAACGTCAGCACCCAAATTGAATATCAGGATGTGGTCCTGAAGCTCGAAGTCATCCCGCTGGTGAACTCCGACAATGAAATCACCATGCAAATCGCCCTTCTCAATGACGAGCAGAATGGCACACAAACGATTGAGGGAGGCGCTGGCGGCAATGACCTCACCGTGCCGCGGATTTCCACCCGCGAAATCCTCACCACCGCCACCGTTCCCAATAACAACACCATCGTCCTCGGCGGCCTCATTGTCGGCAGGAATGGACAGGGCAAGAGCGGCATCCCCATTCTTAGCGACATCCCCTATCTCGGCAGGCTTTTTTCAAGCACCACCGACACCAAAAACCGCAGCGAGCTGATGATTTTCATCCAGCCCTCCATCGTCAGAAACGACCGCTCGCTCAACGCCGTCCAGTCAGACATGGATAACCGCTACCGAGTCTCCGGCAGGGCCCATGAAATGGCCGACGGCCCCGGCGTGCTGCCCCCGGTCGATTCCATCCCCGTCCCGGACAAGGCCGGTGCCAGCGTCGCCGAGCCAAAGGCCCCGGCCACCAGCACGATCAAACCCTCGATCCGCCCGGCCTTCCGCCGCTGAGATTTTTAAATAATTCCCGTTATTCTGAACGACTCCTTTTCCCGGGAGTCGCAGGACAGCAGGACAGGCTTTTGGCCATCACGCCCGCCACCCCGCCGCATTCCCACCACGCATCGCGCAGGAAGGTGATTTGCGAGCTGGAAACTCTCCTTCGCGTGGATTTCACTCGGGCCTCATGGCACTTCATTTCAATCCTCCATGACCGTCAGCTCCACTAACATGTCGTCATCAGGATCGGGCGAAAACGGTCGCCATTGGAAATAAATCCGCTGCTCCACCGAGCAGGAATAAACTCGATTTCAGGCGAAATAAGTTTCGCGCGCCAATTCCCGCAAACCACCTTTGACGCGGACGGCTGGAGGAAGCACATTCCGCCTGCCATGGCTTTCGCCGATGTTTTTCCTGATCTCCTCGCGCATCCGACTCCGTTGATGCGGCGGTTCCTCCAGCTTGTTTCCGAGGAAACCGGCGGGCCGCTCGAAGCGCTGGCCCGGCGCAGCCAGCAGGTGACGCGGCGGCATTTCGGCAAGACGATGCGGCTGTTCGCGCCGCTCTACGTGTCCAACGAGTGCGTGAACAACTGCAGTTATTGCGGATTTTCTCGTGATGCGGGGATTTTCCGGACGACGCTGACGGTCGATCAGGTGGTGACCGAGGCGCGGCATTTGCACGGGCTCGGATTCCGGAATGTCCTGCTCGTCGCCGGCGAGCACCCGAAGTTTGTCTCGGACGGCTATCTCCAAAACTGCCTCGACGCGCTCAAGCCGTTCATCCCCACGCTCGCGCTTGAAGTCGGGCCGATGGAGGACGGTCAATACGCGGAAATCGTGGGCCACGGCGCGGAAGGACTGGTCGTTTACCAGGAAACCTATCAGCGCCAGACCTACACGCAGCTCCACACGGCCGGGCCGAAAAAGAACTTTGACTGGCGGCTCGACTGCCCGGAGCGCGCTTACGCCGGCGGCTTCCGGCGCATCGGGATCGGAGCGCTGTTCGGGCTGGCAAACTGGAAGTCCGAGGCCCTCGCGCTGTGCGCCCATCTGGAATATCTCTATCGGAATTGCTGGAAGGCGCAGTTCACCGTCGCCTTCCCGCGGATGCGGCCGTATGCGGGGAATTACGAATACCAGCCGGACCCGGATCTCTATCTGCCGGACAGGGAGTTCGTGCGTCTGATCGCGGTTTTCCGGCTGCTTTTCCCGCAGGTCGGCATCGTCGTCTCCACCCGCGAGCCCGCGCCGTTACGCGACGCGATCGCCACGCTCGGGGTCACCCACATGTCCGCCGGAGCCAAGACCGAGCCGGGCGGCTACACCGGCGCGGGCGGCGACGACCTCCACCTAACAGTCAAGGGCCGCCGCGTGGAGCTCACGGGGAAATCCGGCTGCGAGAAGGCGACCGAGCAGTTTCAAATCCACGACACCCGCAGCCCGGCCGAGGTCGCCGCCATGCTGCGCGGGCAGAATTTGGACCCGGTTTGGAAAGACTGGGACGAGTCGCTGCTGGCGCTGGCGTGACCCGAGAATGTAATATCAGATCAAAACAAAGTGTTTTTGATTTTTTCTGAAGGCTGAATTCCGGCGTGAGAGTGATTGCCAGATCGGGACTTTCGATTTGGCGGGGCTGATTCCGGACCTTGATGAATGTTAGATTCCGGGACGGAAGGTGGAGACGGGTGCGGGGGGTGGCAGGCATTGACGGGCTCAAAAGGAAATAGCATTGACTTGGCCAAGAGGGCGACCTAGTGGAAACCCCATTCCACGATCTGATCATGAGACATCCAATCGCCCTCGCCATCGTGCTTTCACTGGCCACTCCCCTATTTGCCGACGTGCGGCTGCCCAATGTTTTCAGCGACCACATGGTGCTCCAGCGCGACAAACCGATCAAAGTCTGGGGCTGGGCCGCGCCGGGGGAGAAGATCAAGGTGTTGCTTTCCGGGAAGACGGCCGACACCAGCGCGGATGCGGACGGAGAGTGGAAAGTCGAGTTGCCCGCCATGAAAGCGCCGGGGCCGCACGAGATGACGGTGACCGGCAAGAGCACCGTGAAAATCTCCGACATCCTGGTAGGGGAAGTCTGGGTTTGTTCGGGTCAATCGAATATGGAGTTCGAGCTGAAACACGCGCTCAATGCCCAACAGGAGATCAAGGGTGCGGATTATCCGCAGATTCGTCTGTTGTTGGTTCCCCGCACTCCTGCCGGATTGCCCTTGAATGATATCAAAACCCGTTGGTCGGTGTGCGCGCCGGACAATCCCGTCGTGGCGAATTTTTCCGCCGTCGGATATTTTTTCGGCCGTGACATTCACAAGGCCATCAACGTGCCGGTGGGATTGATCGCCGCGTCCCAGGCTGCCACCCAGATCGAGTTGTGGACCGCGACCGAGGGGCTCTCGGGAGTGCCCGCCTTGGATCCGGTGATTGCCAGCAACCAGGCGGCCGCCGATTCCGCGCGCCGGAAACTCGTCGAAAACCTAGACCTGCTGGAAGCCGTAATCCCTGCGGCGCGCGCGGCGCTCGCTTCCGGCAAAGCCCTGCCGCCAGCGCTCTCGATGCCCAATCCGATGCCGGTCGGGGGCGGCCCGGTTCTCTATAACGGCATGATCTATCCGCTGGTTCCGTTTGGAATCCGCGGCGCGCTTTGGTATCAGGGCGAGTCGAATTGCGGCGACGGGATGCGTTATCTGGACAAGATGAAGGCGCTGGTCGCGGGCTGGCGAGAGGTCTGGAAGCAGGGCGATTTTCCGTTCTATTTCGTCCAGATCACCCCAAACAATTACAACGGCGCGCTGCCGCTCCTGCTCGATGCCCAGAACGCGGCGATGGCCATTCCCAACACCGGCATGGCCGCTTCGACGGACACCTGCGACCCCGGCGACCATTACGGCGGCGGACATCCGCGCAACAAACAGGAAATCGGCAGGCGGCTCGCGTTGTGGGCGCTCGCCAAAGACTATGGGAAGACGGAGCTGGTCTATTGCGGACCCCGGTTCAAATCCCTCACGGCGGAAGGCAAACAACTCCGCGTGGCATTCGATCATGTCGGCGGCGGCTTGGTGACGCGCGACAACAAGGCTCCCGACCACTTCGAGATTGCCGGCCCGGACGGCAATTTTGTCGAAGCCACCGCGAAGATCGACGGAGCGAGCGTGGTCATCGGCAGCGACAAGGTGGTCAATCCCGCCTCCATGCGCTTTGCCTGGAAGGATCTGGCGCAGCCCAACCTGATGAACCGCGAGGGCCTGCCGGTTTCGGTGTTCCGCGCCGAACTCGCAAAAGAATGACGACCTCCCCTGTCGCAATCGCCAGGCGCCGAACTAACAAGAATCGGCGGCTAGAGCACCGGTGCTCTGGCGGGAATGTGGATTACGCCGTGAAGAGCAGCGATCTGCTCGGTTTTCCTCAGCAGCTTCCGACTGAGAAAGTCGGGACACATTTTCAAAACCGTCTTTGACGGAACGGCGATCTATCGGCAGTCTCCGAATCTCATGACCGCCCAGGAAGCCATCGTCGCTCTCAACATGCTGCCGAAAATCGGGCCGGTGCGGGTGCGGCGGCTGCTCGAAAATTTCGGGGATCCGGCGGCCATCCTCGGCGCGGCCAAGGACCGGCTGATGCGGGTGGACGGCATCGGCGAGGAGACGGCGAAAATCCTCCACGCCTGGCAGGACCACGCCGATCCCGCCACCGAACTCCGCGAAGCCGCCGAGCGCGGGATTTCCATCGTGACGCAGGATGACGAGGATTATCCGGCCCCGCTGCGGGAAGCCTACGATCCGCCGCTGCTGTTATATGTCTGGGGGAAGCTGGAGCTGCGGGACAAGCACGCCATCAGCATCGTCGGCTCGCGGCGAGCGACGCATTACGGCACGCAGGCGACGAAGAAGCTTTCCTACCAGATCGCGCAGGCCGGCTTCACCATCATCTCCGGCCTCGCCCGCGGCATCGACACCGCCGCGCACGAGGCTGCCGTCGCTGCTAACGGCCGGACCATCGCGGTGCTTGGCTCCGGGCTGGCGAAACTCTTCCCGCCGGAAAACCTCGCGCTGGCGGAAAAGATCGCCAGCGGCTTCGGCGCGGTGGTTTCCGAGTTCCCGTTGAATACCTCGCCGGACAAACAGACGTTCCCGATGCGCAACCGCATCGTCGCGGCTTGGGCGCGGGCGGTGTTGGTCGTCGAGTGCCCTGCGTGGTCCGGGTCCCTCATCACCGCCAACCTCGCTTCCGAATATGGAAAGCCGATCTTCGCCGTCCCCGGCCCGATCGACAAGCCGACGTCAGCCGGTTGCAACCAGCTCATCCGCGACGGCGCGACTCTGGTCGCCGATGCCAGTCACCTGCTAGACGATCTCGGGGAGCTGCCATTCGCCCGCAAAGCCAGCCTGACGGAATCCGCTGCGGAGATTCCCGAGCTGCCCGCAGAGGAAGCCGCTGTCTTCGCTGCGGTGACCGTGGATGAATCGCCGGTGGATCTCATCATCGAGCGCAGCGGCCTGCCCGCTCACGTGGTAACGGCGAATTTGATGAAGTTAGAAATGCGGAGGCTGGTGCGGGCGTTTCCTGGATTCAGATATGCGAGGAGATGAAGGGTGACTTTGAAAATGTGTTCCGACTGTCTCAGTCGGAAGCCGCTGCGGCTCCGTTTCCGGCTGGTACAGCCGGAACACACTCAACACATTCGGAACAATTTCTTGCCAGCGGCCCCGGATTTCCCAAGCCTTGTGCCTCTTTTTTTTGATCATGAACAAAGTCCTTATTATCGGAGCCGGCGGGGTCGGCAGCGTCGTCGCCCACAAATGCGCCATGGTTCCCGAGGTGTTCGCGGAAATCACCCTCGCCTCGCGGACGCTCTCGAAGTGCGACGCGATCGCCGCCGAGGTCAAAAAACGCACTGGCCGCGTCATCGCCACCGCCAAGGTGGACGCCGACAACGCGGAGCAAACCGCCGCGCTCATCCGCAAGACCGGGGCCAAGCTGCTGATCAACGTCGCCCTCCCTTATCAGGACCTCAACCTGATGGACGCCTGCCTGCTCGCCGGCTGCGACTACATGGACACTGCGAATTACGAGCCGCTCGATGTCGCGAAATTCGAATACTCGTGGCAGTGGGCGTATCAGGAAAAGTTTGAAAAAGCCGGACTCTCCGCCTTGCTCGGCTCCGGCTTCGACCCCGGCGTGACCAATGTTTACACCGCCTGGGCGCTCAAACACCATTTCGACGAGATCCACACGCTCGACATCATCGACGTGAACGGCGGCAACCACGGCAAGGCCTTCGCCACCAATTTCAACCCGGAAATCAACATCCGCGAGGTCACCGCCGAGTGCCGCCACTGGGAAAACGGCGATTTCGTCGAGACCGCGCCGATGTCCAAGCACCAGCCGTTCACCTGCCCGGACGGCGTCGGGACTTACGAAATTTACCGGATGTATCACGAGGAGCTCGAATCGCTGGTGAAGCACATCCCCACGATCAAGCGCGCGCAGTTCTGGATGTCGTTCTCACCAAACTACTTGAAGCACCTCGAAGTGCTCCAGAACGTCGGCATGACGCGGATTGATCCGGTCATGTATCAAGGCGTGGAAATCGTCCCGCTGCAGTTTCTCAAGGCGGTTCTCCCAAATCCGAGCGACCTCGGCGAGACCACCAAAGGCCGCACCTGCATCGGCAACGTCATCACCGGCCTCAAGGACGGCAAACCCAAGGCGATCTACATTTACAACATCTGCGACCACGAGGCCTGCTTCGCGGAAGTCGGCTCGCAGGCGATTTCCTACACCACCGGCGTCCCGACGATGATCGGCGCGAAGCAGATGCTCGCAGGCGACTGGCGGAAATCGGGGGTCTGGAACATCGAACAGCACGACCCGGACGCCTTCATGGCGGATCTGAATGTCCACGGGTTGCCGTGGCAATTCATCGAGCTGACCCCGGAACAAGCCGCAGTGTTCCAGGTGGCCTGATCGATTTTTTGCCCCGAGCTCGCCGAATTTCTCCCTTGTCAGCCGGAAATTCCCATCCCATCCTAAGTTCATGATCCAGCTCAGGAACCTTCAATGGGCTGGATTTTTCACTTCTTGGATTTCCAGTTGATGAGTTCGGACATGATCGATACCGCAGACCGGCTAATTAGCCATCTTGAGACCAGCAGGCAGGGTTCTGTCCAGCCGGTTTG
This sequence comes from Akkermansiaceae bacterium, assembly GCA_947462535.1. Classification (GTDB taxonomy): domain Bacteria; phylum Verrucomicrobiota; class Verrucomicrobiia; order Verrucomicrobiales; family Akkermansiaceae; genus Luteolibacter. The sequence continues at coordinate 10,783 of CANHPN010000053.1, read as the reverse complement.
CGCAATCGATACGGAGGCGGACAGCTTGCATCGCTACCGGGAATCGCTGTGTTTGATACAATTCGCCGACCGCAGCCAGTCCGTGCTGATCGATCCGCTGGCGATCGAGGACCTTTCCGCCCTCGGTGACTATCTCTCCGAAGCGGTCGTCTGGATGCACGGTGCCGACTACGACATGACGATGTTCAAACGGCAGTTCGGAGCGCTTCCGGCGGTGGTTTATGACACCCAGATCGGCGCGAGATTGCTCGGCGTCCGGCGTTTCGGCCTAGGCGATCTGGTCAGCCATTATTTCGGAGTCGAGCTCTCGAAATCCTCCCAAAAAGCCGACTGGGGAAAGCGCCCGCTGTCCCCCAAGATGATCGAATACGCGCTCAACGACGTGCATTACCTCCTCGACATGGGCGACATGATCGTCTCGGCGCTCAAGGAAAAAGGCCGCCACGGGTGGTTTGAAGAAAGCTGCATCGCCGCCCGCCAGAAGGTCCTGGACCGGGATGATTCCAAAGAAGAAAACTGGCGCGTCCAAGGCTCCGGCAAGCTCGAACCTTACGGCCTCGCCTGCCTGCGGTCCCTCTGGCAGTGGCGGGACGGCGAGGCGAAAGCCTGGGATCGCCCGTCATTCATGGTCGCGCCGAACCGCCAGCTCCTCGAATGGAGCATCGATCTGGGGGCGAGAAAGACCATCGAAATCCCAAGCCATTTCCGCCCCGAGCGGGTGAAACGTTTCCGCGCCGCGCTCGCCGCAGCGGAGGAACTTCCCGAATCCGAATGGCCCGAACGCCCGCCTGGCAAACGCCGCAAGCGCGACCGAGATTTTGAAACGAAGGTGGACGCCTTGATCGCTGCCCGTGAAAAAGCCGCCGCAAAGCTCGATATCGAAGGCTCGCTCATCGCGCCCCGCGCCGTTTTGGAATCCCTCGCCGCAGGAGACGCCCAGCCTGCGGAGGTGCTCCTTAACTGGCAGCGCGAGTGCCTCGGCATGGAGTATTGAACTGGTCCTGCTTGGGTTTTTTCCGTCGCCAAACACAGGATGCCAGGGTGTCGCCCGATTCGATTCCAGCTCCCGACTCCGGCGGGGCCCTCGTTTTCAACTGCTCGCCCTACGGACTGAAAATCAAGGTGGAACGCCGTCTGGCAGGCGTCACCGGCACGTGCCCATCCTGCGGCGCGCAAATCACAGCCCCAAACGACACCGGCACCAAACGCGCCCCATCAAGCCGCCAAAGAGGCCGGATCGCCGGCGACTCGGTCGTGGATCACCAGCACCTCGTGTGGAGGGAAACCGTGAAAACTTTGTGGATCATCACGTTGTTTGTTCTGACATTTTGCGCCTGCCTCGCGGTCTCTTGGTTTATGAAGGACTGGGGAAGCCGATAAGACGCACGCAAGTCACTTATCAAGAGCGATTTACAGGCTCCAAAAAGCGGCGAAAAAAAGCACCGCGTTCGCGAGAAGTTCCTTGTCTCCGGGGGTAGGATTTTAGACCCTTCGGCCCCACTATGTCCGAGTCTTCGAACGAGCCACAAAAAGCCGAAACCCAGGTCGCCGCCGCGCAGGTTTACGATGCCGCCCAAATCGACAAGCTGGAAGGCCTCGATGCCGTCCGCAAGCGCCCCGGCATGTATATCGGCGACCCCGACGAGCGCGGTCTGCACCACTGCGTTTTCGAGGTCCTCGACAACTCCATCGACGAGCACCTCGCCGGTTATTGCAGCCGCATCAAGGTCGCCATCCACGTCGATGGCTCGGTTTCCATCTCCGACAACGGCCGCGGCATCCCGGTCGACATGCACTTGAAATTCGGCATGCCCGCCGTCGAGCTTGTGCTCACCAATCTCCACGCCGGCGGCAAGTTCGGCCAAGGCGCCTACAAATATTCCGGAGGCCTTCACGGCGTCGGCGCCAAGTGCGTCAACGCCCTTTCCGACTGGTTCAAAGCGGAAATCATGCGGAACGGTAAAGTCCACCTCATCGGCTTCGAGCGCGGGAAAACCACCATTCCGCTGCACGTCATCGGCGAGGTCGATCCCGGCAAAACCGGCACCATGATCACCTTCTTCCCGGACGCCACGATCTTCGTCGACACCATCGAATTCAAATTCGACCGCCTCGCCACCCGCCTCCGCGAGCTCGCCTTCCTCAACCCCGGCCTCACCATCGACCTCGAGGACGAGCGTCCCGAGTCCGCCAAGAAAGCCACCTTTTACTATCAAAAGGGCATCGAGGAATTCGTCGCCCAGCTCGGCGAAAACAAAACCCTCATCCACGACGAGCCGGTCATCCTTCACGGCAAGCGCGCCATCGACCTCGACTACGACGGCAAGAAAACCACCGACGACGTCTTCGCCGACGTGGTTTTCCAATACAACGACTCCTACAACGACCAGATTCTCTGCTTCGCCAACTCCATTCCTAACGGCGACGGCGGCACCCACCTCACCGGCTTCCGCACCGCCCTCACCCGCGGTATCAACCAATACGCCAAGGCGAATAAAATCCTCAAGGACAAGGACCCCGCGCTCACCGGTGACGACGTTCGCGAAGGACTCATTGCGATCATCTCGGTGAAAATGCCGAACCCGCGCTTCAGCTCGCAGACCAAGGACAAGCTGGTCAACAGCGAGATCGAAGGCGTCATTTCCTCCATCGTTTACGAAGGCCTGATGCAGTTCTTCGATGAGAATCCCGGCCTCGCCAAGAAGATCATCGAGAAATCCGTCAACGCCGCCCGCGCCCGCGAAGCCGCTAGAAAAGCCCGCGAAACGGTCCGCAAATCCGCCCTGTCAGGCGGCGGCCTGCCCGGAAAACTCGCCGACTGCTCCGAGCGCGATCCCGCCAAGTCCGAGCTCTACATTGTCGAAGGAGACTCCGCCGGTGGTTCCGCCAAACAAGGCCGCGACCGGCGGACCCAAGCCATCCTTCCTCTCCGCGGAAAGCTCATCAACGTCGAGAAATCCCGACTCCACCGCGCCCTCCAGAACAAGGAAATCCAATCCATGATCACCGCCATCGGCGCGGGCATCGGCGACGGCGAACAGGAAGGCGCGTTCAACATCGAGAAAGTCCGCTATCATAAAATCGTCATCATGACCGATGCCGACGTGGACGGCTCGCACATCCGCACGCTCCTTCTCACGTTCTTCTGCCGCCACATGCCCGCCCTCGTGAAAAGCGGCTTCCTCTACATCGCGCAGCCGCCGCTCTATCTGGTCAGCCGCAAAAAGCGCCAGGAATACGTCCAGGACAATGACCAGCTCAACCGCATTCTCATCGACCTCGGTGCCGGCGAGGTCGAGCTCCGCACCCTCGACCAATCCCGCAGCTTCACTGCGGACGAACTCAAGGTCATCCTCGAAAACCTCTCCTCGCTCTCCCGCTTCTCGACCACCATCGAAGGCAACGGCGGCAACTTCAAAGAATATCTCGCCGCCCGCGTCAACGGTGCGCTGCCCGAATTCATGATCCGCATCCGCACCGGCAATGACGAGGCACTCACCTACTTCCCCAAGGAAGCCGACCTCCGTGCCTTCGCCGCCCAAAACCGCGACCTGCGCCTGTTCGACGAAGTCCTCACCGAGGAAGAGATCGCCGCCCACACCGGCCCGTCCCGCCGCGCGAACCTCTACGAACTCCACGAGTCCCACGCCATCGCCCGCATCTTCTCCCGCCTCACCGAGTGCGGCATCGACACCAACGTCTTCTTCAACGACGACACCCCGATCTTCGAACTCATCGAAGGCGAGGGCGACAAACAGAAAACCACCCCGGTCTTCGCCGTCCCCGAAATCCTCGGCAAGGTCCTCGAAATCGCCAGCCGCGGCGTCCAGATCAAACGCTTCAAGGGACTCGGTGAAATGAACGCCAAGCAGCTCTTCGAAACCACCATGGACCCGGAAGTCCGCCAGTTCCTCCGCGTCCGCCTCGACGAGGACAACGCCGTCGAAGCCGACAAGATGTTCGACGTCCTCATGGGCGACATCGTCGAGCCACGTAAACGGTTCATCGAAGACAACGCGCTCAACGTCCGGAACCTGGATGTGTAATACATTGAAATACGCAGCAATACAGGTAACTTCCAACCCATGAGCACAACCCTTTCCGTCCGCCTTCCTGAAACCCTTGCCAGCCGCCTGTCCTCGATCGCGGTCGAGACGGAACGCAGCAAGTCGTATCACCTCCAAAAGGCTTTGGAATACTATTTCAACGAAGTGGCGGACTTGCAGATCGCCAAGGACCGTCTCCACTCCTCGGAGCCGGAAATTGATCTCGATGCCGTCATCCTCGCCCTCAAAGCGTGAAGCTCGTTTTTAAAAAGCCAGTCGTTAAAGAGCTCGAGCGTCTCGGCGCTGCGGAATCACTTCGCGTTGCCATGGCAATCGCCGAAGAACTCAGTGATCAACCTCAACGCCACAAACCTCTCACCGGTCCACTCGCCGGACTCCGCCGCCTGCGGCTCGGAGATATCCGGGTGGTTTTTGCCATTCTCAATGCTCCCGAACGGGTCGTCATCTTGCGCGTCGGCCACCGCAAGGATGTTTACGACTCGCCCATTCCCGATCCTGAAGACTAAACCGTTAAATTTTCCCCATGTCCGAAGCTAACATCAAGCCCATCAACGTCGCCGAAGAACTTTCCAAGTCCTTCTTGGAATACTCGATGTCGGTCATTATTTCCCGCGCCCTTCCCGATGTCCGGGACGGCCTCAAGCCCTCCCAGCGCCGCATCTTGTATGCCATGCGCCAGTTAGGCGTCGGCCCCGGAAAACCCCACGTCAAGTGCGCCAAGATCGTCGGTGAGACGATGGGTAACTTCCACCCGCACGGTGACATGTCCATCTACACCTCGCTCGTCAACATGGGCCAGCCTTGGTCGATGCGGGAAATGCTCATCGACGGACAAGGTAACTTCGGCTCCGTGGAAGGCGACTCCGCCGCGTCCATGCGTTACACCGAAGCGCGACTTCATCCGCTCGGCATCGCGATGATGGACGACCTCGACAAGGACACTGTCGACATGATCCCCAACTATGACGGCTCGCAGTTGGAGCCATCCGTCCTGCCGTCCGCATTCCCTAACTTCCTCGTCAACGGCAGCACCGGCATCGCCGTCGGCATGGCCACCAACCTCGCCTCGCACAACCTCGGCGAAGTCGTCGATGGGATTTGCGCCCAGATCGACAATCCGGAAATCACGCTGCCGGAACTGATGCAATACATCAAGGGCCCGGACTTCCCGGTCGCCTGCGAGATCCGCGGCATCCGCGGCATCGAGGAATACTTCCGCACCGGGCGGGGCTCCATGCGCATGCGCGGGAAAATGGAGATCGAGGAAAACGCCAACGGTAAGGCGATGATCATCATCCGCGGCGTCCCCTACGGCGTGAACCGCGCGGTCCTCCAGGAACGCATCGCCGAGCTCGTCAACGAGAAGATCCTCACCGGCATCTCCGGCATGCGGGATCTATCTGCCGAGGACACCTGCATCGAGATCGAGCTCAAGCGCGACGCCCGACCGGCAGTCGTCGTCGCCCAGCTTTTCAAGCTCACTTCCATGGAGACCTCGTTCTCCGTGAACATGCTGGCGATTCACAAGAACCGCCCGAAGCAACTCTCGCTCAAGGAGGCCATCGACGCATACATTGAGCACCGCCGCGAGGTCGTCATCCGCCGCACCCGCTACCTGCTAGGAAAAGCCGAGGAACGCGCCGAACTGCTCGAAGCCTTCCTCCTCGCCCTCGGCCACCTCGATGACTTCATCAAGATCATCCGGAATTCCAAAAACCGCGACGAAGCCCGCGAGCGCCTCGCCGCCTACAGTTTCCCGGTAGCCGCCGCCGAAGGGCTGGGCATCCTGATCCGCTCGCAAGCTTCCATTTCAGGTGACACCTACACCTTCAGCGAGCGCCAGGTCAACGCCATCCTCGAACTCCGCCTCTATCAACTCACCGGCATGGAGCGCGACAAGGTGAAGGCGGAATACGACGCCGTCCTCGCCGACATCCTCGACCTGCTCGACATCCTCGCCCGCGAGGAGCGCGTGCTCGTCATCATCAAGGACGAACTCCGCGCCATCAAAGACAAGTTCGCCAGCCCACGGAAGTGCACCATCGTCGCCGAAGTCGGCGAGGTCGCCATGGAGGACCTGATCGCAAACGACGCGATGATCGTCACCCTCTCCCACCGCGGTTACATCAAGCGCACCCTCTCCAGCGAATACCGCGTCCAAGGTCGCGGTGGAAAAGGCCTCAAGGGCATGGAAACCCGCGGCACCAAGAAGGACGAAGCCGCCGATTTCATCGAGCATCTCTTCAGCGTCCAGGCGCACGACTATCTGTTATTCTTCACCAACACCGGCCGTATGTATGTCGAGCGGGTGTATGAACTCCCCGAAGGTTCGCGCACCGCGATGGGCCGCAGCATCCAGAACGTGCTCAACCTCAAACCCGAGGAAAAAATCGCCGCGCTCCTCCGTCTTGAACGCACCGTGGACGACAACGGCAACGACATCACCTTCCGCGAGGAAGCGGGCTACGTCTTCTTCGCCACCCGCAGCGGCAAGGTGAAGAAAACCGCCGTCAACGATTTCCGCAACTACCGCAAGGACGGCATCATCGCCATCAACCTTGAGGAGGACAACGAACTCATCGGCGTGCGCCTCACATCCGGCGGCGACGAGATCATCCTCGTCACCCACGAAGGCATGAGCCTCCGCTTCCACGAGGACGACACCCGCCCGCTCGGCCGCGGCACTGCCGGCGTCATGGGCATCCGTCCGGGCGAAGGCGACTTCGTCATCGGCCTCGCACTCGTCACCGAAGGTTCAACGCTGCTAGTCGCCTCTGAAAACGGCATCGGCAAGCGCACCACTTTCGAGGACTACCGCAAGCAATCGCGCGGTGGAAAAGGCATCATCACCATGAAGGTCACCGACAAGACCGGCCCCGTCGTCGGAGCTGTTACGGTCACCGAAGAGGACGAGCTCATGCTCATGACCTCCAGCGGCCAAAGCATCCGCATCCGCGCCGCCGAAGTCCGCGAAACCGGCAGAAACGCCCAAGGCGTGAAGCTCCTCACACTCAAAGGGAACGAAAAGCTCCAGGACATCTCCCGAGTCATCCCCGATGGCGAGGACGCGGAAGGAGCGGCGACTTCAGCCGGAGAGGATGAATATGAATCATCCGATGAGCCTTCAAGCGATGAACAGGCCGGCTAAGGCCCAATGCCATTCGGGCTTGGTGATCATGATCTGTTTTACCAGCGGTTTGGATTCCCGATTCTTGGTTTTCGGCCAATGCCTGTGGAGTCTCTAACGTAATTGAGCTGAAGCCGGCGCTCCATCCCCCAGCTTTACTGTTAGGTGATCACGCGTTCCGAGTGACGCGCCTGCCTCGGTGCCGCGATCCGGCTCTTGGGCAGGAAGGGGACGATCAGCGAGGCCTCGAAATCGAACACCTCGGAGAAATCCTCCTTCTTGTCGGAGTCCTGCTTTCCGAAAATCTGCTCCTCGATGAGGTTGAAAACCATGTCGCCGACGTCTTGGCATTTGCGGATGCTCCACTCGGTCATGAGCGTGGAAGCCATCGGCCCGAATTGCTCGAGCGCGTAATCCCGGCATCCTTCCAACAGCTCCGGTCCGCTGACGTGGCGTGCCTGGCCGCCGTTGGATTCAGCGATCCGCTTGAGCGTGAAGTCCAAGGCGTCCTTGAGAAAAAAGTAGGCATGCGGGTCAAATCTCTTGTCGCGTTTCAGGATCGAAACGACCGATTGCTCGAATTGCATGGCTTGCATGCGCGGGAACATGCAAAAACCGGGGTGCCGTGTCAAAGCGCTTTAAAAAATCGCCCCGATTGCCGGATTGCGGGGCGGCGGCGGATCATTCAAGCTCCCGCCATGTGGACCACCGCGCGCGAATTCGAGGACATCCGATACGAAACAACGGATGAGGGAAGTATTGCCAAAATCACCATCAACCGGCCCGAAGTGCGCAACGCTTTTCGCCCTCAAACCGTGAAGGAAATGCTCGTCGCCTTCGACCTCGCCCACGAGGACCCCAAGGTCGGTGCCATCATCCTCACCGGTGCCGGCGACCTCGCGTTCTGCTCCGGCGGCGACCAGAAAGTCCGCGGCCACGCCGGCTACATCGGTGAGGACGGCGTCCCGCGCCTCAACGTGCTCGACCTCCAGAAAAAAATCCGTTCCCTGCCCAAGCCCGTCGTCGCGATGGTTGCCGGCTACGCCATCGGCGGCGGCCATGTCCTGCACATCGTCTGCGACCTCACCATCGCCGCGGACAATGCGCGCTTCGGCCAGACCGGCCCGAAGGTCGGCTCGTTCGACGGCGGCCTCGGCTCCAGCTACCTCGCCCGCATCGTCGGCCAGAAGAAAGCCCGCGAAATCTGGTATCTCTGCCGCCAATACGACGCGCAGCAGGCGCTCGACATGGGGTTGGTAAACACCGTCGTCCCGCTCGCCGATCTCGAAAAGGAAACCCTCCAGTGGTGCCGCGAAATGCTCGCCCACTCGCCGCTCGCCCTGCGTTGTTTGAAATCCGCCCTCAACGCCGACTGCGACGGCCAGATGGGCCTGCTCGACCTAGCGGGCAACGCCACCCTGCTCTACTACATGAGCGAGGAAGGCCGCGAAGGGAAACAAGCGTTCCTCGAAAAGCGTCCGCCGGATTTCACGAAATTCCCGCGCGTGCCTTGATTCAGGCGTTCAGGCGCGCGGACTCCAATAAATCCGATAGTGCTTGGTTAGCCTCCGCTTTTTCTGATAGTGAGATCTTGACTTCGGGCACGTGTTTCTGTTTCGAGACGACCGAAGCCATCAAAGACAAAGTCGGCGAGCTTGATTACGACACCCGCAGCACTTATTGCAGCGGCGTCGGCCCGAAGGCTTTCTATCAGGAAGCGCCGGAGCTGGTGAGGTTTCCAGAAATAGCTTTCCCCATCCCTGAGTGGGGGCAGGGAAGGCTTTCCTGGTCTTCCGCGGCTCAACCCTCGCCTGGCGGGGTGACCACAACCACGCGCTCCACGCCGCGTTTGGAGAATTCCTCCCAGTAGCGCTTCTCCCAGGCGACGGTCCGCGCGCGGCGGTCCTCCTCGCTGAGTTTTTCCCACTCCTTGAAACCGATTGCCCGCGCGAGGTCGCGGTCCGCGAGCCGCACGGCGAGCTCGTCCCAGAAACTCTCGTTGCGGAACTCCTCGTAGCACTCGTGATAGAACAAGTTCTCCTCCCGCTCCGCCTTCACGCGGAAGCGCTGGGTTTCCTCGTCGAACTCGATCCAGTCGCCAAGCCCGGAGTGACCGGCCTTTTCGAGGATCTTGCTTTCCAGATTTTCAAACGCGGTGACCTGGTCGTTGGCAGTTTCCTTCTGGTTCCACGACGCGACGTTGGCCGCGAGGCTGACCATTTCCACCAGCGTGGCGAGTTCTTGATCTGAGAGGCGCAAATGCATTCGTCCGGGCAACAAACCACCGGCAAGCCCGCCCGGCAAGCCCGCAACACTCCGGGCTTGATCTTCACGAAATCTCCGGGCAGCTTCCCGACCTGCCCCTGCACGAGTAGCTCAGCGGTAGAGCGGTCCGCTTACACCGGATTGGTCGGCGGTTCGATCCCGTCCTCGTGTACCACTTTTTTCGAGGCCGCCGTTCGCTGCTGAGATTGACCTTTCGGGTTTGCTCCACTAGGGGTTTGGGCAGTTCCTCATGATCCGCGAAATCGTCCAATACGGCCACCCTGTCCTTCGTCAACGCTGCCGTCCCGTGACGGAGGTGGACGACAAGATTATCGCACTCGTTGGCGACATGCTCGACACCATGGTCTCGGCGAATGGCGTGGGAATTGCCGCACCCCAGGTCGGCGAGGATCTGCGGCTGGCGATGGTTGATGTTTCCTACGACCCCGAGTGCGTTTCCTTCCTCAAGGTGAACGGCGAGGATGTGGGGGTTTTGGACATCATGCCGCTGATTTTCATCAATCCGGAGCTCGCGTTCGGCCAGGCTAAGGAGTTCGGGATGGAGGGCTGTCTGAGTATCCGTGGCATCCGCGCCGAGGTAAGGCGCCCGGAAGCGGTGAAGGCGACACTGCCTCAGCTCGACGGCTCGGTGCTGGTGATCGAGACCGACGGCTTGCTCGCCCGGGCGCTGCAGCATGAAATCGACCACCTCAACGGCGTGCTGTTCGTGGACCGGTTGCCGGCGGTTACCAAGGTTTCGATGAAAAACCGGCTCAAGCGTTTGCTGGAGGAAAACGCGGAAAGTTGAAGGTTTTTGCCGTGAATCTCGACGTTTCACCCAGATTGGTTTTTTAGCCGACGTGATCAGGCACGCCAAATCCGCCTGTCCGCCCAACTCCACTCCGAATTTGAAATGAGCACGACCCGAAGAATTTTCGAAAGTTTTCCAAACCAGCCGACCATCCGTCAGGATTCGCCGTTTGCGGTCGCCCTGCCGCCACAGGCTTTCGCGCAGCCGATACAAGCTTTTTCCCAACCGGCACCGGCAGCGTATGCGTATGCGGCGGTTCCGGCGGCGTTCGCCCCGGCTCCCCAAGCGGCCCCGCCCATGCGCGCGCCGGCCTTCGCAACGGCCACTTAAGCCTTCGCAATGACCACTTCGGCCTTCGCCGTGAGCATTTCGGCACTCTCCACGCCCGTTTCGGAATTTCCCCGTCACTCCGCCTTCATCTTGGCTCGCGGCGACCGGTGATCGCCGCTACGCTCCGCGCCATGCCGCCGGACGCCATCGAATCCTTCATCACCCGTTGGGAAAACTCCGGCG
>CANHPN010000052.1 GCA_947462535.1 Akkermansiaceae bacterium | reverse complement strand
GCCCGCCGGAGGCAATCCAACCACACCTCACCGGCACGGAACCCGCCGACCTCTCAAAATCCAACATTCAAAATCCAACATCCATCCCCCCCTGGCCCGACCGCCTGCCCGAGCAAGTCGCCATTCTCCGCAGGCTCATCGGCACCGATCCCACCGCCACCGCCGAACAACTCTCCGCCCTCTTCGGCCGGAAAAACAAAAACCGCAGCGAGCAGATCGAGGGGATCCTGGAGACGCTCAAAGGGCTGGGGCAGTTGTGAGATCTGGATTCCACTCCTCTCTTACAATCAGACTCCGCGGTAGTGGCAGCCTTCCGCCGTTGTCCAATGAGCAAAATCCTCACCACCCAGCCGGATCCACTGGATCAAATGTCCGAGGAATACCGGAAGATTCGCTCGAATCAGCCATCGCTTTCGTCGGCGGATATGCGCGCACAACTGGAGAGGAACCGTTTGAACTACGCCGAAAAGTAGCAATCCTCCAGCGGGACGCAATCGTCCGCTGGGCTGAAAAAAGCGGGCTGATGGTGAATCCCTTGCTGTGGGAGGGAAAGGCAGTGATCGGCGGCTCCGAGCACGACATCTGGGAAATGGATGGTGAGGTATGGAAAATCACGCGCCCGGATCGATTCGGTTGGACCGTCCTTCCGGGAGAAGATGGCCCCCCGGAAATCGCCGAAGTCACTCCGCTTGAATAGTTGGAACGCTGGTTGAACGCGAACCGCCTGCTTTGTGACAACGCGAAGCTGCGAGGCGTATCGGAAACCGACGAAGGCGCTCAGATCGTCATCTCACATCCGTTCATCGAGGGACCGTATCCAGAGAAACGCGCCATTATCGGCGAGCTTGGCCGACGAGACTTTGTCTTGGTGCCCCGGTTTTTCATCGGCTCCGAATCGGATTCGTCATTTTATAACGATGACAAGCGGATCGGAATTTTTGACGCGACTTGCGACAATTTCATCCTTTAGCCAAGGTCTTCCGCCCCCGGCGCATCCGACGAAGAGGCAGACAGGAATGCCTACATCACTTCCGCTTGCGGCGCTTCGGTTTGTCCTTGGGGCTGGCGTAGCGGCCTTCCTTGCGCTTCGGCGCGGGGCCCACTTTTGACGCGGGCTTGGTGTGCGGCTTGCCGTGTTTCTTGGCGATGACCGGGCGCTGCGCGGCGACATGCGTGCCCTCGCTGGTCGGTTTGCCAGCCACGGCGAAGTCCACGAAGCGCTTGTCGAAGTCGATGTGGATGACCCGCAGCGGGATGCGCATGCCGAGCTGGATCACCTTTCCGTCCATCGACGCCCAGGCCATCCGGTGCGCCTCGAACCGCCAGCGACCTTCCGGCAAATCCTCACGTTTGACCACGCCACGGACGCCCATGTCCGGGATTTCGACCATCAGGCCCATTGGCCTAACATCGGTGATGAGGCCGTCGAAAACCGGCGGCTTGTCGGAGCTGGCGACGCGGTCGAGATACTCCAACAGCTTGATCTGTTTGGTCTCGCTCTCAGCGTCGGACGAGGTGCGCTCGGTGTCGGAAATGTGGCGGGAAATCTCGCGCAGGTCGGCTTGCGACGGCGTGCGGTCGTGCGGCTTCGGCGGGTTTTCCAACAGCGGCTGCAAGGCGCGGTGGACGATGAGATCGGCGTAACGGCGGATCGGGCTGGTGAAGTGGCAGTAGTCGCCCTTCGCCAGGCCGTAGTGGCCGATGGGCTCGGCGGAGTAGGCGGCGCGCTTGAGGCTTTTCAACAGGCCGAGCTTGATCACGTGCTCTTCCGGGCTGCCCTTGGACTCATCCAACAATTTCTGGATGTGCGCGCGGTTCGTCAGGTCGCCGGGGCGGTAGCCGTGGGCTTTCGCGGTCTCGGTGTAGTCGAGCAGGCGCGACGGATCGGGATCTTCGTGGATCCGATAGACGGCGGGCTTCATGCGCTCGCGGAGGATTTTCGCGACCGCCTCGTTCGCGGCTAACATGCATTCCTCGACGAGCTGGTGGCTCTCGGTGTGGATGACCGGCTCGGCGACTTCGGCGCGGCCCTGGTCGTCGAGGCGGATCTTGATTTCCGGCATTTCCAGATCGAGCGCGCCTTGCGCGAAACGGCGGGCGCGCATGGCGGAGGCGAGTTTCCACGCTTCCTTGACCATCCCGACGAGCTGCGGATCGGAGCCGGCCGGCGCGGGCTTGCCGTCGAGAATCGCCTGCGCCTGCTCGTAGGAAAGCTTGGCGCGGCTGTGGATGACGGCGTCGATGAATTTCGCCTTGCGGATCTCGCCGTCTTCGGAAATTTCCAACAGCGCGCACTTGGTCAGGCGGTCCACGTCAGGAACCAGCGAGCAAATGCCGTTGCTCAGCTCGGTGGGCAGCATCGGCAGCACGCGATCTACCAGATATGTGGAATTCCCGCGATCGATGGCCTCCTGGTCCATCGGGCTGCCGGGCTTGATATAGTGGGAAACGTCGGCGATGTGGACGGCGAGCGTCCAGCCGCGCGCGGATTTCTCCGCCCAGATCGCGTCGTCGTGGTCCTTCGCATCGGCGGGGTCGATGGTGATGACGAGCTTGTCGCGCCAGTCCTTGCGGCGGGCGATTTCCTTCGGCTCGGGCTCCTCCGGCACGCCGCGGGCTTCTGCCAAAACGTGGTCCGGAAACGAGGTCCGCAGGCCGTAGCGGTGGATCACGGAAATCATGTCCACGCCAGGATCTCCCGGCCAGCCGAGCACCTCGATGACCCGCCCGCGCGGCGTCGCGTTGCGGTCGGTCCAGTCCGCCAGATCAACCACCACCATCTGCCCCGGCATCGCGGTGCTGTCGCCGATGACGTCGATGCGGCCCTCGATGGCCTTGTCGTCACACTCGACCCAGCTGAAGTTGCCCATTGCCTTGAAAATCCCGACCAGGCGGCCGGAGCGGCGGGCGAGGACTTTTTCGACCCGGCCCTTGATTTCTTCGGTCGGCTCCGGAGTGAATTCGCTGCGCGTGCGGAACGGGCGCGCGACCGGCTTGATGATCGAGACCAGCACGCGGTCGCCGTCGAGCGAGGTCGAGACGTTCCGGCGGTCGATGAGGATGCGCGAGTGGAGGGTGAAATCGATGCCGGTGGCGATGTTGTGCTCGTCGGTGATCTCGGGGAAGAAAAAGGCGTGGCCTTTCGGGTGGAACTTGAGGACGCCGGTGAGCTGGTTTTTCGGCGCGTCAGGGGTCTGGTAGCAGCCTTTTTTCCCCTCCCGGATGAGGCCCTCCTTGACCAGGGCGTCGAGGGTGTTGCGCAATTCCGTGACGCGGGTGCCGGGGAGTTTCAGGCCGCGGGAGAGCTGGGACTTGGAGAGCGGGTTCCCTTTAGCGGAACGGAGGGCGTCGAGAACGGAATCTCGCAGATTTTTGCCGGACATGCTGGCAGCTTGCCGTCTGGCGGCCGTCACCGCAACGGCAAAGGCGGGAGAAAAAGAATTGCGGGCGGCTAAATGCGAAATAAAGTATGGACCATGTGGTTGCGGGGGCGATTGATGCATTGTCAGCCCCCAAAATCTCGTATTTGCTCCGCGCCAGTGAAATTCAACACCAATCCCATTATGAAAACCCAATCGCTCCGCCATAAAAACGGTTTCACCTTGGTCGAACTTCTCGTCGTCATCGCCATCATCGCGGTGCTGGCTGGGGCGGCCGCGCCAATGGCTCTGAGTGCGATCCAGAAAGCGAGAAGGACGACAGCCCTCAACACCTGCGTGGCCATCGCATCCGCAGTCAACAACTACTATACCGAGTATGGCGCCATGCCGAAAGACAGTATGAGCGAGGACACCTTGGTGGATACTACGAAAACCAATATCGATTTTCTCAATGTTTTGCTCGGCACCGAAACCGGCACCACTCCTCTAAACACGCGGGCGATCAAATTTCTCAACGTCAAGCAAGGTAAGGGGAACAAGGATGGACTCATGTATGCTTCGGGTTCCACCGGCACGATCACAGGCTTGTATGACCCTTGGGGCGGCCGGTATTTCGTCATGCTAGACGGGGATTACGACGAGAAAATCGAAGTCCAGCCAGCCGCGGCTACTGAAAAAACGATCCTCAACGGGCGCCGGGTCGCCGTCTGGAGTAACGGCGCGGACGGCACCAGCGGCAGCGGCGGAAAAATCCCCGACGACGTGAAGACCTGGTAAGGCCACCACCAAATCCCAAACCCAGGGACCCCGTCCAGCTCCGGCTGCGGCGGGGTTTTTCGTGGCCGGGAATCGCAGTTCTAACTCTCCGCCAGCCAGGCGTCGATGCCGCCGCTCACGTTCTTGACGCGGAGGAAGCCGTGGTCGAGCAGCAGATGGACCGCCTTGGCGGACCGCCCGCCAGCTTTGCAGTGGACGAGGATCTCGCGATCCCGCGGTAGTCCGTCCAGCTCGTCCGGCAGGGTTTTCAACGGGATTAACCGCGCGCCCTCGATGCGGGCGGCGGCGTGTTCGTCCGGCTCGCGGACGTCGATGAGGACGCCTGTAAAATTGCCGGTTAGAATGGCGCGGAGCTCGGTGGTGGTGATGGATTCCATGTCTTCGTGAGTGAGGGTGCAGGTGACTGGGGCGGTGGTTTCCGGATTGGAAACGCTGTAAATGTCTGGGTGGTCGCCGCAGAGCCGGCACTGCGGGTCGCGGTTGAGCTTGAGCGTTCGGAACGTGCTGCCGAGCGCGTCATAACAGGTGAGCTTGCCGAGCGGCACGCTGCCGATCCCGAGAATGAGCTTGAGTGCCTCCATCGCCTGCAAGGAGCCGATGATGCCGGGCAGCACGCCTAACACACCGGCCTCCTGACAGGACGGCACGCTGCCCGCCGCCGGCATCTCCGGTAACAGGCAGCGGTAGCACGGCCCGCCGAGGCGCGGCGCGAACACGCCGGTCTGGCCTTCGAAGCGGTGGATCGCGCCGTAGACGAGGGGCTTTCCGAGCAGGAACGCGGTGTCGTTGGTGAGAAAACGGGTGGGGAAATTGTCCGATCCATCGACGAGGATGTCGTAGGAACCGGCGATCTCCACGGCGTTTTCCGGGCTGAATCTCACCGGGTGGAGTTCGACCCGGACATGGGGGTTGACCTCTCGCAGGCGGGCGGCGGCACTTTCGAGTTTCGGTTTCCCGAGCCAGGATTCGCCGTGGAGGATTTGCCGCTGGAGATTGGAGGCGTCCACCACGTCCGCATCGACGAGCCCCAGCCTGCCGACGCCGGCGGCTGCCAGATAGAGCGCGGCGGGCGAGCCGAGCGCGCCGGTGCCGATGAGCAGGACCGACGCGTTTTTCAGCCGCAGCTGCCCAGCCTCGCCGACGGCGGGGATGAGCAGGTGGCGCGAGTAGCGGAGCAGCTCCGCCGGTGAAAGTCCGTCTGGCATGGCGGGGGGAGCTTGCAGCGGAAACGTCACCGGTCAAAGGCTGAAAACCATTTTGCGGAGCTGCGATTTGTGATAGCTTCCTGACATGTCTGAAGTTCTCTCCTCCTTCTTTCTCAAGCCCGGAGCGCCCGCGCCGGATTTCGCACTGCCGGACGCCGGCGGCAAAATCGTGACCCGGACGGCTGTCGCCGGAGAGCGCGGCTTGCTGGTGGTTTTCGCCTGCAACCATTGCCCTTTCGTGATCCATCTCGCCGACGCGCTGGGTGACTTCGCCCGGGAAATTTCCACCCAAGGCGTGAACACGGCGGCGATCAATTCCAACGACATTGAAAGGTATCCGCAGGATGGTCCGGCGGAAATGAAGGTTTTCGCGGCGGAGCGGCGATGGGAATTTCCCTATCTGATCGACGCGTCGCAGGAGGTGGCCAAGGCGTATGGCGCGGCATGCACGCCGGACTTTTTCTTGTGCGACGGATCCGGAACCTTGTTTTACGCCGGTCAGTTCGACGATTCGCGGCCGCGCGGCGGTCAGCAAGCCCACGGCGGCGACCTCCGCGAGGCGGTGCGGCGGATGTTGGCCGGTGAAGCGCCGCTCGCGCGTCCCTACCCGAGCAGCGGCTGCAACATCAAGTGGAAGCCCGCCCCGGTCCAGACTGGAGCTTGACCCGCCGGAATATAAGCGCTCTTGCCAGAAGCCCGTCGGCTGTGGCTAGAGTTGCCGCGCATGGAGGCTTCCGACGGATCGAGCAAATTGAGCGCGTGCAGGCAGGCGCTTCACCCGCTGCTCGCTCTGGTCGCCGGGGCGTGCCTGTTAGGTCTGGTCGGTTGGACCGGGGAAGTGACGGTCTGGCAGCACCGGTGGACGGTTCTCATCGGGATCGTCTTCGCGCTGGAGCGCGGTTGGAGTTTCTGGAAGCCCCGGACGAAGCGCAAGGGACGTCACAAGCCCGCCTGGCGCGCGGTGCTGCCGGTGTTGGTTTTCTGCGTGTCGGCGGTCTTGCTTTCGGAAGCTGGCAGGAAATCGCTCGGCGGGCATTTCTTCGTGCAAGCCGCCGTGCTGGTGTCCGGGCTGGCCTTGATGATTTCCCACCAGACGCGTTTCACGAAGCGGGCGTTCCACCCCGGCCTGGTGCTCATCGCGTCGTTTTTGTTTCTCGTCTTGAGCGGGGCGCTGTTACTGAAAATGCCGCTCTGCACGGTGCCCGGCTACACTTGCTCGTGGCTGGACGCCTTTTTCACCAGCACCAGCGCGGTCTGCGTGACCGGGCTGTCGGTGCAGAACACGGCGCTGTTTTTCTCCACCACCGGACAAGTCGTGATTTTGCTGCTCATCCAGGTCGGCGGCCTGGGGATCATGACGCTGACGTTCTTCGCGGCTGTGGTCTTGTTTGAGGGCCTCTCGCTGCACGACCGGCTGCTGCTGGGAAAAATGATCCAGGAAAACCGCCTCGCGCGGATCGGCGAGACCTTGAAGTTCATCGTCGGCATGACGCTCGTCTGCGAGGGCGCGGGCGCGGTGATTTTGTTTTGCAGCATGGAGGCGATTCCGGAGCTTCCGACGCGTCTCTATCACGCGGTGTTCCACGCCGTCTCCGCCTTCTGCAACGCCGGCTTCTCCACCCTGCCGGACAACCTGGCCAGCGGTGTGCTCCGCGAGAACCGGATCTGGCAGGTCGTCATCATGGCGCTTATCGTCATCGGCGGACTGGGCGCGTTGGTGAACGAGGACCTGTCATTCTGGACGGTGGCGAAAATCAAACGGCGCTTCAAAAAGGAAGGTCCGCACCGCCGGCTGCGGGTCCACACCCGGCTGGTGCTGGTGACCACGGCGGCGCTCATCCTGCTAGGTGCTGCGGCGATCCTGGCCAGCGAGTTCCATCTCTGGAAAGGCCCGGAAAACGGCGGGCGGGTCCTCACCGCTTTTTTCCACTCGGTCACCGCGCGGACTGCGGGTTTCAACACCGTTTCGATGTCCCAAATCGGGCCACTGACCGCGCAGGTGCTGATGATCCTGATGGTCATCGGCGGTTCGCCCGGCGGCACAGCGGGCGGCCTCCGCACCACCGTCGCGGCGGTCGCGCTGGCCCACTTGTGGCGCCAGCTGCGGATGGGTCCGCGCGGAATCGTGTTCTTCAACCGCTCGATCTCCGCGGAAACCGGCTCGCAGGCGCTCGGCCTGATTTTCCTAACCGGCATCTGGCTGGCGTGCAATTTCATCATCCTCGAAATCCTCCAGTCCGGCAGCGGCGTCTCGGAGACGGCCTTGCTGTTCGAGCTGATCAGCGCCTTCGGCACCGTCGGCCTCTCGCTCGATCTAACGCCCACGCTCACGCCTGGCGCGAAGACCTTGCTCATCGTGAACATGTTCGTCGGCCGCATCGGCCTGCTGACGGTCATGGCCACTCTCATCAAGCAGGATTCCCGCCCCGCTTCCGGCAAACCTAAAGAAGAAATCATTCTCACCTGAACCCGCCCACCTCATGAAATTCTGCATCATCGGCCTTGGAAGTTTCGGCACCCACCTCGCCCGCCAGCTCAGCCGCGACGGCCATGAAATCATCGCAGTGGACAACGACCCCGGCCACATCCACGCGCTCAAGGACGAGATCGAGTATCTCATCCAAGCGGACTGCACGGACATCGACGCGTTCCATGAAATCCCGATCGACGCCTGCGATGTGGTCATCGTCGCGATCGGCAAGGATTTCGAGGCTTCTCTATCAGTCACTTCGAATGTCCAACAGCTCGGTGCCAAACGCATCATCAGCCGCATCGTCAATCCGCTTCACGGGCGGATCTTGAAACTGCTCAAAATCGACGAGCTGCTGATCCCGGAAGCGATGGCCGCCGCGTGGCTGGCGCGCTCGCTCAACACGCCCGACGTCATCGACCGGTTGGAGCTCGGTAGCGGTTATGAAATCGCGCAAATCCTCGTCCCGCAGGCGCTCGTGGGCGTGGCCCTGCAGGATGTGGAACTCCGCAGCCGCTACAATTTGAACCTCGTCACCATCGGCAAAGGCCGCGGCACCGCGACGCTCAGCTCCACCCGCCACCCGATCGGCAAGGTGCTCGGCATCCCGCAACCGGCGCGGGCGTTCGAGTCGGACGACGTGCTCGTGCTCTTCGGCTTGGCGAAAGACGTCCGCCGGATGATGGCGGATTACGGGGTGAAAGCGTGATTTCTCAGCGCTCGAGGATCTCGACTTCGTAGCCGTCCGGATCGGTGACGAACGCCATTTTCCGGCCGCCGGAGGAGAATTTCTCGCGCCAGGCGGAGGGCCAGATTTCGATGCCGGCCTTCTCGAGCTGGTCGCAATACGCGATGATGTCCGGCACGCCGAGCGCGGTGTGCATCAGGTCTTCCGGGCAGGTCGCGGCGTAGTCGGGCGAGTGGCAGAGCTCGAGGAAAACGTCGTTTCCGGGGAGTTCGAGGAAGGCGAGGCTGTTACCTTCCGGCGAGGTTTTCGACTCGCCGGGCGTGTAGCCGAGGGCTTTGTAAAAAGCGATGGAGCGATCGAGGTCGCGGACGCGGATGCGGGTGTGAAGGAAGCGGATCATGGTGCGGCGACTCTGGATGAAAACCGCGGCTTTGCCAAACGACGATTTTTCACGGGATGAAGCATCTTTACACCAGCCAGTCGCACGTGCTATAGGTGGAATGCCATGAAAACCATCGTTGCCGCAGTCGATTTCTCAAACGCCACGCCCGGAGTGGTCAAGATCGCCACCGAGCTGGCCAAATCTTTTGGCGCGGACCTGGAGTTGCTCCACGTCATCGAGCCGGAGCCCAGCTACACCGCTTATGGATTCACGCCGGATGAGTTTCCGGCGATGAACGCCTTCCAGGAGGAGGCGAGGCGCCGGGCGACCCTCAAGCTGGAAGAGCTCCTCGCCACCGTCCGCGCGGACCTGCCAAAGGCCAGCTCCCGGATGGCCGAGGGCAGCCCGCTCCACTCGCTGCTAGAGCACGTCAAGCAGGGCGGCGCGGACTTCGTCGTCGTCGGCTCGCACGGCCACGGGGCCATCGCCGCGTTGCTTCTCGGCAGCGTCGCGGAGGGTCTTGCCCGCAAGGCGACGGTGCCGACGCTCATCGTGCCGGCGGCTGCGGAGTAGGTTCACGTCAAACCAGCCCGTCCTTGCGGGCTTGCTTCCAGTAGGCATATTCCGAGCGGTTGAAATCAATATACTCGGGTGATAGATCGCTCGAATACATGACATAGTCCGCGTCGCCCTGGTTGAGGTTGATGACGATTTCAAACTCGGGATGGGAAACCGCTTCGCGCAGCTCGTCCATCGGCGTGTCCGCCTGGAGGCCGCCGATGCAGGCCGCCTTGCCGCCGATGTGGATGTCCACAAGCTCCTCGCGGATGCGGGCGTGCGAGTAGCCGACGGCGTGGATGATGCGCCCCCAGTTAGGATCGCCGCCGTTCCACGAGGATTTGACCAGCGCGGACTTGCAGACGGCTTCGGCAACTTTTTTCGCATCCAGATAGGTGCGGGCACCCTCGACTTTCACGGTGACGAATTTCGTGACGCGCTCGCCATCGCGGACGACGGCCTTGGCCAGCTCCAGCATCAGCCAGTTCAGGGCTTTGCGGAACAATTTGCAGTTGCCGCTGTTGCGGCGGATCACCGGCATCTGGGATGCGCCGTTGGCGAGGACGATGACCGTGTCGTTGGTGGACATGTCGCCGTCGATGGTGATGCGGTTGAAGCTGTCCTCGACGCATTCGAGCACGGCCTTGCGGAGACATTCGGAGGAAATGCTGGCATCCGTGGTGATGAAGCAAAGCATGGTGGCCATGCTCGGTGAAATCATTCCGGCACCTTTGACGCAGCCGCCGATGCGCACGCGGTGCTCGCCGAGGTCGAAGGAAATGGCAATTTCCTTGGCATGGGTGTCGCTGGTGATGATGGCGGCGGCGACGTCGGAGCCGTTCTTCGGGCCGAGGCGTTCTAGCAGCTCATCGTATTTCGGCTCGAAGCGCATCATCGGCATCGGCAGGCCGATCACGCCGGTGGAGGCCACTCCGATTTCCGAGCGTTTCAATTTGAGCGGTTTGGCCACGGCGTCGCACATCGAGTTGGCGTCGCGGATGCCTTGCACGCCGGTGCAGGCGTTGGCGTTGCCGGAGTTGGCGATGATGGCGCGCAGCTCGCCCTTGCGGAGGTGTGTCTGGGAGACGCGGACGGGCGCGGCTTTCACCCGGTTAGTCGTGAAGGTGCCGGCCGAGGTGCAGGGTTTCTCCGAGTAGATGAGCGCGAGATCGAGCCGCTTGCTATCAGGATTCTTGATGCCGCAGCTCACGGCGCTGGTGAGAAATCCTTGGGGCGCGCCGACGCCGCCTTTGATGCGGGAAAATGGGAGGTCCATGAGGGAAGAAGGGGAACAGCGGCGGAGAGTTGGCTGCCCTTAGAAATTTTGCAATCCATCAATCGGGTTCAGGCCGAACATCAGGTTGAAACACTGCACGGCCTGCCCGCCCGCGCCTTTTCCGAGATTGTCCTCGGCGCTCATCAGGATGACCCGGCCGGTGCGCGGGTCGTGTTGCCAGCCGATGTCGATGAAGTTGGTGCGGGTGACGTTTTTGGTGTCCGCGCAGCCGCTGCGGCCGAGGAGCCGGACGAAATTCGAGCCGGAATACGCGCTCTCCAGAGCCGCGCCGACGGCGTCCGGCGACGCGCCGTCGCGGAGCTTGGCGGTGCTGGTGGTGACGATGCCCGAGTTCACCGGGATCAAGTGCGGGATGAAGGTGATGGTGACTTTTTCCCCGGCGGCGAGGCTGAGTTCCTGCTCGATTTCCGAAAGATGACGATGCTTCGGCACGCCATAGGCGCGGGCGCTTTCGTTGCACTCGCAAAACAGCAGGCTGAGGTCGGCCTTGCGCCCGGCCCCGCTGACGCCGCTCATCGAGTTGGCGATGATGGTGTCCGGATCGATCAAATTTCCGCGCAGCAGTGGCAGCAGCGGCAGCAAAATGCTCGTCGGATAGCACCCCGGCGCGGCGATCAAACGCGCCGCCTGGATTTCCGGCGTGCGGATCTCCGGCAAGCCGTAAACCGCCTCCGCCAGCAAGTCCGGCGCGGGATGCGGGTGCTCGTAAAATTCCTGGTAAACCGCTGCATCGCGCAGGCGGAAATCCGCGCTCAGGTCGATCACCTTCAGCCCGCGCTCCAGCAAGGCGCGCGCGATTTCCGCCGCGACCCCGTGCGGCAGCGCGAGGAACGCCACTTGCGCCCCGGTTGCCGCGATGGCGTCCGGGTCCGGCTCGATGAATGCGAGTTCCGCGCCCGCCGCTTTGCGGAAACGTGGAAACACCGCTGCCAGCGGTTTTCCCGCCTCCTGACGGGAAGTGGCGGCGACCAGTTCCACGCCCGGATGGACCAGCAGCAAGCGGAGCAATTCCATTCCGGTGTAGCCGCTGGCCCCGACGATGGCGGTTTTGATACGATTCATGAAGGGGGAAATGTCAGGATTTTCCGTGCTTGCCAATCCGCATTTCGCCTGTTTCCTTCGCCACCCGTTTACGAAACGGGCTGTAGCGCAGTCTGGTAGCGCACCTGCCTGGGGGGCAGGGGGTCGTGGGTTCGAATCCCGCCAGCCCGACCATCTGGTCCTTCGGGACCGATTTCTGTCGCGGCTTCGAGTTTGAACCCTTGGGCATCACGGCCGATTTCCAACGTCATCCATCCAGAATCTGGCGGTGTGCCTGCTGATTTCAAGATCCGAGTGATGGTGTTGGATTGATCCCCGCGACTTTTCGCGCCGGAAATGATCAGATGCAGGGCACCGTGTGTCATCATATTGAGGACTATGCGAATTTCCGCTTAGCAACAAAAGATCCACCGAACCATTCCACCTCATGAAATTCAAAACACTGCCAATCTTCCTGGCATTCCTCCTGATGGGAGTCGCCGATGCCATGGGGCCCCTGTCGGACGCCGTCAGAACCAAGTTCCAGCTATCGGTCTTCATGGCCACGCTGATGCCGTTTTTCGTCTTCATCGCCTTTGCGATTTTTAGCGTGCCCGGCGGCGTGCTGGCCGCGCGCATCGGCAAGAGGAAGGTCCTCTTGCTCGGCCCCGGACTCACCGCCCTCGCCATGGATGTGCCCGCCCTCATGAATCCGGCACCGCACCGGAGATCGCTCTTCTGAGCTAGGAAAGCCTGTCACAGATGAAAACCCCAACCACTTTCCAAAACCAAACCGATGACAAAAACACCCGCTCGCACTGACAATCGCTTCGCCTTCATGACGGTCACCGCCCTGTTCTTCATGTGGGGTTTCATTTCCTGCATGAACGACCTGCTGATCCCAAAGTTCAAGGCGGACTTCAACCTGACCCAGTTCCAGGCAAATTTGGTGCAGTTTGCGTTTTTCGGTGCCTATTTCCTGGTCTCGCTCGCTTACTTCCTGATCTCCGCAGCCAAGGGTGACCCGATCAACAAGATCGGTTATAAAAACGGCCTCGTGCTCGGACTCATTATCGCCGGCATTGGTTGCCTGCTTTTCTATCCCGCTGCCGAAACCAAGCAGTATGCCTTGTTCCTCGGCGCGTTGATTGTGCTCGGCTCGGGCATCACCATCATCCAAATCGCGGCCAATCCTTACGTCACCATTCTCGGACCCGAGGAAACCGCGCCATCCCGCCTGAACCTTTCGCAAGGCCTCAACTCGCTGGGCTACGTGATCACCCCGCTCATCGGTGGCGTCCTGCTTTTCGGCTCGAAGGACCTCTACACCAGCGCCGGTGGCGTGGATGCCGTGAAAGCCCCTTACGTCGGCCTCGGCATCGCCTTCATCCTGCTTGCTGCTATTTTCAAAATGATCTCGCTGCCAAACTTCCGCCAGGAAGGCAAAGTCGAGGCCGGGGTCAAAGTCTTCCGTCACAAACATTTTATTTGGGGTTGGTTCGCCATCTTCTTCTATGTCGGCAGTGAGGTCACCATCGGCAGCATCCTCATCAACTACCTCCAAGACCCCGGCGTGATGGGGATGCCGGAGGAAACCTCTGCGAAATTCCTCTCGTTTTACTGGGGTGGCACAATGATCGGCCGACTGATGGGTGCCATCTCTCTCAGCAACATCCAGCAATCACGGAAATATTTATTCATGGTGCTGGCTGCTATTTGCGCGACGGGCGTGATTTTCGCCAACGCCACCTTCAAGGAGAACCTCACTCACGGTCACTTTATTGATCCGATGACGATCCTTCCCTATGTCGGCATGGTGGTGATGAGCTTCGCCTTCTTCGTTCTCGGCCGCTCGAATCCCGGGAAAATGGTGGGGCTTTTCGCATTGGTTGCGATGGCCCTCACCGCATTCTCGATGGGATCGAAAGGTGAATTCGCCCTTTGGTCGATCATCGGCATCGGGCTGTTTAACTCGATCATGTGGTCGAACATTTTCAGCCTTTCGATCCGCGGTCTTGGCAAAGACACCAGCCAAGGCAGTTCGCTGTTGGTCATGATGATCGTCGGCGGCGCGATCATGCCGCTCATCCAGGGCGCGTTGATGGATT
Organism: Akkermansiaceae bacterium; assembly: GCA_947462535.1. GTDB lineage: Bacteria > Verrucomicrobiota > Verrucomicrobiia > Verrucomicrobiales > Akkermansiaceae > Luteolibacter. Next base: position 6,300 of record CANHPN010000052.1, on the reverse strand, counting down.
CCTTCGGCGTGCGGGCCTCGCTCGCCATCGTCCTGGTCGGCTATGCCTACCTTGTTTACTTCGGCTTTTACGGAGCGCGGGCCGATGACCCAACAGACGACAAGGCGGGTTCCGTCAGCGCAGGCCATTGACCGCACATTCCATGAATATCCACTCCGAATCGCGAATCGTCATGACGCTCGACGCGGGCGGCACGAATCTCCGCTTCGCCGCCATGCGCGGTGGCAAGCCCGTCACCGAAACCGTCTCCCTGCCATCCAATGGCGACGACCTGGCAAAATGCCTCGCCAACATCGTGGACGGCTTCACCCGGGTGAAAGCCCTGTGCCCGGAGGCTCCGTCCGCCATCAGCTTCGCCTTCCCGGGACCCGCCGACTACCCGAATGGCATCATCGGCGATCTTGGCAACCTCCCCGGCTTTCGCGGCGGAGTGGCGCTCGGACCGATGCTGGAGGAAAAATTCGGCATCCCCGTTTTCATCAACAACGACGGCGACCTCTTCGTCTATGGCGAGGCCATCGGCGGACTCCTGCCGCATATCAATGGCTTGTTGGAAAAAGCCGGCAGCCCGAAGCGCTACAAGAACCTCTTCGGCGTCACGCTCGGCACAGGCTTTGGCGGCGGCATCGTCCGCAATGGCGAGATCTTCATCGGCGACAACTCGATGGCCGGCGAAGTCTGGCTGCTGCGCAACAAGCTCCAGCCCGCCATGAATGCGGAGGAAGGTGCCTGCATCCGTGCCGTGCGCCGCACCTATGCCGAACAATCCGGTATTCCTTTCGATGAAGTCCCTGAGCCCAAGGATCTGTTTGAAATCGCCAACGGCGAAAAGGCCGGCAACCAGCCCGCCGCCCTGGAAGCCTTCCGCCGCCTCGGTGAATCGGTAGGCGACGCCCTTGGCAGCGCACTCACCCTCATCGATGGCCTTGCCGTCATTGGCGGCGGCGTTTCCGGAGCATGGCCGCTCTTCCTGCCAGCCGTGGTCGGGGAACTCAACGGCACTTACACCGGCCCGGATGGAAACAAGTTCCGCCGCCTCGCCTCCGCCGCCTTCAATCTCGAAGACCCCGCCCAGCTCGACATCTTCCTCAAGGGCGAGAAACGCATCATCAAGGTTCCCGGCAGCGAGCGCACCCTCGCCTACGATCCCTTGCAACGCGTCGGCGTCGGCATGTCCCGCCTCGGGACCAGCGAGGCGGTGGCCATCGGAGCCTGCGCCTTCGCGCTGCAGAAACTCGGGGCCTGATCGTCGGGTCCCGAACCCATCCGGCCTGATGCTCGACCCCGCTTCGCTAAACTGATAGAAACTTGTGATGGTCCATTCATTCAAAACTCTGGTCCTCGTGTGCCTTGCCTTTCAAGGGGTGGCAGGGGCCTCGCAGAAGACGAACCTTCTCATCATCTACGCCGATGATCTGGGTTATGGGGATGTGTCCACTTACCATGCCTCCGACGCAAGCACCCCGAACATCGACCGGCTTGCCTCCGAAGGAATGCTCTTCACCGGGATGCGGGCGAACTGCACGGTCTGCTCTCCCTCACGGGCCGCGCTTCTAACGGGGCTTTATGCGGACCGCGTGGGCGTTCCCGGAGTGATCCGGACTGATTCCAATGATACCTGGGGCTACTTCAAGCCGGACGTTCCTACGCTTGCCGACGAGCTTCGAAAGGCCGGCTATCAGACCGCAATCATCGGAAAGTGGCATCTCGGGTACGAGTCGCCGAACATTCCCAACGAGCGGGGTTTCGATCATTTCCATGGCTTTCTCGGCGACATGATGGACAGCTACACCACACACCTGAGGGATGGAATCAACTACATGCGGCTCAACTCCGAGACCATCGATCCGAGGGGCCACGCGACGGACATCTTCACCGACTGGGCGTGCGGCTACGTTCGTGAGCAAGCCGCAGCCGCAAAACCTTTCTTCCTCTACCTCGCCTACAACGCGCCGCATTTCCCGATCGAGCCGCCGGCCGACTATCTTGGGAAGGTGAAAAAACGCATGCCTGCACTTGATGAAAAGCGTGCTATGAACGTTGCCTTCGTCGAACACCTCGATGACCGGATCGGGAAGGTGCTGGAGGCGCTCAAGGATGCCGGATTGGAAAAAAACACCATCGTCGTTTTCACCTCCGACAACGGTGGTTCGCTTCACCATGCGCAAAACAACGATCCGTGGCGTGGAGGAAAGCAGGATCACTACGACGGCGGCTTGCGCGTGCCGTTCATGGTGCGCTGGCCCGGGCGGATCCAGCCAGGCACCCGCAGCGGCTATCAGGGATTGAATTTCGATATCTTTCCCACCTTCCTCGAAATCGCAGGCGTCACCCCGTCTCCCGGACTGGATGCGGTCAGCCTGCTTCCCGTCCTCGAGGGCGCGACGATCAGCAAGCCGCGGGACCTCTACTTCGTCCGCCGCGAGGGAGGCCCGGGCTACGGCGGAAAAAGCTACGAGGCCATTATCAGCGACGGATGGAAACTGATGCAGAATGATCCGTATCGGACCTTGGAACTCTATCAACTTAACAGTGATCCATTTGAAAAACAGAACCTTGTGAAGAGTCACCCGGCCGTGGTATCCAGGCTATCGCCGCGGCTTCGCGCGCACATTCAAATCGGCGGGGCCACTCCTTGGCGAAAGATGGCACCTGCCCCGAAAATCAATCCATGAAACCTCTTCCGCTGCTCGCATTGTCTGCGCTTCTCGCGGTGCTTCCTTCCGCCGTGAATGCCGCGCCCCCGCCACCCAACGTGGTGATCATTTTTTGCGACGATCTGGGCTATGCCGACATCGGTTCGTTTGGTTGCACCCGCTATGCCACCCCCAATCTGGACCGCCTTGCCCGCGAGGGCCGGCGCTTCACCAATTTCCATGTCTCCGAGGCGGTCTGTTCCGCGTCGCGCGCATCGCTGCTCACCGGTTGCTACAACAACCGCATCGGAATCTTCAACGCGCTCAATCCGACCGTGAGACACGGCTTGAATCCCGACGAGACGACTCTGGCGGAGATATTCAAACAGAAGGATTACGCCACGGGCATGGCAGGCAAATGGCATCTCGGGCATCTGCCGCTGTTTCTACCCGTCCATCATGGCTTTGATGAGTATTACGGTTTGCCATACTCGAACGACATGTGGCCGCATGGAATTGAAAAAAAGAACGTCGTTTATGCACCGTTGCCATTGATTGAGGGTGACGAGGTCATCAAGGCGGACGTCACCGCCAAGGATCAGGAACAACTCACGACCCGTTACACGGAGCGCGCGGTTGATTTCATCAAGCGCAACCATGACCGCCCGTTCTTCTTCTACCTCGCCCATTCCATGCCGCACGTGCCGCTCTATGTGAGTGACAAGTTCAAGGGCAAGTCCGGTGCCGGGCTTTACGGAGATGTGATTCAGGAAATCGACTGGTCGGTGGGGCAGGTGATGGGCGCCCTGAAAAGCCAGGGCATCGAGGACAACACCCTCGTGATTTTCACCTCCGACAACGGCCCATGGTTGAGATACGGAAACCATGCGGGCAGTTCCGGGCCGCTGCGCGAAGGCAAGGGTACTTCATGGGAGGGGGGGACGCGGGTCCCGTGCCTGATGCGCTGGCCCCGCCACATTCCCGCCGGTAGCAGCGGGGAGGAAATGCTCATGACCATTGACCTGCTGCCGACCTTCGCCGGTCTGATCGGTGGGACGCTGCCAAATCACACCATCGACGGTCTTGATGTCCTGCCGCTGATCGTGGGAACGCCCGGGGCAAAGAATCCCCACGACGCGTATTGGAACTACTACGACGACAACCAACTCCAGTCGGTTTACACGGGCGACGGACGCTGGAAAATGGTGTTTCCACATACCTATACCACCCTGAACGGTCAACCGGGCGGACGCGACGGATATGCCGTGCCCTACGAGAGCGGAAAAGTCGGGAAGCCCCAGCTGTTCGATCTGCTAACTGATGTTGGCGAGAAGACCGACGTGGCGGCTGCTCATCCTGAGGTGGTCGCGAAACTTGAAGCTGCGGCCGAAAAAGCGCGGGCGGACCTTGGTGACTCACTTACAAAACGGCCTGCCACAAACGTTCGGCCACCAGGCCGGCTGAAGTAAACGGACATAAATCTCAAATACCGACAAAAAACCTGTGAAAAACACCTTGGCATTCATTACCGCCCTGATGCTGGCACCTGCCGCGGCACTTCACGCCGCGGCTCCCGGCAAACCGAACATCCTCTTCATTTATACGGACGACCAATCCTACGACGCCCTCTCGATTGTCCAAAAGGAACAGGGCGAAAAGGGGCGGTTCCCCTGGCTGCAAACGCCGAACCTCGACCGGCTCGCAGCCGAAGGCGTTCGCTTCCGCAACGCCTTCGTCACCAACTCGCTCTGCTCACCCAGCCGCGCGGTGAATCTGACCGGGCTCTACAATCACCAGCGCGGCAACGGCATCGCCTCGAATTTACGGCCCTTTCCGGTGAATAATGTCACTCACGCCACACTGATGCGCGCCTCCGGCTACATCACCGGCTACGTGGGCAAGTGGCACATGGGCAATCAACGCGAGCGTCCGGGCTTCAATTACCATGCCACCTACAAGGGCCATGGCCAGTATGCGAATTGCCCCTTCATTGTGAATGGCAAGGACACGCCCACCAAGGGCTGGGTGGACGACGTCGCCACCGACTATGCGATCAAGTTCATCAACAAGCAGAAGGTCTCGGCCAAGCCGTGGTCGCTGGTTCTCGGCTTCAAGACTCCCCATCAACCGTGGGAGCCGCCGGACCGCGCGAAGAACCTCTACGCGGGCGAATTGGCCCGCACGGTGCCCAACGTCAACACCCCGCCCATTTACTTCGGGAAGGAAATCCAGGAGATGAAGGCGAAGCGTCCGGTGCCGCCCACCCAGCCCACCAATCTCGGTTACTTCCGTTGCGTCAACGCCATGGATGAAAGCATGGGCCGCTTGCTCAAGGCGCTCGACGAGTCCGGCTTCGCCTCTAACACCATTGTCGTCTTCACCTCCGACAACGGTGTTTATCTCGGTGCTCATGCCACCGGCGACAAGCGCAGCGCCTACGAGGAAAGTCTGCGCGTGCCCTTCATCGTGCGCTATCCGGCGCTGGGCGACAAGGCCCGCGGCCGCATCGTGGACGAAGTGGTCCTCAATCTGGATCTTGCCCCGTCGCTGCTGGACTTCGCCGGCGTGCCGGTTCCCAAGGAGATGCAGGGCCGGAGCTGGCGCACCCTGCTGACCGCGAACGATCCCTCATGGCGGAAAAGCTGGTTCTACCAATACTTCGCGGAGGATCAAAAGGGCACCAATGTCCCTGACATTACCGCCGTGCGCACCGCCGATGCCAAGCTCATCAAATATCCCGGGCACAAGGCGTGGACCGAATTGTTCGACCTCAAGGCCGACCCCTACGAGATCCACAATCGAATCGACGATCCCGCCGCCGCGCCGCTCAAGGCGAAAATGCTCGCGGAACATGACCGCCTCTCCAGGGAAGCCGGCTATCAGGTGCCGGATTTTGTCGACCGCCCGCGAAATTGGGGCAAGCCCGGCAGCCTCGCTGGCGACCTTGCAAGCCCATAGGTCACTTTCACCAAATCCATGGGTGGAAGGCAGAAGGAAGTTCAAGCCGCGTTGATCGGAGCGGAGGCGGAACGCGAGAGTTCGGGATAATGACCCGCCGCCGGTCTTGTCCTCACTTTGGGGACTATGCTCCCGTTTGCATTCTGCTGCACCATTGCCATCGTAAAGGTAGTGATCAATGCCCTGCCATGACAGCCAGCGATCCCTAGACCGCCTGCGAAAAATCCAAAATTCCTTGAAGACCGCGTTTTAAACCCCCTTCGCCCGTCGACTGCCGGTCAAATGACGGCGCGGGTGAACGCGGTGTGCCATCCCACAAACCCAGACCCATAAACCAGAAACCGACTATGAAATCCAAGAATCAAAATCCATTCCTCGTCGCCGCCATCACCCTGGCTAGCTTTGCTTTAACCGCGACCTCCGCCTTCGCTGCCGCCTTGACTTGGGACACGACGTCAAGTGATGGAGCCACCATCACTTCAGCCAGCGGCAACTGGGACCTGACTGCAGGAAACACGGTTTGGAACAACGCCGGCACGAACGAGATTTGGAGCCATACCTCAACCACCGACGCCAGCAACGCCGCCACCTTTGCCGGCACAGACGGAACCACCGACCAGTATGTGATCACGCTTGCCGCGCAAATGGCTGCGGAATCGATCACCTTCAACAGCAGCGGCTACAAAATCACCGGCAGCACGCTGGC
>CANHPN010000051.1 GCA_947462535.1 Akkermansiaceae bacterium | reverse complement strand
TGGCCATGTGAAACACCATCCCAGCAGTCACCGCGAGCAACATGAATAATATCTCGTGCGATTTTATCCACAAAAAAGTGTCGGCGTCACGACTGGTCAGTAATGTGGGATTGTTTGACGCCGAAATTATTGCGAACCCCATAATAGCTGAGAACAGAACCGTGGGAAATAGTCGAAATCTCTTCATCTTTCCAAAATTAATGATTCGGAGCAATCCAAGGAGTGCCATCGTGATTGGTTGTCGGTTTCTGCGATTTGCCTCCGTAACCATCTCTCCCATACCCTTCAAATCCTCTCGCAAAATCACGACAATTTTGCACTAGATTATTATACCTTATCCCCTTTTTTTGTAGCTCTCGCAGTTTTTTCAATGCTCTCATATCTGAATCAGGATCTGTCTTGGTTCCATTTTCAATTTGATCAGTCGAATCCGTTTTCCAAATAGTTCCCGGATAGTAAATCATCCCAGCGACCGCCGCCCATACGGCTTCGCCACCCGAATTCACATCTTGCCCGAACCCCCAAATTTCAGAGCCATTCTTAACCCATTTCCCATCATTACATTTCCATTTATTAATCTGAACTTCAATATGGGCTCCTCCAACGATCTTTCGATCCAATCCGAACTTGTCCTTATAATTTATTGGATCACAAAGCACGTAAGCATAAAGGTTTAATCCGCCCTTTTCCCTTATCGGATCGGCAGATATCCGACAAACCTAACTTCTTTGGTCGCCGGAGGTTTTCCGGAGGCACCATCGATTGATTAGATTCGCGCGGACTATTGATAATAGAGATTGTTAGCGTCAATTTTTATTTTCAGGATTTTTCCATCCGCGGCATGCGGGCGTGTAAATTACTGGTATTACGTGATTTAGACAAAAAAGAGTCACAATAAAAGCTTGGCAAGGCGAGCGGGCCAGCAAGCTCGGTATGTCAAAAGCCTTACCCGCCGGCCGCTCGTGGCCGAGCCTGCCCGACCTTGATCTGATCGCAAGCCAAGCCCGCTTGATCATCCGCCAAACCCGCAAGTTCTCCGCTGCCGGTTTCCTCCAATGCCTGCTGAGTTCCGTGGTCACCGGGCTGGCTTCGTTTAACCAGATCGCTGGCGACCTCAAGGACAGGGACCATTCGGGCATGGCGCGCCAGTCCCTTCACGAGCGTTTCGACATCCGCTCCACGGCTTTCCTCATGGCGGTCCTTTGCGATCTCATGGAACAACGCTACAGCACCGCCGCCACCGCCGTCGGGAGTAGCGGAACATGGTATTAATGGTTGTAAGATGTGCCGGCACTGTGGCGTATGAGGGGCAACTCATACATTTCGATGATCATACGACCTGCCCTCTGCGTTTTTTCCGCCCTTTTCATGTTTGGCACCGGCTTTGCGGGGGGCGCGCCTCCGGCGGTGATCCGGGTATGGACTGATCCCGAGGTCGCGCTTCGCGAGGATCCGGATTTCGCGATCCAGGGGGAATATGGCGGCGACAAGTCCGGCGTGGGCGTCCAGGTGGTGGCTCTCGGCAACGGTCAGTTCGACGCTTATGTTCTCGAGGGAGGCTTGCCGGGCCGCGGGTGGGCTCCCGGCAAGAAGCGCGTAATTTTAAAGGGCCTGCGCCACGGTGACGAAGTTTTGTTCACGGATGAGGCGAAGAAGGCCAATGCGATCATCAAGGACGGTAAACTCGGCCTGAATTCCGAAGATGGATCAAAATCACAACTTCCGCGAATCGAGCGTCACAGTCCCAGCTTGGACTCGAAGGCACCTGCGGGGGCGGTGATTCTCTTCGACGGCACATCGGCGGAGCACTGGGAGAACGGCAAGGTGGAGAACGGCTACTTGATTGCCACCGGCTGCACCAGCAAACAGAAGTTCGGCGACTACAAGCTGCACTTGGAATTCCGCACGCCCTACAAGCCCGACGCCCGCGGCCAGGAGCGCGGCAACAGCGGAATCTATCACAGCGGCCGCTGGGAAACGCAGATCCTCGATTCGTTCGGCCTTGACGGAAACGATAACGAGTGTGGCGGCATCTACTCGATTTCCAAACCCCGGTTGAACATGTGCCTGCCGCCACTGGCGTGGCAGACCTATGATGTGGAATTCACCGCCGCGAAATTCGACGCTTCCGGCAAACGCACCACCTGGCCCCGGATCACGGTCCGGCTCAATGGCGAGTTGGTGCATGAAAACCTGGAACTCGCCAAGGACTTCACCACATCCGCCCCGTTGAACAATCCCGTGGGGGGGCCGGAAGGGCCGGTCTTCCTCCAAGAGCACTGGAACCCTGTGGCCTTCCGCAACATCTGGATCGTGCCGGGCAAGTGAGCGGTCGAAGCCTTCAGGAACCGCTATCGGTAGAGATCTTTGTTGGACGCCTGGAACTCGGCTTTGAGCCGGACGCGGAGTTTTGTTAGATCGACCAGCCGCCAACCGCTGAACGTCCAGTGCTGGTCCTTGCCGTCGTGCTCGATGCCGACAAGCAGGTGCACGGCGTCGTCGGTGATCTTGAGGGTTTCGTTTTTCGGCTCGAAATAGAAGCTGCGGAAGGAGCTCTCTGCGGAGCCTTGTTCGATGAGTTTGGGGTCGAGATAGAAGACAATTTTGGATTCCAGATCGACGATGCGGATGTCCGGATAGCCGGCGCGCTGGTGTTCGCCAGAGCGGGTCGGCGGGACGTCGCATTTCAAGCCGGGGATCGCGTTGAGGTGCTTTTGGATAGAATCTTCGAAGAATTTCGATGCCTCGTTGATCCGGCGGAGTTGGCGGACGGGGGAGTCGGGTTGGTTGAGCTCGGCGAGGGTGGCGGCCAGGGCCTTGGTGATGGCGGCGGTGATCCGCTGGTGGGCGGGGCTGTCATCGAGTGGTAGGACTTTTTTCCCGGAACAGGCCTCGGCGACGGTGGCAAAGGAGAAGGTGCGCTCGGATAGATTTTCAGCGAGCAGCGAGCGGACGAGCGCTGCGTCCGCATCGGCGTCGGGTTCTTTGGCGGAAGCGAAACCGCTGGTGACCGACGCGATGGCGAGGAGTTGGAGAAATTGTTTCATGAGGTGGGTTAGACTCTCCGGGTTTTGTGCCAGGCGGAGGTGTCTGGCTGCGACAAAGCTGCGACCGGGTGATCCGCCAGGGCATGGGTTTCTACAAGATGGGCAAGCAGGACGAGTGAGGCGACGGAGTCGAAAAGCGCGTCATGCCACGACTTCGCGGGGACCAGCGCCAAGATGGTTTCCGTCAGTCCGTGCGTTTCGCAAAGTGCGCCGAGCGAGTGATCCGGCAGTTCCGGCCAGGCGGCGCGGGCGAGCAGCAGCGTGTCGATCCATGGCCCGAAGCCATGGCCGGGGAAGGCGCGGAGAAAGCGTTTTTCCGTGCCTTTGCCGTGGGCGACGACGACAGCGCCGGCGAGACGGCGTTTGAATTCCGGCCACAGCAGCAGCAGGGAAGGGGCATCGGCCAGGTCTTCCGGACCGATGCCGTGGACTTTTCGCGCGGCCCACTGGATCGGTTGGTCGGTGAAAAGGTAGGACACGAACGCGTCGGAGTGTCCCGTTTCCGCCGACCAACTGGCGAGCCCGACCTGGACCGGGCTGTCGGTTTTTCCCCGCGACGCGCCGGCCGATTCGAAATCGATGGCGGTGAAACGGCTGTGGCGGACGAGCGGCATGCGGCAGCAATTTCATCCGAAGGAGCGGATCAAGCAAGCTCCGCGCCGTGGGATGGGAGTTTGACAAGGGAAGCCATGTGCGTCACAAGTGTCAACAATGAGAACGGCGACGATACGGGAGGCCCAGCATCACTTGTCGAAGTTGATGGCAGAGGTGGAGAAGGGTGAGCAAATCATCCTGACCAAGCGCGGCAAGCAAGTGGGCAAGCTGGTGCCGATGGATAAGCCGGAGAATCCACTCGGGCGCGAGGTGGATTGGGTGGCGTGGGCGGAGGAGCAGCGGGAGTTTTTGAAGTCGATGCCGTACGTCGGCGAGAGCATCGTGCTCGAAGAACGTGAGGGCTACCGCTGGTGATGATTTATGCCGATACCAGCGTCCTTGTCTCGTTGGTGATGAGGGATTCGAACAGCGACTCCGCTACTGAGATGATGGCGGAAGGTGGGCGGAAATTGGTTTTTTCAAAGCTGTTGGAACTTGAGGTGGGAAACGCAATCCGCCTGGCTGTTGGGATGGGGCGGATGAACGAGGTGGAAGGGATGTCGTCGCAGCGGAGGATGGAATCGTTACGAAGCAGTGGTACCTGGCTGGAAGTGGAGCTGGATTGGCTGCGGGTCTTCGGGCGGGCCATGGGGCTGAGTCGCGGTTACAGTTCCGTCATGAAGTCGCGGAGTTTGGATATTCTCCATGTGGCCAGCGCGATGGAAATCGGCGCGAAGACTTTCTGGAGTTTCGATGATCGGCAAAGACAGCTGGCGGAGGCGGTGGGACTGCGGATCAATCCTTGAGCAAACGGGTTCTTCCTCTTCTTTGATCCTTTGAATGTAGCGGCAATCACCGGTCGCCGCGAACGGTCGGTTCAGGAAATGAATGAATGCGCGGCGACCGGTGATCGCCGCCACGCTCGCCTCAAATTCGCGGTCGGAGAGGATTGCCGCGCAACAGCACGTGCTTTTGTTCTTTGCCATCCGCCGATAAACCGGGACTCTGGCGGGGATGTTTTTTCCGGGTCAGTTTCTAGCGAGCGGGGTGGGGGATATCTCGCCGCTGTTCGCCTTGCTGACCTTGGTGCTGGCGCTGGCGGTGCTCATTTCACTGATGCTGGTGAAGTTCAAACAAAGCCTGCTGGTCGGGTATGTGCTGAGCGGGGTGCTGATCGGGAATTTCGGGCTGCTGTGGGCGACCGGGCTGGCTAAGGACGATCCGGTGATCACCAATTTCGCGGAAATCGGGGTGGTGCTGCTGATGTTCACGCTAGGAATCGAGTTTTCTCTCAGCGAGCTCAAGCACTTGTGGCGGACGGCGCTGATAGGCGGCGGTTTGCAAGTCGGCATCACGGCCGGGATCGTGGGCTTGCTGGCGAGGGCGTGGGGATTTCCGGTGGCGGACAGCATCGTGCTGGGAGTGGCGGTGGCGCTGAGTTCGACGGCGGTGGCGATGATGTCGTTCCAGGATTTGGGGCAGGCGAATAATCCCGGGGCGCGGGCGAGCCTGGGGATCGCGTTGTTCCAGGACATTCTGGTGATCGTTTTTTTCCTGGTGATGCCGGCGCTCTACGGCCGGGGCGAAGGGACGGTGACGGGGCAAGTCGGCGAGGCATTGATGAAAGGGGGGGTGTTTCTCGCAGGTGCCTGGCTGCTAGGTCGCTACGGACTGACGCCGCTCCTGAACGCGGTGGCGCGCACCCGCAGTCGCGAGTTGTTCACGCTGACGGTCATCGGGCTTTGCGCGGGGGTCGCGTTTGCCGGGGGCGCGCTGAATTTGTCGCTCGCGCTCGGGGCTTTCGCGGCGGGGCTGGTGGTGAGCGAGTCGATTTATAGCCACCGGATTCTATCGGACATCCTGCCGTTCAAGGATTTGTTCCTGGCGATTTTCTTCATCTCCGTCGGCTTGCTCATCGATGTTTCGGTGATCGTGTCGGACTGGCACCGGGTGCTGCTAGGCAGTCTGACCATTCTGGTGTTGAAGAGCGGGATCGTTTTCACGGTGCTCAAATGGATCAGACTGCCGGGGCGTCCGGCGCTGCTCGCGGCGGGCAGTCTGGCGAGCACGGGGGAATTTTCGCTCGTCCTAATCGGCAAAGCCGGCGGCTACCGACCGCTGGATCCGGTTGTCGAGCAGATGCTGCTAGTCTGCACGGCGGTGACGATGGCGGCGGTGCCATCCTTGATGCGCGGCTCCCGGCCGTTCGGGAAATGGCTGGAAATGAAGGGCGTTCTCAGCACCCAAAAGATGGGGCCGGGGTCGATGACTCCGGCCAAGGCGATCAAGGAGATTTCCGACCACGCGATCATCTGCGGCTACGGCCCGGTGGGGAAATCCCTCAACGCCGCCCTCAAACGCTGCGGCGTGAAGACGCTGGTGATGGAGCTGAATTCCGACACCGTCCGCGCCTTGAAAAAGGAGGGCCAGCCGGTGCTTTTCGCGGATGCGACCCACGCCGAGGCGCTCGACCTCGCGGGCATCGAGCGGGCGCGGCTGGTGGCTTTCACCTTTCCCTCGGTGAGCGCGACCTGCATCGCCGTCCCGCTCGTCCGCGAGAGAAACGGCGGCATCTGTATTTTCGGCCGCGCGAAATACTACCCCGAAGTCATGCGCCTGCGGGAGCTCGGAGTCCAGGTCATCCACGACGAGCACGAGAGCGCGGTGGCGATGGTGCGCGCCGCGATTTCCTCCTACGAGCGCGTGGACATCGATCCCGAGGAGATCGTCGGCGATACGATGGAGGATTGCTGATTGCGCGCCGCGGATTTTTTTTCTCGGGCTTTGGCCGGAGGTTCCGCTAAGAATCCGCGCGTGGCACTCCTACTGGCGATCGAATCTTCCTGCGATGAAACCGCCGTGGCGATCGTCCGCGGCGAGCCCGGCCAGCGGACGGAGGTGCTCGCCTCGGAAATCAACTCGCAGATCGCGCTCCACCGCGAACACGGCGGCGTGGTGCCGGAGCTGGCCTCGCGCAACCACTCGCTGCACCTACGGGGGTTGGTGGAAATGGCGCTGCTAGACGCCGGGGTCCGCATGGACGAGATCGACGCGTTCGCCGCCACCACCGGTCCGGGCCTGGCGTCCTCGCTGCTGATCGGCAGCACGGCGGCCAAGGGCATGGCCTGCGCGGCGAGGCGGCCGTTTCTAGGGATCAACCATCTCGAAGGCCATCTTCTCTCGCCGTTTCTCGACCAAACCTCGGTCCCGCCGCATGTCGCGCTGATCGTCTCCGGCGGTCACACGCTGCTGCTCGATGTCGATGGCCCCGGCTGCTATCGGAAACTCGGCGGCACCCGCGACGACGCGGCGGGCGAGGCTTACGACAAGGTGGGCAAGATGTTAGGTTTGGCGTATCCGGGCGGACCCGAGATTGAGAAGGCCGCCCGCGCCGGCGATCCGAAAGCCTATGATTTCCCGCGCTCGATGCTCCACGAGCCGCATCTGGACTTCTCATTCTCGGGCCTGAAAACTGCAGTGCTTTATACCCTTCAAAAACAGACCGGCGAGCTGCCCGTCGCCGATCTCGCCGCCTCGTTCCAACAGGCGGTGATCGAGATCCTAGTGCGGAAAACCCTGCGCGCCGCGGAGCTAACCGGTCGCCGCCGCGTCGCCCTCTCCGGCGGCGTCAGCCTCAACCAAGCCCTGCGCGCGGCTTTCCAACAAGCCGCCGACCGTGCCGGACTGGAAATCTACGTGGCGACTCCCGCACTCTGCACCGACAACGCGGCGATGATCGCCTTCGCCGCGTTGCTGCGGCACCTTGCGGGCGAAAGCTCGCCGCTCGACGGCGACATCCACCCGAATTTGCCGCTGGTCTAAGGCGGGCCCTTGTGGTTTTTAAGCAGCTTACCGATGACCTATAAGACACTGGTTTTTGATTTCGACGGCACCATCGCCGACACCCTTGGCGAGACGCGCCGGATTTTCAACCTCATCGCCCCCGACTACGGCATCCGCAAGGTCGAAGAGCACGAGCTCGACGGACTCCGCCATCTATCACTCAAGGAGTTGCTCGATCACCTCGACATCCCGAAGCGCCGCGTGCCCGCGCTCATTTCGCGAGGCACCGGCATGATGCGCGGCAATATCACCTCGCTGAAACTCATCGATGGCATGGCCGAGGTGCTCGTCGAGATGCGCCGCCACGTCGTTAGTTTCGGGGTTCTCACCTCCAACACCACCGCCAACGTCGATCTGTTCCTGCGGACCCACGGCCTGCGCGACCAGTTCGACTTCATTTCCTCCACCTCCAAGCTCACCGGCAAGTCCAAGCACCTTAAAGCCATCCGCAAGACCTTCTCGCTGCGGCCCGGGGAAATGCTCTACATCGGCGACGAGTTGCGCGACGTGAAGGCCTCGCAAAAGGCTGGGATTCCCGTGGCCGCAGTCACTTGGGGCTTCAATTCCCGCGAATCGCTCGCCGCCTCGGAGCCGGATTACATTTTCGACCAGCCCGCCGATTTCCTGCGCCTGCTCGCCGCGCGCTGACGAAGCGGCGGGTTGACAGCGGCGGGGCGGGGTGGGCAACCTCCCGGTATGCCGGATGAGAAATCGCCAGACCACGAGCAAGCAGACGCCGAAACGGAGGGCCGGATTTCTGGCCAGTCCGGGTCAGTCTTGAAATCCAGCCTGCCACCTGCGGCCATATTGGCGTTTGTGATCATCGCCTTGCTGGGCGTGCTCCTCGTGATGGTGCTTAAAAACAGCTCTTCGGTTTCCTCATCGAACAATGCCGACGTCACAGCGCTCCAGGCGGAGGCCAACGCCCTGCGCAGTGAGTATAACCGCGAGCGCATCGCGATGGGGCTGCGTCCCATCGAAGGGGATTCCGAGCCCATCGAAGACATCGCCGGCCGATTGAAAAAGGATGCCGATACGATTGTGGCGCTCGCCGCCAGCTATCAGAGAATGCTCGCGGAAAAGGACAGCGAGCTCACGGCCCGCAATGCCGAAATCCTCCGCTCCGAGAAACTCCGCCAGAGTCTATCCGCCGAGATCACCCGCCTCCAGGGCGACTTCCAGCGCGCCGTGGTCAACGACTCCGACAGCGACATTCTCCGCCGCGATCTGGCGGATTTGAAAGCCCAGCGCGACGCCCTCGCCGCCGAGCTCAGCGAGGCCCGCCTGAAAAGCGCAGGCGTCACGGCCGAGGATTATGCCGATCTGAAACGCCGTCTGGAGGAAACGCAGCGCGCCAAGGAATTCTTCGAAGCCCGCGTCCAGGCACTCGAAGGCGACCTCTCGAAAGCCAAACTGTTTGCGAGTTCGGAAAACGAGCTCCTTCCCGCCGCCGTGGAATTGTTCCGCAATCTCCGCCAGTTGGAAAACAAGCCGGACTCGGAAATTTCCGCCGCCTACAGCAGTCTTGCCGTGCAACTGGGTGCCAATGTGCTAAAGACTCTCAACTTCGCCACCGGTTCCAGCGCGCTGGTTCCGGCTGATACGGATGCGATTCGCAATTTCGTCGCTGAAATCCCGGATGGCGACCTCATCCTCGCCATCGGCTACGCCTCGGAAACCGGCAACGTGGATAGCAACCGCACGCTCTCGTCCGATCGGGCGACCGCTGCCGCCGAATTGATTTCCTCGGTCAAGCGCCCCGGACAACTCACGCAAGCGGTCTATCTCGGCCAGACCGACCGCTTCAGCAGCCGCGTCCCGGAGCGCAACCAGCTCGTCGAAATCTGGCAGATCCGGAAGAAGTGATTCACCGCCTCAGCTCGCGGGCGTGGTAATACTTCTGGAGGCTGGCGAATTCTTTTCGGTTCGCTTGTAGTTCGAGTCATTCGCGAGGTCCGTTGTTTTTCACAGCTTTGGACATGGGATTCGCTGAGATTGAGTCAGTCGCTCACTTTGCCGTCGCTCACGCGGAAGCGGCCGAGTCCGCCGAGCTGGGGCGTTTCCCGCATCCAGTCGAGGTGAGTGGTGGTGATCCATTTCTGCGCGTGCGGCGGGAGGTGGTTCATCAGCGCGTTGCGGCGGCCGGGATCGAGCTCGCCGAAAATGTCGTCCATCAGGTAGATCGGCAGTTTCCCGCCGCGGCGTTCGAGCAATGTCCCCTGCGCGAGTTTGAGGGCTAGCGCGAGCGTGCGTTGCTGGCCCTCGCTGGCGAAATCGGCGGCGGGCATGCCGTGGATTCGCAGGTCGAGCTCGTCGCGGTGGGGGCCGACGACCGCCTGGCGCAGGCGGGTTTCGCGTTCCCGGGCTTGCAGCATCGACTCCCGCAAATCCGGGCCGCTGGCGGGAAGGTAGTTCAGCGTCAACGGCTCGTCCCTGCCGCTGACCGCCCGCTGCGCCTCGGCGGCGAGCGGTGCGAGTTCCTCGATCAAACGCGCGCGCGCTTTCATCAGCACACCGCCGTGTTCGACCAGGATTTCCTCGTAGGACAAAATTTCCGCGTCGCGGGGGCGGCTCTCCTTGAGCAGTAAATTCTTCGCCCGCAAGGCCCGGCGGTAGCGCGACCACGAGCGGCGGTAGGTGGGATCGATTTGCGCGCCGAGGAAATCCAAGTAGCGGCGGCGACCTTCGCCGGGACCGCGGACCAGCTCGAGGTCCTCGTTGCCCATCCACACCACCAGTCCGCCGTCTTCGAGATAGCGCGTTTGGCTGGGGCGAATTTCCTCGTTCACCTTGAGCACCAAGCCCTCGCGCGAATAACGCACTTGCCGCTCGCTGTCCCAAGGATCGCCAGCGATGCCAAATCCCTTGCTGCCGACGCGCGCCATCGTCGCCATCCGGTGGGTGCGCGGCGAGTGGAGCCGGACCAGCACGCACAAGGCTTCGAGAATCGAGGTTTTCCCTTGGGCGTTGTCGCCGGTCAAAATCGCGCCCTCCGCCGGGACTTCAAGGTCCAGCGAGGCAAAGCATCGGAAATCCATCAAGCGCAGCGAGCGGAGCACGGCGAAGGAGTAGGCGGAAATCCGGGCGCTGGGAAGTGACGATTGGGGCTGCGGAGAGAAAGCATTCTTAAAAAAATGGTTGCGTATCGCGACGTTTACACTCACTTTCTGGGCGAAACCTCATAAAACAAGGTAATTAACTAAGGATTATGCTTCCAGAGCACGCCCCATTCACTTCTGACCAGCGCACCGCGTTGGATTCGCTTCTTGCCGGCTTCAATCCTGTCCAACGTGGCTGGCTGAGCGGATTCCTCGCCGCTTCGGGAACCTCGGCTGCTGCCACACTCGCCCCGGTTTCCGCCGGAAAACTCACGGTCCTTTACGGCACCGAGTCGGGGAATTCCGAGGTCCTCGCGGACCGGGCCGTGAAGGCTGCCAAGAAGCGCGGCTTCCAGGCCGTCATGAAAAACATGTCGGAAATCTCCCTGTCCGAACTGGCGAAATCCACCAAACTTCTCGTCATCGTTTCGACCTGGGGCGACGGCGAACCTCCCGAAACCGCCGTTTCCTTCTGCAAGGAATTCATGAGCTCGGACCTTTCCTTGGCCGGCGTCCGCTTCTCGGTGTGCGGGCTTGGCGACACGGCGTATGAGAAATTTTGCCAGATCGGAAAGGACGTGGACGCGCGGTTAGAAGCTCTCGGAGCCACCCGCGTTTCCGCCCGTCAGGATTGTGATGTGGACTACGAGGACGCCTACGCGGGCTGGTTGGAAAGCGCGCTTTCGGCGCTGGCTCCGGCCTCCGCGGCTGCAGTCATTCAATCTGCGGCCCCGGCGTTCGCCCCGGCGGTCGAGTTCGGAAAAAAGAACCCTTTTCCCGCAGAGACCCTCGACAAGGTCGTTCTGAATGGCGAGGGCTCCACCAAGGAAACCCTGCACTTCGAGTTTTCGCTCGCCACTTCCGGGCTTTCCTACGAACCGGGCGACGCGCTAGCCGTCATTCCGGTGAACGCTCCGGAAATGGTCAGGGACATCATCCAGGCCGCCAAACTGACCGGAAACGAGGAAGTCGAAGTGAAAGCCGTCGGCCGCAAGCTGCTGGCCGACGCGCTCCGCGAAGACTATGACATCACTGCGCTCTCCCGTGCTGTTTTAACGAAGCTCGCCGAAGCCGGCGACTCCGCCGCGCTACGCGAGCTGCTCGCCGAGGACGCCAAAGAGCGTCTTAAGGAATTCAGCGCCGGCCGCGAGATCATCGACGCCATCGTTGAATTCGCGCCCAACGGACTTTCCGCCGACGCGCTCACTAGCATTCTCCGCAAGCTGCCACCGCGGCTTTACTCGATCGCTTCCAGCCCGCTGGCGCATGCTGACGAGGTTCATCTCACGGTGTCCGCCGTCCGCTATGAAAGCCACGGCCGCAAGCGGAACGGCGTCTGCTCGACTTATCTGGCAGACCACGTGAAGCCGGGTGATCAAGTGCAGGTCTTCGTGCAGCCGAACAAGAATTTCCGACTCCCTGCAGATGGCACCACGCCGATCATCATGGTCGGGCCCGGCACCGGCATCGCGCCGTTCCGCGCCTTCGTCGAGCATCGAGCGGCGCTCGGCAGCCCCGGGAAAAACTGGCTGTTCTTCGGCGACCAGCATTACACCTACGACTTCCTCTATCAACTGGAGTGGCAGGAGTATCTCAAGGAGGGCGCGCTCACCCGGCTCGACGTCGCGTTCTCCCGCGACCAGCCGGAGAAAGTCTATGTCCAGCACCGGATGCTCCAGCAGGCGAAGGATCTCTATCAATGGCTCGAGGAAGGCGCGCACTTCTATGTCTGCGGCGATGCCACCCACATGGCTCACGACGTCCATGAGACGTTGATCTCGATCGTGGAGAGCCAGGCCGGCATTTCCCGCGAGGCCGCCGAGGCTTACGTCGAGAACCTCAAGAAAACCAAACGCTATCAACGCGACGTTTATTAAACTTCAAAATTTCCATCATCATGAGTGACAAGAAACTCTCCGCGAATGAATACATCAAGATCGACAGCAACTATCTCCGCGGCACGATCGCCGAGGGGCTTGCCGACCTTTCCACCGGCTCAATGTGCGAGGACGACCAGCAGCTGCTGAAGTTCCACGGCACCTATCAGCAGGACGACCGCGACCTCCGCGCCGGCCGCCGCAAGCACAAGCTGGAGAAGGCTTTTTCCTTCATGATCCGCATCCGCGTGCCAGGCGGCGTGGCCACGCCGCACCAGTGGTTGGAAACCGACCGTCTCGCCACGCAGTTCGCGAACGGCACCATCAAGCTCACTACCCGGCAGGCGTTCCAGTTCCACGGCATCATCAAGAGCAATCTCAAGCGCACCATCGCCGAGATCAACCAGAGCGCCATGGATACCATCGCGGCCTGCGGCGACGTGAACCGCAACGTGATGTGCAATCCGAACCCGCATCTCTCGAAAATCCACGCCCTGGCATTGAAGGCGGCGGAGGATATCTCCGCCCATCTCACGCCGCAGACGCGCGCCTATCACGAGATCTGGCTGGACGGTGAGAAGATTGAATCCACCGAGGAGGATTTCGAGCCGATCTACGGCAAGACCTATCTGCCGCGGAAGTTCAAAATCACCATCGCCGTGCCGCCGTCCAACGACGTCGATATCTACGCGAACTGCCTTTCCTTCATCGCCATTGTCGAGGACGGCGAGCTCGTGGGTTACAACGTTGCCGTGGGCGGCGGCATGGGTTCCACGCACGGCAACGAGGCCACCTATCCGCGGATCGCGGACGTGATCGGCTTCTGCACGCCGGAGCAGGTTGTGGATGTCGCGGAAAAGGTCGTGCTCGTGCAGCGCGATTTCGGCGACCGCACGGACCGCAAGCATTCACGCTTCAAATACACCGTGGACGATCACGGTCCGGCCTGGATTCTCGCCAAGCTCAACGAATACCTCGGCTACGAACTCGGACCGGTCCGTGATTTCAAGTTCGAGGACAACGGCGACCGCTACGGTTGGGTCGAGGATGACAACGGGAATTCCCACCTCACGCTCTTCATCGCCGGCGGCCGCGTGCTCGACACGCCGAGCTATCCGATGCGCACAGGACTGCGCGAGATCGCGAAAATCCACGACGGCGACTTCCGCCTCACCGCAAATCAGAACCTCATCATCGCGAACGTTTCGCCGGCCAAGCGTCCCGCGATCGAGAAACTGCTCGCCGAGTATGGCATCAAGGGCAGCCACTTAAAGAGTGCGCTCCGCCTGAACTCGATGGCCTGCGTCGCCCTGCCGACCTGCGGACTCTCCCTCGCCGAAGCCGAGCGCTACCTGCCGGATCTCATCACCGAGCTTGAGGAATCCCTCGAGGAAAACGGCTTGCGCCACGACGCCATCACCATTCGCATGACCGGCTGCCCGAACGGTTGCGCCCGCCCGTTCATCGCCGAGATCGGCTTCGTCGGCCGCGGACCATCTGCTTACAACGTCTATCTGGGCGGCGGCTTCGCGGGCCAGCGCTTGTCAAAGCTCTATCGGGAAAACGTTCCGGCCGAGAAGATCAAGCCGCTGCTCGCACCGCTCTTCCAAAGCTACGCCAAGGAGCGGAACGAGGGCGAACACTTCGGCGATTTCTGCATCCGCAACGGTTATGTGGCCGAGACCATCCAAGGCCCGGATTTCCACAAAAATCTGAAGCCCGAGGCACTCGCCAAGGCTTGATAGAAACCCGCATCATGGCTGCCCTGAAATTCCAACCACCCGCAGTGGTTTCCACGGACATCGATGCCGCGGAGCTATCCGCCGCCCTCGCGCCGTTGCGCGCCGGGGAGCGGCTGCGCTTGCTCTACGAACAACTCGGCAACCGCCTCGTCGCATCGACCAGCTTCGGCCTTCAGGCGGCGGTCATGCTCCGCCTGATTCACGAGCACGCGCCGAAGATTCCCGTCGTCTTCATCGACACCGGTTTCCTGTTTCCCGAGACCTATCAGTATGCGGAGACGCTCACCTCGATGTTCGACCTCGACCTGCGGACCTATCAGCCGACGGTTTCGGCCGCGCGGATGCAGGCGCTGTGGGGGAACCTCTGGGAGAACGGCAAGGACGGCGCCGACCGTTACGGGCTGATCACCAAGATCGAGCCGATGAACCGCGCGCTGCGGGAAACCGGGGCCGATGTCTGGCTCAGCGGCCTCCGCCGGTCGCAGTCCAGCACGCGTCTGGACCGGCCGTTCGTCGAGCAGCAGAAGAGGACTGTGAAGGCCTATCCGATCCTCGACTGGGCGGACGCGCAGGTGGATCTTTATTTCCATCAGAACGGACTGCCGCGCCATCCGCTCGCCGAGAAAGGCTACGTCACGATGGGTGACTGGCACAGCACGCGTCCTGCGGAGGAGGGCGATTCGGAATCCACGCGCTTCAACGGCGAGAAATACGAATGCGGACTTCATCTTGACTCAGGTACTCCCGATTTCCAGATTTGAACTGTCAGAAGCCGGCTGTGACAGCCGGGACACATTTTCCCCAAAACTCCACCATCATGAACATCGCCGAAAACATGGTTGCCACTGTTGGCAATACTCCCCTGATCCGCCTCAACCACATTACTGCCGGACTCGACGCCGAGATCTGCGTGAAGGCCGAGTTTTTTAACCCGCTTTTCAGCGTCAAGGACCGCATCGGCAAGGCGATGATCGAAGCCGCCGAGAGGGACGGATCGCTCAAGCCCGGCGGACTGATCATCGAGCCGACGTCCGGAAACACCGGCATCGCGCTCGCATTCATCGCCCGCTCGAAGGGCTATCGCTGCATCCTGACCATGCCCGAAAGCATGTCAATCGAGCGCCGCGTCTTGCTGCGTCTGCTCGGTGCGGAAATCGTCCTCACGCCGCGCGCCCGCGGCATGAACGGTGCCATCGCGATGGCGAAGAAGCTTCTCGAAGAACACGGCGAAGGTTCGTTCGGACCCGGTCAGTTCGACAATCCGGCCAATCCGCAGGTGCACCGCGAGACGACGGCCGAGGAAATCTGGCGCGACACCGATGGCCAGGTAGACGCCTTCGTCGCCGGGGTCGGCACGGGTGGAACGCTCAGCGGAGTCGGCGAGGTTTTGAAATCGCGCGGCACGGCCAGAATTTTCGCGGTCGAGCCAGCCGCCAGCCCGGTGATTTCCGGCGGCGCGCCGGGTCCTCACATGATCCAGGGGATCGGTGCCGGCTTCATTCCGAAGAACCTCAACGTTTCGATCATCGACGAGACCATCCTGGTTTCCAACGAGGATGCCATCGCCACCGCGCAAGCCTTGGCGCAGCTCGAAGGTTTGCCAGCGGGAATCTCCACCGGCGCGAACGTCTGGGCGGCGATGCAGGTCGCCAAACGTCCCGAGTTCAAAGGCAAACGCATCGTAACCATCGGTTGCTCGTCCACCGAACGCTATCTCTCGACCGCGCTGGCCGAGACGGTTCGGGAAGAGGTTTCGAACCTCCCGGTCCACGAAATTTAAGGCGAGGTGGGAATTTCCGACCCGCACCTGACAGCAAGCTTGCAGTCCACCATCGTGATAGCTCAGGGTGGTGGTGTGACAGACGGTATGGAAAACGCACGCAGATGGAGTGCTTATGTATGCCCGGATTGCCGGCTCGTCTTCCGCGTGCCGAGGGATCATGACGGGAAGGGGATCCTTTGTCCAAGTTGCCGACGGATGATGAGAATCCCGATCTCGCTTGACACGCCGCCGCCATTGATCGCGCCGGGGCGGATGGTGGATGAGCCCGCTAAGGAGGGGAGATCACGCGGTTCGAAAAACTGCGGTCGCAAGAAGGCCGACGGCCAGGAGTACCTCGCGTGGAGTCAGGAACCGGGATCGTCCCTGCAGCGCGACAAGGGGAATGAACAGGCGGGTCTGTTGGTGGCCGGCGGGGTTGCGTTGTCAGTGCTGATTGCGGCAGGCGTTTTTCTCGCGATGAACGGGGGGATCAAGCCGTTTTTCGACCCGCTTGGTCAGATAGTGACTCCGCCCGCCGCCGTGAAAAATCTCGATGATGCAGCCATTCCGCCTGCGGTTCAACGCAGCGATACCGCGCTGCTGGCCGAGGCCGAGTCAATGGCGCGGAAATTCCTGGAAGCGAGGACGGTGGAGGAGCTCCTGCCTCTCGTCCGCAATCCCGCAGTGGCGGAGGGCCGCATGCGGGGTTTCTATCCGGAAGGAAAAATCGAGGCTACCGGCATGCAGCCGCTCGGATCGGCCGTGGGTTTTTCTGTGAGGGACAAACTCGTTGCGCTCGTTGTAAGGACCCGTGATTTCGAGGAGAAGTCCCTCGCGTTCATCGATACCCCGCAAGGACTGAAAATCGACTGGGAGAGCTGGGTCGGCTGGTCGGAGATTTCCTGGGAAAAGTTCATGGAGTCCAAGCCGACCAGCGGCCACGTCTTCCGCGTCATTCTGGCGGCGGTGGATTATTATAACTTCGAGTTCACCGACGATCAGAAATGGCAGTCCTACCGCCTCGAGTCGCCCGACCAGGAACACGTGCTCTATGGTTATGCAGAGAAAGGCACTGACGTGAGCGGGGCAATCCATCTCGCTGCCGACATCAAGAGCATCAAGTTGATGTTGTCGCTGAAATTCCCCGCCGGCGCGACGACGGACAACCAGGTGAAGATCGAGCGCTTCGTGAGTGAGGGCTGGGTGGAGGAGGCGGATTCCCTATGACACCGACATCTTACGACAAGGCTCTGGAGCTCAACCTGGACCCGATGATTTACGGCACCTTCGCCGAGATCGGGGCGGGTCAGGAGACGGCTAACTGGTTCTTTCGCGCGTCCGGCAGCGCGGGTCTCGTGGCGAAGACGATTTCCGCCTACGACATGACCATGAGCGACGCCATTTACGGCCGTGCCGACCGCTATGTGTCGGCAAACCGGCTCGGCGCGATGCTAAATCACGAATACTCGATCCTGCTCGAACGGCTCGCCCCCAAGCGAGGCAAGGAGACGACCTTCTTCTCGTTCTGCAACACCGTGCGCGCCCGCGGCTGGCAAGACAGCGGTGAATGCCACGGGTGGCTCGGCCTGCGGTTCCAGATGAAACCGGAAGATCCTCCGTCAGACATCACCCTGCACGTTAGATTGTTGGACGCCGGGTCGATCGCCCAGATGGAAGCGCTCGGCATCATCGGCGTGAACCTGATCCACTCGACTTTCCGGCACCGCGGGCATTTGAAGAAGTTCGTCGAGTCGCTGTTGGACAATCTCGCCCCCGGACGGGTGGAGGTGGATCTGTTGAAGTTCACCGGCCACGGCTACGGATTTTTCGACAACCGGCTCTGCGCCCTGCAGTTGGTCGAAAGCGGGCTGACGGACGCAACGATGTTCCTTCCTAACGGCGAAGTCGTCCAGCCCGCCGAGGCGCTTTATAGTCACCCGGTTCTGCTGCTGCGGGGCAGCTTCAACCCAGTGATGAACGTCCATCTCGAAATGCTGGAGCAGGCCCGCGAGA
Organism: Akkermansiaceae bacterium; assembly: GCA_947462535.1. Classification (GTDB taxonomy): domain Bacteria; phylum Verrucomicrobiota; class Verrucomicrobiia; order Verrucomicrobiales; family Akkermansiaceae; genus Luteolibacter. The sequence continues at coordinate 2,479 of CANHPN010000051.1, read as the reverse complement.
GCTTCGGCGTCTCGTTGAGTGAGGCGGATCGCGACTCGGCCATCGAGCTGTGTGAAATCTCGATGCACAACCTCCTCCGCGAACGCGGGGTCGATCCGGTGGATTTCCTGGATCGGGCGGACGCGCTCCAGGCGCTCGGGAAAACCGTGCTGCTCTCCCGCTGTGCCGAGTTCCACCGGATCGCGGCGTTTCTCCACCGCTATACCAGCAAGCCTATCGGAATTCTTCTGAGCATCGGTTTGCTCAACGAGCTGTTCAAACCGAAGTGGTCAGAAAGTCTCGCGGGAGGTTTGCTGGAATCGTTCGGGCGCCTGTTCAAGAAGGGGGTCACGCTCTATGTTTTCCCCTGGAAAAACCGCCGCACAGGCGAGCTTGTCACTGCGGAAACCTTCCTCGCTCCGGAGGACAGCGTGCACCTTTACCAGCACTTCCTCGCTAATAAACGAATCCAGGGGATTTCCTGTGACGACGACCAGCTACTCGATTACACCGGGCGCGACGTCTGGCGGATGATTCATTCCGATGACTCGCTCTGGCACGAACTGGTTCCTGAAGTGGCGTGGACGATGGCCGAGCGCCAAGCCCGGCTCATGGAGTCCTAATGCGCGGGCTCAGTCGGCGGCGTCCGTCGTTGTCCCACGAAGATGCGAGGGCGTCTTGAGCAAGTCGAAATCCGAGCCGCAATACATGCAGCGGAACGTCAGCGAGGCGATGATCGAAAGAGTGGCGCTGACTCCGTGGCTGAAGGGGAAAATGCGCGTCGCCCGGAAGTGGGGGCTGGCTCCCGAGTCGATCAGCGGAGTTCCTCTACAAAGCGGGCAATACGCCGCGCGCCGTTTGAAAAACGCGATCAGCCAGGTCACCACGCTGAACCCGATCCCGCCGAGGACGAAATTTCTCGTAAGCGGACTCGGCTCCAGGAAGAACAACACGAGCGCGGTGACCGTCGTGATCAGTCCCAAAAAATGCAGCGACGAAAAGAACACCGCGACTTTGAATGGTCGCTTGGATGACAGCGAGCGGGCGTGCAGGAATCTCGCCTTGGCAGGGGGCAAGGGGCGGCTGGCGGGGGATTCGCGGTCATTCATAATACTACGGCAGGTTTCAGGAAAGCAAGATAGCATGCAAGTCCCCAATTTTCATGGGGTAAAGCATCCGCTTTCTTCGCAATCATTTCGTCATTCGGATTCAGATCTCTTGACCGGAGCTGGGCGTGGTTTTACGACTTCCGCATGACTCCACTTTACGAAGGAAAAGCCAAGCGGCTCTGGGCCACCGAAAATCCAAACACCCTGCGCATGGAGTTCAAGAACGACGCCACTGCATTCAACGGCGAGAAGAAGGCCAGTTTCGAAAACAAAGGCCATCTCAACAACGAGATCAGCACGCTCATCTACGGTATGCTGGAAAAGGCCGGCGTCCCTACCCACTTCGTCCGCCAGATCGACGACACGAACGTCGAGGTCAAAAAAGTCGATATCCTCATGGTCGAGGTCATCGTTCGCAACTTCTCCGCCGGCAGCTACTGCAAGCGCACCGGCATCGAGGAAGGCCGTGCGTTCTCCCAGCCGATCGTCGAGTTCTCCTACAAGAGCGACGAGCTCGGCGACCCGCTCATCAACGACGACTACATCCGCGAAATGGGCCTGGCCACCCCGGAAGACCTCGCCCACCTGCGTAAATCCGCTCTCCAGGTGAATCAGATCCTCATCGATTTCTTCGCCAAGTGCGGGCTCAAGCTCATCGACTTCAAGCTCGAGTTCGGCCGTTTGGTTTCCGATCCGTCCGTCATCGTCCTTGCCGACGAGATCAGCCCTGACGGCTGCCGTCTGTGGGATCTAAAGACCGGCGAGAAGATGGACAAGGACCGCTTCCGCCGCGATCTCGGCGGCGTGATGGAGGCCTATCAGGAAGTCCTCGGCCGCATCAAAGCCCAAGGCTGATCGGTTATTTGTCCGTCGATTTGGACGGCTTCACCGCCGTCCGCTCGATGAACTCGATGATCATTCCAGCGACGTCTTTTTTGGACGACAGCTCGATCCCTTCAAGGCCCGGGGAGGAATTCACCTCCATCACCACCGGGCCGTGATTCGAGCGCAACAGGTCCACGCCCGCGACGTTCAGGCCCATCGCCTTGGCGGCGCTGATTGCCACAGTGCGTTCCTGCGCGGTGATTTTGACTTTCTCCGAGGTTCCGCCGCGATGCAGGTTCGAGCGGAACTCGCCGGGTCCGCCCTGGCGTTTCATCGACGCGACGACTTTCCCGCCGACCACGATGCAGCGGATGTCGGCACCCTCCGCCTCCTTGATGAACTCTTGGACGAGGATGTTAGCATTCAGGCCCTTGAAAGCCTCGATGACGGATTCCGCGGCGTTCGCCGTTTCCGCCAGCACCACGCCCACGCCCTGGGTTCCCTCTAGTAGCTTGATGACCAGCGGCGCGCCGCCGCACATCTTGATGAGTTCGCTGCTCGCCTCC
>CANHPN010000050.1 GCA_947462535.1 Akkermansiaceae bacterium | reverse complement strand
GCCGACGGCGATGGACCGCGCCTCATCAAACAACGACTCTGCCGAAGCCACGCCGCTGGTCACGCCCTTGCCGCCCATGCCGCCGAGGCCGATGGCTCCGGCGGTCATCAGAATGGACATGATGGCGATAACGACGAGCATTTCCACCAAAGTGAACGCCTGGCTGCGCCGACGGGGATGGGTTTTCAAATCAATTGAGTGCATGGGTTTGGATTCGGGTTGAGGCAAAGTGGCCGCCTTTGTCGGCTGTCGCAAGTGGAAATGTCAATACATCGCGGCTACCTCTATTTCCGGTTCGCCGGGTATCTGCCGGCCCTCGGGCCCGAGGTCCAGAGCCAGGCGGGGCCGACCATGTCGCGGATATTTTTGCGGCTGGCGACCCATCCGAGCAGCTCTTTGGCGAGGGCGGGATCGGCGACCAGCGAGGCAGGGTCGCCCTCGCGACGGGGGCCGTATTTGACCGGGACGGTCTTGCCGGTGATTTCCTCGACGGCGGAAATGATCTCCTTCACCGAGACGCCGACTCCGGTGCCGAGATTGCAGCGGACCGATGCGCCTCCCGCCGCCAGGTGGTCGAGCGCGCGGGCGTGGGCGTCGGCCAGGTCCTCGACGTGGATGTAGTCGCGGATGCAGGTACCGTCGGGCGTGTCGTAGTCGGTGCCGAAGACTTCGAGGTGGTCGATTTCACCGGTGACCGCCATCATCACGCGGGGAATCAGATGGGTTTCAGGGTTGTGGTCTTCACCAATTTTGCCGTCGGGCGAGCAGCCGCTGGCGTTGAAGTAGCGCAGGCAGGCGCTGCGCAGGCCCCATGCGGTGCCGCAGTCGGCGAGGATGTGCTCCACCATCAACTTGCTCATGCCGTAGGGATTGATCGGCTTTTGCTGGTTGGTCTCGGTGATCGGCAGTTTGTCGGGCACGCCGTAGGTGGCGCAGGTGGAGGAAAAAACGAAGACCTTGCAGCCGACGTCCTGCATCACTTGCAGCAGCTTGATGGGCTCGGCGGTGTTGTTCTGGTAATATTTCAGCGGGTTGGTCACCGATTCGCCGACGTAGGCGTAGGCCGCGAAATGAATCACGGCGCCGAATTGGTGCTTGGCGAACAGCGCGCGCACGAGTTCTTGATCGCCGACCTCACCGACCACCAATTCCACTTCCGGATCGATGATGGCTTGGTCGTGGCCGAAAACGAGGTTGTCGAGGACGACAATTTTCCTGCCCTGGCCCGCCAGCAGGCGGACGGTGTGGGAGCCAATGTATCCGGCTCCCCCGGTGACAAGAATCGGTGCGTTTGAATATTCCATAAAACTCTTTCAGGAGAAGAATCCGGAGAAACCCCGGTCCTGTCAACCCACGGGAGACAGGGGTGAAAAATTCCCGTCAAATCCGTTCGAATAGAACGCCGCGCTGTGCTGTCGTAGGCGCATGAAGAAAAATCTTCGTCGATTGGCCGGTGCCGCAGTGGGAGCTGCGGTCGCCCTTGGTTTCGCCTCCTGCGCTTACGATCCCTATTACTCATCGACCTCCGTCGGCGGGTCTTACAGCTCCGGCTACGGTCAGGGCTACGGCTACGGAGGCAGCTCGTTTTCCACCTCCGTCTTCGTCGGCACGGGCGACCCGCGCTGGGGCTACGACCCCACGTGCTACAGCTACTACGACTACCGTCGCCGGGCCTACTATGACCCATATCTTTATGGCTACTATCCCGTCGGCTATCGTCCGCCGGTGGTTTATGGAGTGCCGCATCCCTACGGCTGGCGTCCGGGAAGCGGCTACTGCCGCCCGCCAAGCCGCGTCTCCAACTTGACGGTGGTCAACTACCGCAACCGCGAGTCCGCTTACCGCCGTTCCGACTATCAGTGGGCGCGAGAAGTCCGCCAGCAGCCGTCCTACAGCGGCAACTATCAAAGGCAGCGCTCGACGCAGGGCGGATACAGCAGGCCGGGTTACGATTACAACACCCGCTCAACCACCGGCACCCGCTCCTACGGCACTTCCTCCTACAGCCGTGACCGCGATTCGGGAAATCACAGCTATCAGGCCCCGCAACAAAGCGCTCAGCCGCGCACCCGTCAGGAGGCCAGCCCTCGCCTGCCGTCGGCTTACAACACTCCGGTGAGCGAAATCCAGTCGTCGCCAAGACAAGAGCAACAACGCCGCAGCCAGGCCGACCGCCAATACACCCGGCCGCAGCCGGAAGCCGCCCCGCAACGGGAGATCCGGCCCTTGGCGCAACCCGACGAGCAGCGGAGCCGCCAAAGTTCCAGCCGGTCATCACTGCGGGGCGGAAACCGCGAACAAGCGCAGCCCGCCGCGCCGCGAGACAACAGCCCACAAAGTCGGCCCTTCTCGCGGGGAAACCGGAAGGAAAACCCTGAAGCAGCCGCCCCGGCACCGCTTTGATCCGAATCACATCCGCCGCGACTCCCTCGCCTCTCGCCGCTCCCTGTCGCGGCGGAGGCGTCCGAGCGTGATGCGCGGACGCAGCAACCAGCAGCCGAAAACCCATCCTGCCAGGCCGCCGCCGAAATGACAGGCGTGGCCGATTTGAAACCAAGTCCCCAGCCCGTGCCTGGCGAGTATTTCTCCCAGCTTTGAAAAGCCAGGCAACCCTAAGGCGGGATCGATCAAGGCAAGCACCAGCTCCGCCGACAAAATTCCGAGTCCGAGACTTTTTCCAGAGACCGGAAGCGGCATCATCCGCGACTGCGGGGACAGCGTGGTCAGCAGCAGCAGCAAGCCCACACATCCGCCTGATAGACCGACCAGCAAAGGCGCGCCGCTTCCTCCCGGCGCTAACACCAGGTGCCCGACCCCGCCGCCGATGACGCCGAAAATCACGGCTTTCACCATCGCCGCCCTCCCCGCCGCGTGCTCGATCCTCGATCCGACCAACAGCACAAACAGCGCGTTCACGCCGGCATGCCAACCACTGCCGTGCAGAAATCCATAGCTGAAAATCTGCCAGATCTTGCCTGAGAAAACGCCCTCGCGACTCAACCCCAGTATTTCAAACCAGGACCACGCCGGCTGACGAACCGGTCCGCCCACTGCCATCACCAGCGCCTGGATTCCTAAAATCACCGCCACCCACGCCCAGGAAACGGGCGAATTCCCGATATTGCGAAGATTGCGCCCGAGATTGGAAAACCGCGTATCGGTCGAAGTCATGCCGACGCGCTGTTTGAAAAGCTCACTCGACCACGTGGGCCCGCGGCTCGCGGTGCGCGACGTCCTCGCCACCCGCGCTCGTCACGAAAGGCCCGCCTTCCAGCGGTGCCACTCCGGTGAACGCCACATCCGGCATGTCCGTGGGACGCCCCGCGAGCGGGAAATCCTTCCGCAGCGGGAAAAACGGATAGCCTTCCCACATCAGGATGCGCTTGAGATTCGGGTGACCGGAAAACGGAATTCCCATCATGTCCCAGACCTCGCGCTCGTGCCAGTCCGCTCCTAACCAAAGACCCGTCGCCGAAGGCACCTTCTCGTCCTCGCCGACCTTCGCCTTGATCCGCAGATGCCTGGAATCATCCAGCGTGGCGATTTCATAAACCATCTCGAAGCGCGGGTCCTCGCCGAAATGATCGACACTGGAAATGTCCAGGATCATCTCGTAGCCGAGGTCGTTGCGGCATTTCGCGAGCACGTCGTGCAGGGAGCCGAGCTCCACGCGCACGGTCTGCTCACCTCGGAATTCCAAGGTTCCAAGGACTTTTTCTCCGAAAAATTCGCGGAGCTTGGTGGCATCGGCTGCTGCTGACATTTCTTGAATTTAGTTTGAGAAATTCAGGCGATCCCGTCGAACAAGGCCTTCTTCTGATCCATGGTGGAATGCTCGCCCTCGATCTTCGTTTGAAGCTTCATCAACCCCTCGATCAACGCCTCTGGCCGCGGCGGGCAGCCAGAAATATAGACGTCCACCGGGATCAACTTGTCGATGCCCTGCAGCACCGCGTAGCTGCGGTACATCCCGCCGGACGACGCGCAGGCACCCATCGCGATGCACCATTTCGGCTCCGGCATCTGGTCCCAGACCCGCTTCACCGCCAGTGCCATCTTGTACGTCACGGTGCCGGAAACGATCAAAACGTCCGCCTGGCGAGGCGAAAACCGCATCACTTCCATGCCGAAACGGGAAATATCGAAGCGGCTAGACGCCGTCGCCATCAGCTCGATCGCGCAGCAGGCGAGGCCCATCGGCATCGGCCACAGCGAGTTTTTGCGCATCCAGTTGATGGCAGCATCCACGCGGGTGATGATCACATTGCCCTCGATCTTCGAATCGTAGGCCGTGTGGACGGTATTGGGAGAAGGGCTGACCATGGTGCGTTGCTGACTTGGCCGGACCTTGCCCGCGCGGGGGCATCCCCTCAAGTCGATTGTGAAAATTTTCGCAATCCCCCCGGAACTCACCACCCGCTCGCCATCCGGATGTCTTCGGTCTCGGGATCGTAAATGTTGAACTCGATGCGATTGAACGCCGCGATCTTGAAGACCGCAGTTCCGAAACTCTGGTTGTAGCCGGTCAAAGTCCCCTCGCCCACGCCTTCGAGCCGGAAGATGATCCACGAGCCATCGGAAAACCAAGCCCTGACGTCGCCGTTCTCGCGCTTGGTGGTTTCCAAATCGACCGGTTTCAAGGCGACCGAGCGGAGCGCCTCGACCGGCAATCTAACGTCCCGGAACGGGGTCTTAATGGTGATTGCGCCGTCGATGATGGACACCACCTCACCGTCGATGCTGTCGCCGTTGCGCAGCTCTATCCGCCGACTGTTAGTTTTTTCCTCGGGCGCGGGTTCCGACTCGTCCTCCATTTCCATGAGTCCCTGGATTCCGAACCCGCGCAATCCGCCCATCGCCCGGGGAGCGGGAAGCTGATCCACCTCGCCATCCCATGCACTGACCCCGATGTCAGAGATCTGCACCGGCGAGTCGTTCTGGGTGATGAAATGAATGCCCCGCCCCACCTCGTTGGGAGCGACGTCGGGGTCCGTCCAGACATCGATGATCTGGCCGTCGAGAAACAGGCAGATCTTGCCCGACTTCAAGCTGGCACGCACCTCGATGTGCGCCTTTTCGTTCTCCTGAAGCGTCACGGCGCTCGCCGTGTGACCTAGAAACTTCTGCGTCTTGCATCCCCGCAGATAGACCGAGCGCGACTGGATCGTCAGCTCGTAGCCGCTCGAAGGACGGTCGCTCGCCAAGTCGTCCGAGAAAAACACCAGCTTCAGACCGAACGAACCCCGCCAGGCGGCATTGAAAGCGATCGAGCACTCGTCGGGCAGATCCACCTTCCTCGCGATGCTTCCGGCAGCCACCGAGCGGAAGCGGGAGTTTTGAAAAGTCCATGCGGGCTTGTCGCCGGATTGCGTCCAGCCGGCGAGTCCGGTGGGTCCCCGATAGATGAAATCCGGCCGCTCGGAAATCTTGATTCCGGCGATGTTCAGGCGGTTGAATTTCATGCGGCCCGCAAACCAGGTATCCAGCTCGACGGCCTCGTCACTCACCGATGCGAGCTGCCCGCGAACCACCTCGCCACGGGTCAGGGTGATGGCCGCCTCGTGCTTGGACGTAGACTCGGGCTGCTCACCAGTTAGGGTGAGGTCGAGAATGTCCTTGAGGAAAAACGGCGTGGGCCTTTCGAGGATCGGGGATTTCCAAATCAAGCGCTCGGTCGTGAGCGACTCCAAGCTGCCTGACAGCCGGTCGTTGTTGGAAAACCGCACGGTCGATTTCACCTCGTTGGCGGTCGAAGCGAGCGTGAAAGCGGCGGCGAAAACCGCAGATGGCAGGACAAGTTTCATTCCTTTGATTTCACTTCGGGTTTGGAATTCAGGCGCTCAAGGCCGGTGACCCCAGCCCGGCGGATCTTCAACTGTCCTAGCAGGGGATGCACCGCCGTGACATCGTCGGCGGAGAACGCGCAGGAAGACACGCGGAGAGAGCCTTCACCACGGAGGCGCAGGGCGAACTGATGGACCGGTGCCGGAGCATCGGTTTGCGCCGGTTTGGCGAAAAACACCGTCGAAACATCGGCCTCCGGAAGCTCCAGCGGATCTTCCTGGAAGTCGCTCTTGAATGAAAAAACCGCTCCTTCCTGCCCCTTTTGGATGCCGATCAAGCGGCCGCCCCAGCGATCCTCGTCGCGGCTGATCAGACTGTCAGTCTTGGCGTCGCCGCGCTCTTCGGAGCGATGGCGCGTGCCGGGGTTGTCGAGCTCGAGAACCTCGATCCCGCGGATTTCCTGGACGGGCCCGGCCGGCGCGCTGCTCGTGATGACCACTCCGTTGCCCTGCGGCGCGTCGCCGGCCGGATCGACCCCGGCACCCTCGGGCTCGCCATTGAGAAGCAGGTGAAGCCGCGAGGTCTTGCGGTCCACCCGGATTTCCACCGCGATCTCGTTGGCGGGAAACTGGTCCGGGCTGCGCGGCAGCTGGATCACCGTCTGATAGCGCTTGCCCTTGCTGGACTCGCGTTTGATCTCCAGACCCGCGCTGCCATACTGCAAGAAATAGCGGTCCACCAGCTCCGCCTCGGGCGTCAGCGGATCGGCGAAGTAGATCTTGAACATCGGATTCGACTGCCACTTCAAGGTGAACTTGAGGACGAACTGCGGCGGAGCCGCGAAATCCCTTGCCGACTGGGCCGGGCCGTTGGCGGTCAGCGCGTCGTTAGCAAACTGCCAGATTTTCGAGTGGTCCGCATACACGCCCCACTCCCCGGAATTCTTCGGGCCGCGGTAGACGACTTTCTGTGCGCGCACGCCGACCTGCAGCGATTTCAAAGCCGCCCGGGAAATGCGCAGGCCTCCCGCATCTGCGGTGAGCACGTTGAGGTTCTTGTCGTCCAGGCTCTCGATGGTCGCAGGAAGCAGGTCGCCGTTAGCCAGCTCGATCAACGTGCCCGCCGCAGCAGGCGGCGATGCCGGAGTGCTGAACTCGACCTTCTCGACCGCGCCGGCCTTCAACAGCACCGGCTCCGGGGAGAGCGCCGTCGCCAGCTCGACCACACCCGCCTCGTTGATCGAGCGGACCGTGCCGGTGAGGCGCGCGTGATCCGTCAGGAGCAGGCTGTCGGCGCGGAGCACGCCAGGGGCACCGCAGGCGATCAGGAGGCCAAGCCATGTTCTGAATTTAGAAATCCGCATCCCAGTCATCGATAATGGTGTTGGAAGGTTTGAAATCCAGCATGACGGCAGATTCAAGGTTGAGGCTCATCTCACCGCAGCCCGGATTGAGGATCCGGATCGACGAGGCGCTTCCCGCCAGAGGCCGGCCGGAAATCCGGCCGAGCGGGCTGAACTGGACCGACAGCGAGTCCGAGTCCGGCTCGGTCTCCCTGGCCAGCCGGCCACGGGCGAAACGGATCTCGGCGATGTCGTCGATTTCAAACAGGAACTGGCCGTATTTCCCGTGGAGCGGGATTTTCCCATCCTGGAGCGATCCCACTTTCCCGGAAAAGCGGTCGGTGCCGTTGGCCAGCAGAACGATGTCCTGCTCGTCCGCCTGCAGACTGCGCGCCGAGTCCGGCATCCCGTTCCACTCCGCGACCATGACGTCGGAAATCCTCACCGTAGAATCCTCGTTCTGCACCACAAACCCGAAGCCGCCACCCTTTCCGGCATATCGGGCCTGCTCTTCCGGATTCGTCCCGCCCTCGCTCCAACTGACGACGAACTCGTCGTTGATGAAGAGCGAGACCTGCCCGCTCAGGCGGTTGCTGCGGATCTCGATCTGCGCCTTGCCGGTGTCGCCTAACCGGATCGAGTTGCCGTTGATCTGCACCCGCTCGACGACGGGCCCGCCATTCTCGTCCACGCTGGCGCGGAAGAGCATCAGGTGGGTGGAGAAAACCTGCAGCACGTAGCTGTTACCGAACAGCACCGGAAAGAGTGTGGAGTCGCCCGAAGAAAATCCCCGGGCGCGGGGCAGCTGGACTCCCTCATCCCTGACCGCCGGATCGCGCGGCTTGGTCTTCGCGAAATCGGCGTGAAAACCGATCGCCATCGAAAGCCGGTTTTTCCAAGCCAAGTCGAAGCGGAGAATCGAGCGATCCGGCATCGCGTTCTTGCGCAGCAGCGCGGTGCCGGAACACTTGCCCGGCCAATACCATGCGGAGCCGGAAAAAGCCCAGCGTCCGGGCGGGTCCTTTTCCTTGCCGTCCTTTTCATCCGCGGCCGGCGGCATGCCGTCCGGAAAGGAAGCGTTCGCCATCTGCCATTCATCTTCGACAAATGGCCCGTGATAATGAACCCGTCCGCCTAACGGGCTTGGCGCGAACATCTCCACCTGGTCGCGCGGAATCCTCAACGATCCGGCATAGGGCGTTTCCAAAGTGATCGCCTCGTCGTTCATGCCGGTGATCGTCCCCGGCATGCGGTCGCCATTCACCAGCGCGACGTGGGAAAGCGATGTCAGGGACTTCGAAGGCTTGCCGCCACGGAGGACGACATGGCGCATTTTCGCGGTCTTGAAATCCACCGGCGCGGCGGCGTCGTCGCTCAACCAGATCGCGTGGGCCCCTTCCTTGAAACCTTGGAACGCGCCATGAAGCTGATCACCGTTAGAGAAACGCACCAGATCGGACGGCTCCGCAGCCGCCAGAACCATCACCCCGGCAATCAAGGAAATAGCGAGTTTGTGAATCATTTTTCGTAGATGGGCAGAAAGCGGTAGTTCAGCGCCAGTGACAGGAGCGCGCCGGCCGTGTTGAAAGAAGTGCCTTGGTTTCCTGGGAACGAGCCGTCCGACGACTGGATGGTGGAGAGATAGCGGATGTTGCGGGCGTTCCATTCCTTCCACGTGGCCTCATCCGCGTGAAACAATGCCTGCGACATGTAATACTCGAAATAGAACGGATAGAAGCGGTCCCGGTAATCGATGTTCTTCCGCAGATAGGCCAGGCTCGCCTGATAGCCCTTTGAATCGCGCTCCTTGGCCAGCGAGAGGCAGAGCGAGCCGATCGCCGTCAGCGTGGGCTTGCCGCCCGAGGCCGAAGTGTAGCCGTAGTCGCCCTCCGGGCTGCGGCAGGTCGCGAGATAGGCGAGGCCTTTCTTGATCGCCTCGTCGGGCACCGCGACGCCGGCGTTGCGCGCAGCGAACAGGGTGACCATCTGGCAGCCGGTCACCGTGGTGTCCGCATCCCGGCTTTCCGGAGTGTAGCGCCACGCCCCGAAGCGGTTCTTTTTCTGTGAACTGACGATCAGCTCGACCGCCTTTTCAAGCGCCGGGGCGATCTTCGGGTTGTCGAGGACCCCGTAGGATTCGGCGAGGGCTTTGGTGGCGAACGCGTGGTTGTACATGCTGGAGCCGATGTAGCCGTTCTTCTCGTTCTGTTGGGAGAGGATGTAGTCGATGCCCGCGCGGATGTTCTTGGAATAAGAGCCATTGTTAGGATCTTCGCCGTGGGCCAGGAAGGCCGCCACGCACAAGCCGACGACACCCGCCTCGCTGCCGACGCTGTCATTCCAGCTGCCTTTTTCGCTCTGGGATTTGGCGAGGTATTGCAAGCCCCGCTCGTAGATCAACTCGGCCTGTGCCGGAACAGAGTCGTCCTGGCGGACCGGCAGATCCTGCGAGCGTGCGACCGGGGAAAGCCCGCACACCGCGACCAACGCGATCATTCCACCTGAAAGGTGATTCGTCATCATGGTTTTCACTTGGTCTTTTGCTCCGCTCCCCGGTTGTAGGCATCGAGCGCTTTGCCGAACTCCTCGGGCAGCGCGCGTCCCGCGCCGCCGCTGGCTTTGGGCACCCGGCGGGCCTCGCTTTTTCCGCCGGTCTCGCCGCCGCCAGGTTCGTTGGCGGCATCGGACAAGCCCGTCGCGCCTTCGCCGCCCTTGTCGCCGGGTTGGTTGCCGCCCTTGCCGTCTTTATCGCCTTCGGGAGTTTTGCCCATCATGCGCTCCATCATGTCCATCATGGCGCTGCCGGACTGGCCGCTGCCCTGCTGTTTTTGCTTCTCCTTGGCCGCCTCGTGGATTTTCTCGATAATCTCGGTTTGCGCGGCGAGCGTGGTGCCGCCGGTGTTGGATTCCGCGAGCTGGTCGGTCGCCTCGTCCATGATCTTTTCCACTTCGTTGAGCAGCTCGATGACCTTCGGCACGGTTTGCTCGATGGCGAGTTGCTGGACGTCGGCGGAAAGCTCGTCCTGCCGGTCCGCCACCTTGCTGGAGCCCTCGCGGTGCTTGGCCTGCGCCTGCTCGTCGGCGGAAACGGCCAGCGGGACAAGTAACAGGATGCCGATGGTTGGAATGAGGCGGTTCATGATTCGGGTGGTTGGTTGCCGCGGCGGAGTTGTTCGAGCGCGCGGGTCTGGGCGCGCAGGTCTTGTTCCTGTTGGACGAGTTTCATCACCCGCAGCATGAACTCGAAGTCCTCGTCCTCGGGGCTCTGGCCGCCACCACCACCACCACCGCCGCCGTCTTTTTCTTTCTCACCTTCGAGCATCTTCGCCCATTCGGTGAGTTTGTCCGCCCATTTTTTCGACTGCTCGGTGGCGATGAAGGAATGGTTGGAGCCCAGAACGGTGCGGATCTCCTCCAAGCCGCTGTCGATCTGCGACGACTTCATCTCATCCAGGATCTGCTTGAACGAATCCGTCTTGGTGCGGGCGAAATAACTGCCGAGGTCTTCCTGCAGCCAGCGCACGTCCGAAGCGGTTTTCGCCTGCTGGTTGATCGATTCATTCAGGCGGCGCAGGTCGGAGGGATCGAGTTTCGAGGCCTTGATTCCGAGAATCCGCTCGTAGGCATCGATGAGCGAGCTGGCGATTCCGCTTTGCTCACCGGCCGCTTTTTTCAAGCGGTTGACGAAGGTGCCCGCTTCAAACTGGCGGTTCGCGTCGTTCGCCTTGGCGATGGCTTCCTGCATTTTCTCGACGGCTTTTTTCTGTTCCTCCACGGCCTGGGCCACGTCTTTCCGGGCCTTTTCCGGCGTGTTCGACTGCTCCTGCGAGTCGCTGAGTTTTTCCTGCACCTTCGGCAGATCCTGTTGGGAAAGTTCCTGCATCGACTTGAGCGACTCCGCCATTTTCTTGAGCGTCTCCTTCTGGATGTCGCCGTTGCGGGCGGCGTCCTTCATCAGGTTTTCCATCCGCTCGGTGAGGTCCTTCATCCGGCGCTCGCTCTCGGCTTCCGCTTGTTCCTGGTCTTCGAGACGTTTTTCGTTAGGTTCTTTCTGGAGTTCCTCGCCGCTCAGGCGTTCGAGCCGCTGGTTTTCATCCAGCAGCTCCAACTCGCGCCGGGCGAGATCCTCGAACTCGGTGATCGTCCGATCAAATTTGCTCTTCAACATCTGCGCGTGCTCGTCGCGGGTCAGCACGTAGAGGATGACCGGTTCGGAATAAACGCGGCCACGCCCGGGGAAATGGTCCTCGCTGTATCCACGGAGGGTGATCTTCTGCGGCGCGATGCCGAAGGCGGCGGGTGAGAACGACGCGACCCTGGCGATCCGCCGCTCTTCCGGCGAGCCGTCGCCGAGTTTCAGCTCGCCCTTCGCCGGCACCTCGCTGGTGGGCCGAGTGAACTGGCCGGACCACTCGATCCCCGTTTGTTTCACTCCGAAATCATCCTCGGCCAGCACCTCGAAATCGACCGTCTCCTCGGGCAGCATCACCTTCTGGCGGTCGATCCCCTGCAAGTAACAGGTCGGCACCGCGTCCTTCAGCGCATCGACCCGCAAGCGGTATCCGGACTCACCCGCGAGTCCGAGCTTATCGGTCCATGCGAACGGAATTTCAAAGGGAATCGCTCCCACTTCAATGACCGGCGTGCTGGCGACCGGGCCGGAAATCTCCAGCGGTCCGTCGAGCGGGACGTAGGCGGATAGAGGCACCTTCGGCTCTTCGATGGTCTGCGAGCGGGTCGGCCCGAAGGTGGCGGTGGCGAGCGCGCGGGTGGTCGTTAGATTGATCCGGATCTTGCTGCCCTCGACCGCGCTGAGAACGCCGGTGTTGAGGTTGGCCTTCTTTTCCGGAATGCCCAGATAGGTCGGCAGTGTGACGACCGCAGCGGCGTCTTCGATGGCGGGGCGCAGCACCGGCTCCACCCGGACCTCGTGGCGGAGATCCCCCACGTGGAAAACGATGGTGCCCGCGTCCTGCTGGCCGGGAAAAATGAACACATAACGGTCATTTCTCAACGAAGCTTCCACTGCGGATTGCAGGCCGTAGCGACCGCTGGATTTCGCCGGGCGCTGCTCGGAATTACGAGCCAGTTGCAGCGTGATCTGGAACGCCTCACCGAACGCCACCGCCCGGTAAACCGGCGGGTTTTCCAGCCGGGTGAACGTGTAGCGCTCGGTTTTTGAAAGCGGCATCAGCCAGCGTTGCAAGGCGTTGACTCCGGCGCGCGGGGTCAGGGTGAAGGCCGCCGCGGAAATCCCCGCGAGGCAGAGGGCTACCAAGGCCCAGCGCCGGTGTCTCTGCGGTGGCAGCGCTTCGTCGAGCTTACGCTTTCCCGCCTCGATGGCCACGGCCTCCATCGCCGCCTCGCGCAACCGCGGAGAAAGCGTGTCCGCGTTTCCCTCCTGATCTTGGAGCTCGAT
Source organism: Akkermansiaceae bacterium (assembly GCA_947462535.1). Lineage (GTDB taxonomy): Bacteria > Verrucomicrobiota > Verrucomicrobiia > Verrucomicrobiales > Akkermansiaceae > Luteolibacter. The sequence continues at coordinate 8,656 of CANHPN010000050.1, read as the reverse complement.
GACGCCTAGCAGCCTATCGCCGAGACCCGGATATCGCCGCGCGATCAGGCGGGCGAGCTGGGTTTCCCGCCGCTGCCGCCAGACCCAGCGATGCAGCCAATACGGCGCGAAAACCGTAAACAGCGAAATACCGGCGACGAGAATCCCGAAGCGCACCCAACCCGGCGTTTGCCAAATCCGGTCGAGCCCGTAAACCAGCAGGAATGAGACCAGCAGCCCGGTCAGTCCGGCAGCGATGGCCTCCATGATTTTCACCCGCCACAGATGACGCCGAAAGTCGTCCAACTGAAGCCGGAGGGCTGCAGGGATGGCGGCTTTGGAGCTGGGAGGAATGAGTGAAAATGCCATATGGGAAACGACCGGCGGCCCGGTCCAGCAACGAATGACGGAAGTTCCCAAATGAATCCGGGAAGTTCCAGCGCATTCTCGCCGACTTTAGCGGTCGCCACAAGGGGCTTTGTCTAGCGGGAAAAATCCCTCCAGATCACTTCGCCAACCGCTCGCGAATCCGCCGCAGCAGCTCCGCAGTGCGCGGCATCTCCACTCCCGCCGCCCGCGCCCGCCGCAGCGGCTCCTCCCAGATCGGAGCGACCTCGACTTCCCGGCCTTCCACGAAATCGATCATGCTCGACGTGCGGTAGGGCCCCATCGGCCGGGTCCGTTCGATGTTGAAATCGATCAACTCGTCGCTGAGATCGAGCCCCTGCGCCCGGGCTGCGGCGATCACCTCGGCCATCAGCGCGCGCAGCTCGTTTTCCTGTTCCCGCGTGGCGAGCAAGACGTCCGTGGTCACCCCGCCTTCCGCCACGGAAAGCCCGTTGAACGGGATGTTCCAGACGAGCTTTTCCCACTGCGATTTCTCAAGATTTTCGACGGCAACCGCTTGAATCCCCGCCACCTTGAAACACCTTTCCAGCTCGGCGACGCGGCCGCGTCCATCAGGTAGAAATTCACCGATCGTCATCCTGCCGCCCGCCGAGTGATTGACCAAGCCGGGCGAAATCCGATTGATGCAGACGAAGCACAACCCGCCCAGCACCCGCTGCGGGCCGACGATTTCCGCCAGCGCCTCACAATTTCCCAAGCCGTTCTGCAACGTCAGCACCTGCGTCCCCGCATGCAGCAGCGGCGGCAAAACCGAGGCGAGCAGATGGTTCGCCGTCGCCTTCCATGCCACGATCACCAGATCCACCGGCCCGATTTCCTCCGGCGTCCGGAACGCCTGCACCCGCCGCACTCCGAAATTTCCATACGCACTCTCCACCTGCAATCCATCCCGTGAAATCGCCTCGAAATCCGTGCGCATCAGAAACCTGACATCCTCCCCCGCCCCCGCCAACCGCCCGCCGTAATACAGCCCGATGGCTCCCGAGCCGACGACCGCCACGCTTTGAAATTTCCAATTCATCGGCGCAGTGCATCACCTCCCCCACCCGGCCGCAAGCCCCGCTACAGCCCCGAGGATTGACAGCTGCCCGCCACCGCCGCCACCTTCCCCGCATGTCACGCTTTGCCAATAAAGTCGCCGTCGTCACCGGAGGTGGCCGCGGAATCGGTCAGGAAATCGCCCGCTCCCTCGCCGCCGAGGGGGCCAAGGTCGCCGTCGTCAGCCGCAGCGAATCAAGCTGCGGCAGAGCCGCCGATGAAATCAACGCCGACTTCCCCGGCTCCGCCACCGCCTATGCCGTGGACATCGCCGACCACGCCGCCGTGCAGGAGCTCGCCAAGAAAATCGGCGAGGAGCTCGGCACCGTGAACATCCTGGTCAACAACGCAGGTGTCACCCGCGACGGCCTGCTCATGCGGATGAAAGAAGAGGACTGGGACACCGTGCTCGACACCAATCTCAAAGGCGCGTTCAACACCGTCAAAGCTTTCATGCGCGTCCTGATGAAAGCCGAGGACCCCCGCATCATCAACATCGCCTCGGTCATCGGACTCATCGGCAACGCCGGCCAAACCAACTACTCCGCCAGCAAGGCCGGCCTCATTGGATTCACCAAAGCCGTCGCCCGCGAACTCGCCGGCCGCAGCGTCACCTGCAACGCCATCGCTCCTGGATTCATCACCACCGACATGACCGACGAGCTGCCACAAGCCGTCAAGGACGCAGTCATCGCCAAGATCCCGCTCGCCACCTTTGGCGAAACCAAGGACGTCGCCGAGGTCGTCACCTTCCTCGCCAGCCCGGCCGCCCGCTACATCACCGGCCAGGTCATCGCCGTCGATGGCGGGATGACGATGTGATTCTGATTTCAGCATTTCAGCATTTCAGCATTTCAGCTTCTACCCAAAAATGGAACTCGTCCTCCTCCGCCACGGAAAAGCCGAAAACTCCCATCCCGACGGCGATTTCTCGCGGGCCCTTGTCGAAAAAGGCCGCAAGCAAGCCCGCCGCGCCGCCAAGCTGCTGAAATCCGCTGGAATGCTTCCGGACATCGTCCTCACCAGCCCACTCGTCCGCGCCCGCCAGACGGCCGAGGAATTCAGTGAGACTGCGGAGATCCCCGGTGCCATCATCCAGGGCTGGCTCGCCAGCGGCATGACCCCGGAAAACGCTCTCGCCGAACTCGCTGCTTTCCACGACTTCAACCGCGTCGCCATCGTCGGCCACGAGCCTGATTTCTCCCAACTCATCCAGTGGATTCTCGGCACTGACGGCGGAAGCATCGATGTCAAAAAAGGTGCCCTCGCCTGCCTCGCCATCAATCCACCCTCCCGCCGCGGCACGCTCCTCTATCTCATCCCGCCAAAACTCGCGAAAGAACCCGAGTCCTGATCGATCGGATCAGTGCCGGTCCTCTTGTCAACCCGCCCCCGCTTGAGGCTTTCGTGGTCGATTTGAACTGAAGGGGGCCTACTCCCGACGGATCAACATCCAGCACCGCCTAGTTTATCAGGTTTTAAAGAAGGTGATCAAGGTGATCCGGCTGTGGACCCGCTACAATTGTGTCTTTTCAAGACAGCCTCTCAGGTGAAAATCTCCTTCACTGCGACTCCCTTACCGTCCTCGGTCGCGTAGAACGGACGCTGCTCGACCTCATACATCGTCTTCGGGCTGATGCCCATGGCGGTGAAAATCGTGGCGTGCAGATCCGAGATCGACACCGGCTGGGTGGTGGTGATCAGCGGGCGCTCATCAGCCGTCGCCCCGTAGAGGAAACCACGCTTCATCCCGCCGCCGAACATCACCACCGACGAGCCGCCGGTGAAATGGCGGTGCAGGCCATAGTGTTTCGGCTCCAACAGCACATCCGACTTCGCTTTGGATTGATCCTGCGCCTTCGAGCCGGGGACGCCCTCGATCATCGCATCGCGGCTGAATTCGGAGGCGATGATGACCAACGTGCGATCCAACAGGTTCCTCTCCTCCAGATCGAGGATTAAGCGGGCGATTGGCGAGTCGATTTCGCGGTGCATCCGCTCCACCACCGCGTGTCCGTCAGCGTGGGTATCCCAGTTCAGGAATGGCACATACTCCGTCGTGACCTCGACGAACCGCGCGCCGCTCTCCACCAGTTTCCGGGCCAGCAGGCAGCCCTGACCGAAATGGCTTTTGCCGTAAGCGTCGCGTGTCTCCTTGGATTCCAGGCCGAGATCGAAGGCCTTCGCCTCGGGTGCCGCCAGCAAGCGGTGGGCGCTTTCCAGCGAGCGCAGCATCGACTCCTGCTGATAGTCGGACATCAGGTCGCGGTGCGGATTACGGTCGATTAGATTCTTGAAAAACGCGCGACGGTTGGCGAAACGTCCCGGATCCATGCCCTTCGGCGGACGCACCGCGAGCATGGCTTCCTCGGGGAACGGCAGGTTCATCGGACCGAACTCCGAGCCGAAAAATCCGCCGGTGGTGAAGGCCTTGAGCTCCTCGGACTCGCCCACCCCTTCGAGCCGCTGGCCGATGTTGATGAACGCGGGCATCACCGGATTGCGCGGGCCGAGCACCTTGGCCATCCAAGCGCCGATGTGAGGCGCGGCGACGGTCTGCGGCGGCACGTAGCCGGTATGCCAGTGATATTGATGGCGCGAGTGAAGGATGGTCCCGAGATCCGGCTGCACCGCCGAGCGGATGAGGGTGGCGCGGTCCATCACCTTGGCGATTTTCTCAAGACCCTGGCAGATCTTGATGTTGTCCACCGACGTGTCGATCGCCGGAAAGGTGGATAACATTTTCGAAACGGGAGCCCCCTTGACGAACGGCTGATAAGCCTTGGGATCGAAAGTTTCCGGAGCCGCCATACCGCCGCCCATCCACAACAGGATGCAGGCGTCCGCTGTGGCCTTGGGCTGGATGATTGTCTCCGCGGAAGCGCGGGGCGCGCGGGCCATCAGCGCTGCGATGGAGGCCGCGGAAAGTTTTTTCAGGAAATCCCGGCGGGGCTGTTCGGGGTCGAGCTCGAGTAGTTGCATGGCGGTCGGTTCAGGAGGTGTTTCAACGGACGATCTGGAATTCAGGCAGCATGAAGACTCCCCATAAGAAGTCCTGGATGGCGGCGGCTTGCGGCTTCTCACCTAACATGGAAACGGCGAGCTGGAGTTCATCCGGCGTCGGATCCCGGGAAAGCGCGGCCTGCCAGACATAGCTCGCCAGCACGGCGGTTGACTCGAAGCTCCTCGCTAACAATGATCGCGCGCCATCCGCCAGGCGCTGGTCGAGAATCGCGCCGTTGTTGAGATCCATCGCTTCCAAGGTCGCGAGATCGTTCGGCCGGGTGCTTACGATCTGTTCACGGTTCGGTCGGCCGAGCGTGCGCATCAGCAAGTCGGATTTCAGCAACGCGGCCCGGACCATCGGCTGCGGGTTGGCGGCAGAATCGCGCTTCACCGGCGCATCGATCTTGTCGGGTGCGGTGCCACAGATCTGCCAGATTGCGTCGGTGAACTCCTCGGCGGTGAGCCGTTTGGGGCGCGGGCCTTGATAGACATAGTTGGATTCGCGCGGTATCTCCTCGAACGACTCGGACTTCGATTGATAGGCCGCCGAAAGGCAGATCAGTCGCAGCGTTTTTTTCAAATCCTGCTGGTTTCCCGTGAGGTGCACTCCGAGGTAATCCAGAAGGTCCTCGTTCCACGGCGGCGACTGCATCGCATCCACGGGATGCACGATGCCGCGGCCCATCAGACGCTGCCAGAGACGGTTGGTGATGGCGCGCGGCGTGCGGCCGTTTTCCGGATGGGTGATGAGGGCCGCTAGCTGTTTCAAGCGCTCCGCCTTCGGCAGGCTGGCGTCAACCGTGCCGAGTTCCGGGAACAACCAGCCGGGAACGGCGGTCTTACCGGTCGGTTTGTCGCAGCGGAACATTTCCAGCGGTTCGTCCGCATAGATCGCCGCGAGGCCGTATGCCTCGCTGAGCTTCCAACGATCGACAAATGAATCGTGGCAGGCCGCGCACTTCAGGTTGATGCCGAGAAAGGTCTGGCCGACCGACTGGGCGTATTGCATCGGGGTGATTTGCGCTGCGGAAACGCTGCCACGCCATTTGATGCCGTTGGCGAAACCCTCGTTCTCGGGATTCGGCGCGACCAGCTGGCGGACGAACTCGTCGTAAGGCATGTTGTCATAAATCGCCTGATAGAGCCAGCCGCTGATCTGCTTGCGGCCGCCGTCGATGTAGCCGGTGCCGGCGTAGTCGTTGCGAAGCAGGTCGTTCCAGAACGTCAGCCAGTGTTCGGCGTAGGCGGTCTTGTCCGCGAGCAAGGTGTCCACCAAGCGGGCCCGCTTGTCCGGTGCCCGGTCGGCGGTGAAAGCCCGCATGGTTTCCACCGAGGGAAGCAATCCGACGAGATCGAGGTGGACACGCCGGAGAAATGCGGGGTCGTCGAGCGGCGCGGGCCAGGGCAGCTTTTTTTCAGCGAGGTAGTAGTCGATGATCCGGTCGATCGGGTTGACGCGGCCGTCGCGGGCGGCCGGAAGCTCGGGATTCCGGGGGCGAAGCGGCGGCTCGTAGGCCGGCTTTTTGAACGCGAAACCCGGCTCCCATTTCGCCCCGGAGAGCACCCAGGCCTTGATGATTTCCACCTGCGGGTCGCTGAGGCCCTTGCCTTTCGGCGGCATCCGGAGGTCTTCGTCATCGGACGTAATCAGTTCGAGAATCAGGCTTTTTTCCGGGTGCGCGGCGTCGATGATCGGACCGTTTTCCGAGCCCTCGCGGAACGATGCCTCGTCATTCATCGAGAGCCCGGCCTTTTTCTTGGTGTCGGTATGACATTCGGAACAGTGCTTTCTCAAAATCGGCGCGACCTCGTGAACGAAATCCGGGGCGGCCGAGACCGGTGCAATCAGCGCTATTCCGCTCAAAAGAAGCGGCAACATTCCGGGGAGCAGGGACGGTCGTGAATCGGTCATTTTGTAAATCGGGCGGGGTTGCAAAGCGGCAAGTCCGAAAACGAGATTTCCGGAGGAGATCTTTCAACAAGGAAATTTTTTCACTGCGGGGGCCACCAATACCTGGCGCTCCGCCCCGGTCTCCCCCAACCCTGACGCCCCCGCGCTTCTCCCTTGCCCATCCGCGCGGCGGCCATTAAGTTCCGCACCCCTGCCGATGAGCTCCAAACCTGTATTTCTCTACGACACGACCCTGCGCGATGGCACGCAGGGCGAAGGATTCCAACTTTCCGGCCTCGACAAGCTGCGGATCGCCAAGCGTTTGGACGAGTTCGGCATCGACTACATCGAAGGCGGTTGGCCGGGCTCCAACCCGAAAGACATCGAGTTTTTCCGCGAGGCGAAGAACCTCAAACTCAAGCACGCCAAGCTCGCCGCGTTCGGCTCCACCCGCCGCGCGGACACACCGGTCGAGGAAGATCCGCAGGTCCGCCTGCTGCTCGAAGCCGAGACGCCGGTCGTCACTATTTTCGGAAAAAGCTGGGAGCTCCAAGTCACGGAAGTCCTCCGCACCACCGTCGGGGAAAACCAGGCGATGATCCGCGACACCGTCGCCTATCTGGTCAAACACGGCCGCGAGGTGGTGTATGACGCAGAGCACTTTTTCGACGGCTACAAGGACTCGCCCGAACACGCGCTCGGCACGCTCAAGGCCGCCGCCGAGGGTGGGGCCGCCTGCCTCGTCCTCTGCGACACCAACGGCGGCACGCTTCCATCAGACGTCGTGGAAATCTGCATGGCCGTGAAAAAAAATCTGCCGGACACGCCCTTCGGTATCCACACGCACAATGATTGCGAGCTCGCCGTGGCGAACGCCATTGCCGCCGTTAGAGCCGGGGCGAGCCAGATCCAGGGCACCATCAACGGCTACGGCGAGCGCACCGGAAACTGCAACCTCACCTCCGTCATCCCCATCCTCCAGCTCAAGATGGACATGCCGGTCGTTCCGCACCTCGAACAACTCCGCGATCTTTCGTATTTCGTGGACGACGTTTCCAACAACCCGCACTTCGCCCGCGCCGCCTTCGTCGGCCGCACCGCCTTCGCCCACAAGGGCGGCATGCACGTGAACGCCGTGCAAAAACTCGCCCGCAGCTACGAGCACATCGTCCCCGGCAGCGTCGGGAACTCGCAGAACATCCTTGTTTCCGAACTCAGCGGCCAGTCGAACATCCTCGTCAAAGCCGAGGAACTCGGCCTCCCGCTAGAGAAAGGTTCGCCCGTCGCCGGCGCGATCCTGCGCCGCGTCAAGGACCTGGAAAACGAAGGCTACTCCTACGAAGCCGCCGGCGGCTCGCTGGAAATCCTCATCCGCCGCGAGCTCGGCGACTACGTGAGAACCTTCGACCTCAAGGAATACCACACCACCTTCCGCCAATACCGCGACGGCCACCCGCCGATTTGCGAGGCCACCGTCAAGCTCGCCGTCGATGGCAAGCCCGAACTAACCGTCGCCGAGGGCCACGGCGTGATCAACGCGCTCGACCTCGCGCTGCGCAAGGCGCTGCTCCCGTTCTATCCGGAAATCTCAGGCGTCTCGCTCGTCGATTACAAGGTCCGCATCCTCGACGGCCACGACGCCACCGCCGCAAAGACCCGCGTGCTCATCGTCTCCACCGACGGCGAAACCACCTGGGGCACCGTCGGCGTCTCGGAAAATATCATCGAAGCCAGCTGGCTCGCGCTGGTGGACGGCATCGACCTGTTCCTGCAACGCGGCAAATGAGGAGGGTGGACACTTTTGTCCGCCTGCCAATGAACCGCGAAAACATGGCGCGAAGCTCCAATCTTTCTCCGCTCATCGGCCTCGCGGACCGGTGCGTCCGCGCTTCTTATCCCAGCCGCTCATGCGCATCCGGAAAAAGCCACTCGCACTCGTTTCTCTAGCAGTCGGTGCCGCCGCTGCCGCGTTCCTCGTCGTCCGCCATTTCACCCACGGCCAAGACCAGTGCCGAGCTGAAAAAAACCATGAAGCTCGATGCCGGATACGCCCGCGCCCCCCAGCTGCGCCCGGATTTCCCGGAGGCCATGCAACTCATCCAGGCGCTTTCCCGCCCGTCACGCTGATTGTGTTCCCGCTGCAATGATCTACATCGACACGAGCAGTTTGCTGAAACTCGTTCTGCCTGATCTTCAATCGGAAGCCACGAGGACGGCGGTTCTCGCCGAAAATTCCGTGGCGGTGCCGGCGCTGGCCGATCTGGAAGCGCGCCTGCAAATACGGGCACTTTTTCTCGGGGGTAAATTGAGCGAAGCACGGACACAGAGACTTCG
>CANHPN010000049.1 GCA_947462535.1 Akkermansiaceae bacterium | reverse complement strand
CGGCCGCGCCATCGACTACACCCTTGCCATCTGCGAGCGTCTCAACCGCTACGTCGCACACGGCTGCCTTGAGATCGACAACAACTGGATCGAGAACGGCATCCGGCCCACCGCGATTGGCAAAAAGAACTGGCTCTTCATGGGAGGTGAAACGACCGGCCAGCGCAGCGCTGTCATCTACACGCTCGTCGAATGCGCCCGCCGCCACGGCCACGACCCCGAGGGCTATCTGACCGACATCCTCGAACCCCTCCCGGCCATGGAATAGGCTGTCTCGTCCTGCTTCCGTCCGACTGGCAGCCAGCCAGCGCCACCCCGGTATTCGAAGCCGAGCCCGCGCCCAGCGCTTGAAAAATCGGGAGATAGCATAGAAAGCATACACAACTGTGTATGCTACTTATGCTCCGGAGCCAAACAGCTCCGCACGCCCACCCGTTGACCGCTTACGGATCAACCCGGAATGCGGAAATTCTAGGGGATCACTCATGTTGAATCAACCTTTCGCGGTCCGGTATCTATCATGATTTACAAAAATTCCGAAAACCGAGAAAACGCAACTTTAGGCTTGCAACCCACTCCCCATCCCTTTATCAACTGCCTCCCGAATTATGGCTAAGAAAAGTTGGATCGCCCGCAACGCGCGCAAAAAAGAAACCGTCGAGAAATATGCATCACTCCGTCTCAAGCTGAAGGCTGAGAAGGACTACGTGGGCCTCTCCATGCTCCCTCGTGACGCGAGCCCGACCCGCCTCGTCAACCGCTGCGAGATCACCGGCCGCCGCCGCGCGTTCCTGCGCCGCTTCCGCCTCTCCCGGATTACCTTCCGCGAGCTTGCTTCCGCCGGGATGCTTCCGGGCGTGACCAAGTCGAGCTGGTAAGTCGGCACGTTTTACGCTACATCAACGTGGGACGGAAATTACCCGTTCCCACGTTCTTTTTATGCCAATTTACGAATACGTTTCAGAAGCTTCGGAAGACCCGGAGCATAGTTGCCGCGTCTGCGCCCGAGGATTCGAGCTCAGACGCCCCGTTGACAGGGCACCGCTGGTGGTTTGCCCGCTTTGCAAAAACCCGGTCAAAAAGGTCATCTCGCGGATCAACACCCCGACGATCACCAAGCCGCTCTCCGTGAGCGATGCGAAAAAAGCCGGCTTCACCGTCCTCGAGCGGCGCGATCAAGGCGTTTACGAAAAACTCTGACGCCGTGACTGCCAACCTTTCCTGCCTCCTGCTCGCTTCCGCCGGGCATCCCATTTCCACCGAGTTTCCCACCGGGATGGAATTCCTGCTTTATCTCGCGGGAATCACCTTCTTCCTGCTTCTGAATGCGTTTTTCGTCGCGTCGGAATTCGCCATCGTCAAGGTGCGGCCCAGCCAAATCGAGTCCTGCGGCAAGGAAAACGGCCGCAACGTGAAAACCGCGATGCACGTGGTGAACCACCTCGACGGTTACCTCTCCGCCAACCAGCTCGGGATCACGATTTCGTCGCTGGCGCTCGGATTCCTCGGAGAGCCGTTCGTGACCGCGCTGGTGGCACCGCTGCTGTTCGAGGTCGGATTACCTCAGGAGGTGGTTTATTGGACGTCGCTGGTCCTGGCGATCGCCTCGTTCACTTTCCTGCACGTCGTCGTCGGGGAATTGATGCCGAAATCCATCGCGATCCGGAAATCCGTCGCGACGACTCTGCTCCTCACCGGGCCTTTGCATGTTTTCTACAAAACCTTCAAGTGGGTCATCGTTTTCTTCAATGGCACTGCGAACTGGCTGCTCAAAAACATTTGCCGGATCGACCCGATCAGCGAGGGTGAGCACATCCACTCGGCCGAGGAGCTTGCGCTGCTCGTCACCCAGAGCGGAAAATCTCAGGAAGTCACCGAGACCGAGCGCGAAATCTTGATCAACGCCCTCGGCCTCAACGAACTTTGGGTCCGCGACGTGATGACGCCGCGCAACAAGGTCGTCATTCTCGATGCTGACCAGCCGTTCGAGAAAACCATGGAAATCGCGATGCGCAGCAAGCACACCCGCTTTCCACTCGTCAAAGGCCACCTCGACCACGCCATCGGCCTGATCCACATCAAGGATCTTTTCAAGCTCATCAAGGAGCCCGATCCCGACTTGATGCGGATCAAGCGTGAGCTGAAAATTGTGCCCGACACGATGCCGCTGGACACCTTGCTCCGGTTTTTCCTCCGCGAGCACGCCCACCTCGCCATGGCCGTCGATGAATTCGGCACGCCCGTCGGCATCGTCTTCCTCGACAATGTGATGGAAGAACTCGTCGGCGACATCCAGGACGAGTTCGACAACGAGCGCTCGTCCTTCACTCGCATCAATGGAGACGAATTCGTCATCGAAGGCGCGATGACTCTCAACGACCTCGCCGGCCACGTCCCCGAGCTCTTCCTCGAAAGCGGCGAAGTCACCACCGTCGGCGGCTATCTCACCCAACAACTCGAGCGCTTCCCCGAAATCGGTGAAACGGTGGAAGTCCTCGGCTACGAGGCCCGCGTCACCAGCACCGACGGCCGCCGCGTCGGCCAGGTCCACTTCCGCAAGCTGGTGTCAGTAGCGGATGAGGAGGAGTCCGAGGAAGCATGAGGATAAAAGAAAGTGTCCGGGCTGTCTCAGTCGGACCACATACTTTGAATTTTCCTCGCCTCGCCTCCCTTCCGTTGCGTGGATTCCAGCCACCTCATGCTCTCTTGGGACGGAATTTAAATCACGAGCCAAAAACAGTGGCAACGCAGCGAAGAAAAGAGAAGGCTGACGGTGTGAAGGAGAATTGATGTCGAAATGTCGTGAATTTCAGCGAAGATAGGATGGCTTCCGGGAGCCAGGTTATGAGGGCAATTTTGAGGTTTTCTCGTTCACAGGCGCTCGTTTCAAGGAAGTTTCAAATACGGGGCCAGCAGCTCCAAGGTTTTCGGCCCGAGTCCCCCCACCTTTAGCAGATCGGCCGCTTTTTGGTAGGGACGCCCGCCGATGATCCGGTTGGCCGTGACCTCGCCGACGCCGGGGAGCTTCATCAGCTCGTCGCGAGCGGCGGTGTTGGGATTGATTTTGAAAACCTCGGATGTCTTTGCGGTTCCCGCAGCCAGGCTGAGCTCCGAGTCATCCCTCCGCTGCTCCTGACGTTCTGAGGAGAGCTTGTCCCAGTTGGTTTTGGCCCAGGCACCGGCAGCGGCCTTGGCGGCGATGAGTTCCGCATCGCGGAGATTTTCTTGATAGTCCTTCGCCGTCTTGCCGGCAGGCGTTTCGCGATAGACGCCGAAAGCGCGTGCAAGGCCCATTTTGACGAGGTATTCCGTGAGATCCTGTCCGTCGGCGGTGGTGACAAACGCGTAGATGCGCTTGTGTTTGCCGTCGCCCCGGGCATCGGCGAAGGCGGTGTGGACGGTGAATGGCCGGGAAAGGGCGCGGGCGGTCTCTTCGGCGGCGCTCTTGCCGGCGGCTTTGGCGGCATCGATGGATGCTTGTGATGAGCCGCCGTATTCCGCGATCCCGAAATAACGTCGTTGCTCGCGAAGCCGGCGGGCGTCGTTCTCGTCGTTGACGTGCCACTCGATGCAGTCCGCGCCATAGAGGCGGATCGTGTGGTGACGCCCATCTGCCGCTTGGATCTCGAAGCTATCACCGTCCGCCCACTCGGTCTGGATGAGTTTACAGCCGCGGAGCGCAACCAGTGGTTCCGCGGCATAGCTGGTCGCGGCGAGGAAGACCCAGGCGAAGAGGGAGAAGAGCGGGGTGTAAACGGCGGGTGTTTTCATTAGAGCGGGAAGCTTTAAGGCTCCAGTCGCATGGCGGATGGGGGCACTTGGAAGAGCTCCGCGCTTTTCAGTGGCTTGGCATCCGCCTGCAACACAGGAATGTGTTGCCTCCCGATGGGGCGCGTCAATCGAGTTCCGTGCTTCATGCCGGGCCTTCATGACTTTTGCAAATGATGATAGATCGGGCGCTTTCCCACCTCGTCGGTTGGGCTGCTCTCCTGGCGAAATCGCACTAGAGCCTGGGATGAATGCGTCTTGGCCGGGGCTAGAGGAAGACGCCCGGCGCTACGCGGGGGCGCCGATGGCTCCGGGAATCGGGCCGGGACCTTCCGGGCGGTCTTCTTCGGTGGCCTTGGCGGCGGGCTTTTTCTTAAGCTCGTCGGGGACCGGTGGCGGCTTGGGTGCGGATGGCGGGTTTTTCATCTCGCCGAATTCGATGATGTCCTTGAGGTGGGCGGCATCGAGGGTTTCAAATTCGAGAAGCGCCTTGGCGATGAGCTCGACCTTGTCGCGGCCTTCCTCGAGGACGCGGGTGGCGGTGGCGTAGGCGTTGTCGATGAAGTTTTTGATTTCCTCGTCGATGATCTGGGCGGTGCTCTCGCTGTAGTTGGTGCGGCGGCCGCCCATGTCGCCACGACCGAGGAAGACCGGGCCGTCGCCCTCGCCGTATTCGACCATGCCGAGCTTGTCGCTCATGCCCCATTCGCAAACCATGTGGCGGGCGAGCGCGGTGGCTTGGCGGATGTCGCCGGACGCGCCGTTGGAGACGTCGTCGCTGTGGAATCCTTCGGCGATCCGGCCGCCCATCGTGACGATGAGGTTGGCGAGCGCTTCTTTTTTCTGGGTCGAGTATTTGTCGCCGTCCGGGAGATACATCGTCGCGCCGAGGTAGGGACCGCGGGGGATGATGGTGACCTTGTGAAGCGGGCTGGTATCCGGCAGGACCATGTTGAGGTAGGCGTGGCCGGCTTCGTGCCAGGCGGTGCCGGTTTTTTCCTTGTCGGACATGGCGAGGCTGCGGCGCTCACGGCCCCAACGGACCTTGTCGCGGGCTTCTTCCATTTCGTCGAGGGTGACGGCGGCAAGTCCGCGGCGGGCTGCGAGAAGGGCGGACTCGTTGATCAGGTTGGCGAGCTCGGCACCGGAGAATCCGGGAGTGCCGCGGGCGATCTTGGAAAGGTCCACCCCGGCGGCGAGTTTGATCTTCTTGACGTGGACGCGGAGGATTTCCTCGCGGCCGTTGACGTCGGGAAGGGAGATGGTGACTTGGCGGTCGAAACGGCCGGGGCGGAGGAGCGCGGGGTCGAGCACGTCCGGGCGGTTGGTGGCGGCGATGATGATGACGCCTTCCTGGGTGTCGAAGCCGTCCATCTCGACGAGGAGCTGGTTGAGCGTTTGCTCGCGCTCGTCATGACCGCCGCCCATGCCGTGGCCGCGATGGCGTCCGACGGCGTCGATTTCATCGATGAAAATCAGGCAGGGCGCGTGTTTGCGGCCTTGCTCGAACATGTCGCGGACGCGGGATGCGCCGACGCCAACGAACATTTCGACGAAGTCCGAGCCGGAGATCGAGAAAAACGGGACGTCCGCCTCACCGGCGATGGCGCGGGCGAGCAGGGTTTTGCCGGTGCCGGGCGAGCCGACCATCAGGACGCCCTTGGGAATCGAGCCGCCGAGTTTCTGGAACTTGCGGGGGTCGCGGAGGAAATCGACGATTTCAAACAGCTCTTCCTTGGCTTCCTGGATGCCGGCGACGTCTTTGAACGTCACTTTGTTGCGGTCCATCGTGAGCAGGCGGGCCTTGCTTTTGCCGAAGGACATCGCGCCGCGGCCGGCGGATTTCATTTGCTGGCGGAAGAGGAAAAACAGGATGCCGATGATCAGCAAAAAGGGCAGGAAAGTGAAAAGGGCGCTGCTAAGGTAGTCCTTGTTGCGCTCGTAAATGGCCTTGTCCTTGACGAGTTTGTTGAGGTCCTCGCTTTGGATCGCGGTCGAGACGGGGACGCTGAACTGGACGGCTCCGGCGACCATGCCCTTGGCGTCGAGTTGCACGGCAGGGATGGTGACGATCTTGCGGGTGCCGACGATCACCGCGTCATCCGAGTCGGCGGTGGTGAGGACGCGCAACGAATTGACCGGGTCGTTGATTTCCACTGATTTCAACGCCAGCGATTTCCTGAGTTCCGCGAGGGAGAGGGTTTCGACGTCGTTTTCGAGAGGTTTTTCCGAAGCGGCGGCGACTTGCTGGAAGCGGATGTTGTCGCCGAGCAGTTCGTTGATTTCGTTGCGCTGGAGGGCGAAATTGACGAGCACGCGGAAGTCCCTTTTCTGGCTGTCCGACTTGGGGGCGGTGATTTCGGGGCTGACCCAGCCGGTGATGGTGGCGTCGAAGGAAGTGTCGGTGGTGATGACCTTGAGCGGCTGTTTTGAATTGTCCACGACCACGCGGCCTTGGTCCCAGGCCTGGCGGAACTGGGAGTAGGTCATGGGGGTGGTCGCCTTGTTGGTATTGGTGAGGAACGCCACGCCGAGGATCACGGTTGCCACGCTCAGGAGGCCGAGGAGCCGCCAGTTGAAGCCATTGGCGTCGCCTGGGGTGCGGTTCGGGTTGTGCGGTGGCGGAGTGGAGTTCGGTGAGTCGGACATAGGAGTCTTGAAAAAGCCGGGTGGCAGGCGTGCGCTTGAGGTTGCTGCGCTACCGCGCCGCCGGTCAGGAGTGAGGGAGGATAGCTTAAGAGGGTGAAAAGCAAACCTCTTTTTTGCACGAGTCTTGCGGGCGGGCGCAAGGTCTGCCAATAAAGCCGGCGTGGAACCACCCGCACCCCAGAAAGACCAGTCCCAGTCGCCCCGCTTGAGGGCGCGCGTGCTGGGTTGGTTGCGGGCGATTCCGGGGGTGGGGCGGCTGCGTGCTTTGCGGCCGGGGGCGGACGCGCACGTCGGGGTTTTGGTGGATGCGTTCGCGGCGTTTGCGACCTTGGACGACGAGTTGAGCTCGCTGGAGGCGGATCTGATTCTGGACATGCTGCGGAGCGCGTTTCCGGAGGTGGACCACGGCTGGCTGGGGCGGCGTTTGCAGCGCGCGGTGAGGAATCCGCAGCCGCTGCAGGCTCTAGCGGTCGAGCTGAAGGACGGTTTCGACGATGCGGGAAAACTGGCGCTGGGCTTGCAGTTGTTCACGCTGGTGGATGCGGCGGGGCGCTCGGAGCGGAATCGGACGAGTTTCGAGGTTTTCATGCGGCGGCTGGGGCGGCCAGATTACGGGGTGGCGATCCTGCGGGAAATGCGCGGCGACGGCGGCGAGCCTGCGGATTGGGAGCTGCCGTTCGAGCGCCTGGTTTTCGGTAGGGACGGCGCGGACGTTTTGTTGCCACCGGCGGCGGGCGAACACGAGTTCAGGGTCTATCGGGCGGGGGATTTGATCCTGGTGCGAAACACCGGCATCTCGCCGTTGTGGATCCGTGGGCGCTCGGTGGAAAACGGCTCGTTCCTGCGGATGCGCGAGCGCCAGCCGCTGGTGGTGCCGGGCTGGACGTTGAGTTACGAGGACCTGATGTTTTTCCTCGATGTGAAGCGCACCGGCAACTCGCCGACGATTTATCTGGAACCCGGTGGCGCCGGGCTGACCGCCGAGCGGACGCGCGGCCGCCAAAGCGCGCTGCGGGTTCGGTTCGGGCTACAGGCGGAGGTCGAGGCGCTGCGCGACACCGAGCTGCACGCCGGCAGCCGCGGTCCTCTGAAGAAGGGGGAAATCGTGATTTGCCGCAATCACGAGCGGCTGGGCGACGCGTCGGGTTTCAGCCTCTCGATCAACGAGCTCCGCCGCAAGGCCACACAGAAGGGGCGGCGCTTCCGGCTGGCGGGCGACCGGCAAGAATACCTGGTTTCTAACGACGCTTCCGCGCTCTCGCCGGGCGACTTACTGCTAGGTCCGAAATTGTCGCCCAAGGCCGTGCTGTTCATCCGCTATGACGCGCAGCGGGCGGAGGGAGAACTGGTTGTCCGGGAAAGCCACGGGCCGATCCTGGTCGATGGCGTGCCGGTGCGCCAGACCGCGCCGCTGCGGGACGGCTCGTTGATCCGTCTTTCGGGCAGCCAGTCGGTGCGCTGCCGTTTCAGTGAGGGATTTCTCGACGAGGAGCGCACTTTGATCGAGTCGCTCCGGGTGGAGGATTTGATCCATGATTTCGGGCCCGAAGCACGGGCGCTGGATCACGTGAATTTCGAGGTGAAACGCGGGGAAATGCTCTGCATCATCGGACCTAGTGGCAGCGGCAAGAGCACCCTGCTCTCCGTTCTATCAGGCCAGCGCGAGCCGACGCGCGGCAAGGTGAAACTGAACGGAATCCCTCTCTACGAGCGGCGGGAGCACCTCGTGCCGTTCATCGCCCACATGCCGCAGGAGGAGGCACTCAATCCCCAGCTAACAGTTCGTGAGCATTTGCGGCACGCCGTCACGATCCGGCGGCCGGCCTTGTCGCTGGCCGAGCACGAGCGGCGGGTGGACAGCATGCTTGCGGAGCTCGGCTTGCAGTCGATCGCCCGCCGGCGAGTGGGTTCTCCGGGGGAAAAAACGATTTCCGGCGGCGAGCGCAGCCGGCTCAACCTGGGAGTCGATCTGGGCAGCCGGGCGGAGGTTTTCCTGTTCGACGAGCCGATCTCCGGGCTCTCGTCGAAGGACTCCGAGCACGTCGCCGAAACGCTGCGGTCGCTGGCCCGCGAGAAGATCGTCATCGCCTCGCTGCATCGGCCGGGGGCTCCGGTGCTGCGCTTGTTCGACAAGGTCCTGTTACTTGATAGCGGCGGACGTTTGGCTTATTTCGGCACCCCGGCGGGAATGGTCGGTTATTTCCGGGACGCCTGCGAGGAGCTTTCGATCTCCCACCCGTCGGTCACCGCGAAGTCGCCGCTGGGAGCGGACTTCGTGTTCGATGTGTTGGAGACCCCGCTGAGCTCCATCGGCGGCGGGTCCAACACGGGAGCGGCGCGGCGCTTCCCGCCGTCATTCTGGCAGGAGCGCTTCGAGAGCGTGGACCTGATGCAGTCGCTGCAGCCGGGAAGCGGCCCGGTTTCCCGGCTCGGGGAGTCCGGGGAAGGGGAGCGGTTGCCGGTGCCGCCCAAGCCCTCGCGGAGGTTCCACGCCGTGCTGGCGGTCTTGGCCACACATTTCCTGCGTTCGCTGCTGTCGAAATACCGGACCCGCGGGACGATTTACAGCACCTGTCTTGAGGCTCCTCTGTTAGCCGCCTTGGTCGCGATCACCCTGCGGTCCTCGCCGGAGGGGCCCTATCAGTTCTCCACCGCGCTGCACATTCCGGCATACCTGTTTTTGAGCGCCACGGTGGCGATGTTCCTGGGGCTGACCAATTCGGCGACGGAAGTGCTGCGCGACCGGCCGATCTTGAGGCGCGAGCGGAACTGCCAGCCGGGCGCGAGTTCCTACGTGATGGCGAAATTCGCCGCGCTGG
Source organism: Akkermansiaceae bacterium (assembly GCA_947462535.1). Classification (GTDB taxonomy): domain Bacteria; phylum Verrucomicrobiota; class Verrucomicrobiia; order Verrucomicrobiales; family Akkermansiaceae; genus Luteolibacter. Next base: position 13,089 of record CANHPN010000049.1, on the reverse strand, counting down.
GGCTGGTCGCCGCGGTCCAGTGCCTGGCCTATCTGGTGGTGGGAAACTACTTCCTGGAGATCGACGGCATGCTGCCCTACCTGTGGCTGTGGATGACTCTAACGGCTTGGACCGGCACCGCGATGGCGCTGGTCGTTTCCTCGATCGTGAAAACCGAGCGCGCCGCATTGACGGCGGTGCCTCTCCTACTCGTTCCGCAGATGCTCTTGGCTGGAGCGCTGGTGCCCTATCGGGAAATGAACCGTGGGCTGTTTGAAGACGCGTCGAGCATCCGTGACCGTGGCGGGGTGCCGGTGCCGGCGGGGATCATGCCGCTGCGCTATGCTTACGAGGCGATGATCGTGGCGCAGGCCACTCGCAATCCTTTCGAGCAGGAGCGGTTGCGGTTGCAGCGGCGGATCGACAAGGCGAGGGCCAGCACGACTCCGTTGACCGCCGCGCAGGTGGAGCGTTTCGAACTGGTGAAAGAGGGCTTGCGGTGCTTGCTGGCGTCCGGTGCGACGTCGCCGGAGGAGTCGAAGAATCTCGTCGGGCGGATCCGGCGGATCGCCATGTCTGGCAGCCGCGTGGAGGTGGAAACCATGAAGATCTGGCCGGAGAATGATCCCAAGGTTCGTCCGGCGTCCGAGTTTTTCGTCAACGAGCGGATCGATCTGCTAGTGCGCGAGGCGGAAACCTTCCGCAACGATTACCGCGACCAGTCGCGGCGGATCGTCTTCCATGCGCTGAAGAAACCCATTCCGTTGATGAAGGCGAAGACCGGCGCTTCGGTGCACGAGTATGTGGAGCGTGACGACGAGATCGAAACCCAGAAATACTGCGGTTTGGTGCTGGCGGGAATCATCCTCGGCTGCGTGGGGATTTCCATCATCATCATTTCCCGCCAGAACCGGGAAACGCGCTGAGGGAGGATTTCAAATCCTCTGCCGGCGGCGCGGCGACCAGCGCCAGCGCTTCCATCACCGCGAGCACGGCCGGTGGATCGAGCGCTTCGGGGACGACGGCACCGAGCACCAGGCCGCCGTGGGCGGTTTCCACCGGGATGACTTCCAGCGTGGCTCCGGCGCCGATTTTCACATGTACGTTGCCGGCCGAAGCGCCCGGCCGGCGCGAGGCGAGCGCGAGGCTGCGGGCGAGGAAGTGCAGCCGGCCGTGGTGGCTCTCGTCGAAAACAACCGCTCCTTCGCGGTCGAGGATGAAAATGCCGGTGGCGGAGAAGTTGTGGCGCATCCAGTCGCGGAAGCGGGAGATCCGGTCCAGAAACGGGCTGCGGGCGATGGTCGGGTTTTCCGCCCGCGGCGGCGGGTTGTTAGCCAGTGGCGCGGCGGGCGCATGGATCGCCTGCGGTGGAGGCGGCGGAGCGATCGGCTGCGAGACCGGATCACTCGCATAACCGACGAAGCCCCCGCCGAAACCCGCTTCCGGCAGCAGAGCGGCGGGTTCGCGGTTAGGTGTCATCAGGCGGTGGGCCAGGCGGCGGACCTCGACGGGATCAAGCCATGGATTGATCGGGTCCATCAGCTGCGGGTGGCGTGGTGTCCGCCTTTAGGTTCGAGTTTCGCCTCGATTTCCGCCCGCAGCGAATCGAAGACGACCTGCGCGCCCGCGCCGTCTTCGAGGACGCCGATGGGCAGGCCGCGGGCGCTGGCGCGGACGAAGAGCCCGTCGCGCGGGATTTGGGTTTGGAAGATCATTTCCTGAGGCAGTAACTGGCGCAGGGCGGCGGCGGCTTCGGTGCTTTCGGCCAAGTCGTGTTGTACCATCGTGAGGCAGACGCCGAGCACGCTGAGCCGCGGATTCATCACCCGCAGGCGGTTGAGGCCTTCCAGCAATTTCGGCACCGAGCGGATTCCGAGGGGCTCGGCTTGCTGGGGAATCAGTATCGCGTCGCTGGAGGCGATCACGTCCCCGGTCACGCCGAAAAGTCCGGCGGCGGTGTCGATGAGGCACAAATCGAAGCCGCGGGCGGAAACACTGCGGATGAAGGCCCGGACGCGGGCGAGGTGGGCACCCACGCCGCCGCCGCCCGTTTCATAGTCGCTGCCTTGGCCGTTGGCGACGAGGGAAAACGTCTCCAGCCGGGTCGGCACGATCAGGCGGTCGAGCGGGATCCCCGGATCGGTCAGATAGTCGTAGAATCCGGCGAGCAGGCGCGACTGGCGGGTGAGGGAAAGCCCGACGGAGCCTTGGGGGTCGGCATCGACAAGCAGGGTTTTCACCCCGGCGCGCGCGAAGGAGTGGGCTAAATTGATCGAGACGGTGGTTTTACCCACCCCTCCTTTTTGACTGGAAACGGCGATACTGATCACGTGAAGCAAGGGAATTGTGACGCAAGGGTAGCTTCGGCTTGCCACATCGGAAGTCTTTTCTTCATGATGCGGGTGTCAGGGAGGGATTGATTTTATTCCTGGCGTAGCCATCATTAACCATGAAACTCCGAATTTTCTTTGGCTCCGCCGTGACCGCCACGGCCCTGTGCGGCCTGGTGCTGGGAACCGGAGGCTGCCGGAAAGGCAATGGCGAGACGCCGGAAAGCGGGCGCCAGCGGGTGGTTGTGGCCAGCGAGCTGCGATCTAACGGTCTCGACGCGCTGCCGGGGGCTGTCTATCGGAGTCAGTCCGCCTCGCCGATCCATTGGCAGCCGTGGACCCAGAAATCGATGGAGCGGGCGAAGTCCGCCAACCGCCTGGTGTTCGGCGTGATCGCGATGCCGCAGCAACCGGGATTCCAAGGTGTTTTGAAAACGCTGGCGAACGATCCGGCGCTGGTTTACGCGATCAACCGATACTATGTGCCGGTGCTCATCGATGGCGACGCCTCGCGGGAAGTGGGCCTGCTCAGCGCGGATCTCTGCGCGGAAATCAAACGGGGGCTGCAATTGCCGTTGTTCGTCTGGATGACTCCGGACGGAAACCCGGTCGCGTGGCTCCCTGTCAGCCAGTCCGCTCCGGCAAAAGTGTCCGATTTGTTCTATCAATCTCACTCGATCGTGACCCGGATGTGGGCGGAGGACTCGGCTTACGTGACGAAAAACAGCGCCTTGGACAACGAGAAACGCCGCAACCGGCTCTTGCAGCGCAAGAATGCCAGGGTGATGAGCGAGCAGCCGGCCGTGGACGCGGTCCACAGCCTCCGTCGGCTCGCGTCGCTTTACGACCCATTCTTCCGCAGCTTCGACGAAGCCGGCGGGCTTTTCCCGGCGGGAGCTATCGAATTGCTTGCCTCGGCGGCGGTCCATCCGGGGCTGCCTGCCGACACCCGCAAGCGTTGCTTGGAAACGACCCGGGACATGCTCAAGGACTTGTTGCCAAGCGCGATGTTCGATCCGCTGGAAGGCGGGGTTTTCGCTTCCTGCAGGGGCAGCTCGTGGGCTCTGCCCTCGTTTTCCCGCGATTGCGGCTCGCAGGCCCGCGCGGCGGTCGCCCTGATTCACGCCTACCGGGCGACCGGAGATGCGCCGACATTACAGCGCGCGCTCGGGCTGATCTCTTTCGCGGAAAAATCCTACATGACTTCCGAAGGCTTGTTTGCCGTGGGAATGGCGAGTGAATCCGATCCGCCCGCGTGGCTTTGGAGCGTGGAGGACATCCGCAGGGAACTGCGACCGGAAGACGCGGCCTGGTGGATCAAGGCGACCGGCATGAAGGGCTTGGGAAACCTGCCCTCCGAGGTGGACCCGCAGCGCGAGTATTTCCGCGGCAACAGTCTTGGGATGAGCCAGTCGCTTGAGGAGATCGCCGCCGAGCAGTTGCAATCGCTTGAGGAGTTCACCCACCGCTTTGAAACTGTCAGGAAAACCCTGCTCAAAGCCCGCAACACCCGCCTCGGACAACCGGTCCGGGATGAATGCCCGCATGCCGGTGCCACCCTCCGGATGGTCTCGGCCTATGCCGCAGCTTTCGGAGCCACCGGCGATGGGAAATTTCGCGACAAGGCCGTCGCCTTGCTCCAACAAGCGCGGACCGCCTTCAGCAACGGTCCCAAGCTGCGGCTCTTTTCGAAAGACGCTCCCGCTTCGATCGGCGAGGGCCGGGCCTTTCTCTACGGTCTGGCGCTGCAAGCCGCGCTCGATGTCTCGGTCATCACGTCGGACGAGACATGGCTCGTCTGGTCGGAAGATCTCGCTACCACCTCCGCCGAGCTGTTCACCGGTTCCCAGTTCCTCAAGGAATGTCCGGACGACGCGAAAATCATCGATTTGCCGTTGGCCGACCTGATGATGTTGTTTGACGATTCCACGGCTGGCCTGATCTCGCTCGCCGAGTGCCGCCTCGCCGAGCGCAAACGCCCGCTGGTGGAGAGTTTCAGCCAGCTAGCCACCCCGTTGCCGACCTACGCGGTGGACCGACCCATCATCCACACCGACCTTTTGCAGGCGACGCTCGCCCGTCATTTCAGGGTGACCATCGTCACCGGTTCGGGAATTTCATCCGCGATGAAGCTCGTCACCGAGCGTTTGCCGATGCGGATGATCCAGCGGCGTGACGCCAAGTCCGCGGATGAAGTGCCGGCGGACTCGGTGTTGGTCATTCTCGCGGATGGCGAGACCCGGCTGGTTTCCACGCCGGAAGCCTTGCAACAAGCGGTCTTGCCCTCCGGCGGGAAATCGTAAATTCTCGCCCGGGCCTACTACCCGGGTACCAGCTATTCATGAAAAATAAACCCGCGCTTGGCACTCTTTGTTTACTGGTGGCCGCCCTTCCATGCGTGGCTGACACCTTCCTTTTGAAAGACGGCACCACCCTCAACGGCGCGATTGTCAGTGAGGCTGGGGATTCCTACATCCTCGAGGTCCAGGTCACCAAGAGCATCAAGGACGAGCGCAAAATCGCCAAGTCCGATGTGGTCAAAATCACCCGCGAGAAGCCCGGTGAGGCCGCTTTCGAGGTGATCTCCAAATTGGTACCCACCCCGGACTTGCTGTCTGCCGACGAATACGAGCGCAAAATCGCCCTCGTCCAGAAGTTCGTGAATGAGCACCGCGACAGCAGCAGGCTGGCGAACGCCAAGGCGATCCTCGCAACCCTCAAGTCCGAGTATCAGGAAATTTTGGCGGGCGGGATCAAGTTCAACGGCGAGATCCTCAAGCGTGGGGAAAAACAGGCCAACGCCTACGACCTCGACGCCCGCGTCCAGGAAGCGAGGATTCGCGTGCTGGTGAACAGCAACCAGCTGCTCCAGGCACTCCGGGTCTTTGCGGAATTCGACCGCGAATACCGCCCGACCCTGTCGCACGGAGCTCTCGCATCGCTGATGCGCCAGGTGATCCAAGCCTACCTCGCGGAGGCAAAACAGTCGCTACAGAGCCTGGACTCGCTCACCAGGGAGCGCGCCGCAGGACTCCAGCGGATGAACGTTGCGGATCGCAAAATCACCGAGGCTGCGATCAGGGAGGAAGATGCTTTGATCGAGGCCAGCTACAAGGCGGAGAAGGACGCCAAGCAGAACTGGGTTACCATCAGTCCCTTCCACAAGGCGTCCTTGGAAGACACCGTGAGGCTCTGCGAACAGGAACTCGTCCGGTTAGGTGCCGTGCAGGCCGCTCCGGGAGTCGATGGCGGAAAAGCCTACCGCGACGCATGGACTGCGGTCCAAGGTGGCAATGCCGCCGCAGCCGCCTCCGCCCTGGCCGCCGCTAAAACCGCCGCAGTGCCTGCCCGCTATCTCGCGCCGCTCGAAGCCGCCGCCAACAACATCAAATAATTTCCACTCTCCCATGTCCGCACCCCGCACCGCCAACCGCAGCCGCAAGACCGCGGAGACTTCCATCGAACTGTCGATCGACATCGACGGCTCGGGAGTTTCCCACATCGATACCGGCGTCCCGTTTTTCAATCACATGCTCACGCTGTTTTCCAAACACGGCCTGTTTGATCTCAATGTCAAAACCGTCGGCGACATCGAGGTGGACTATCATCACACCATCGAGGACACCGGCATCGTCATCGGCGAGTGCCTGCGCGAGGCGCTCGGCACCAAGGAGGGCATCCGCCGCTACGGTTGCTGTTATTTGCCGATGGATGAAACGCTCGCCCGCGTCGTTGTCGATCTGAGCAACCGCCCGCATCTGGAGTTCCGCGCCCCGGCCGGCACGCCGTCCGCGCCGAACATGCCGTTCACGCTGGTCGAGGAATTCTGCCGTGCCGTCGCCTCCAACCTGCGGGCGAACATCCATGTGGAGCTGATTTACGGCCGCGACGGCCACCACATCGCCGAGGCGGTTTTCAAAGGACTCGCCCGCGCCCTCCGCGACGCCTGCGAGCGTGACCCGCGGGTGAAAGGCATTCCCAGCACCAAGGACGCGTTGTGAAAGTCGGCATCATCGATTACGGCGGCGGTAACCTGCGCAGCGTCGCAAACGCCCTGCGCTCGCTCGGCGAGGCTCCCGTCATCATCGCCAGCCCGGCGGACGTCGGCGACAGCACCCACCTGCTGCTGCCGGGGCAGGGTGCTTTCGGCGACACCATGGACCGGCTTGAAGAGCGCGGGCTCGCCGCTTTTCTCAAGGACTGGATCGCTGCGGATCAGCCCTACTTCGGGATTTGCGTCGGCTATCAGATTCTTTTCGACTCCAGCGAGGAAGCCGCTGGAACGGCCGGCCTGGGCATCATCCCCGGCACCGTCCGCCGCTTCCAGGACGAGCCCGGCCTGAAAATCCCGCACATGGGCTGGAATTCCGCCACCGCCACCCGCGGCGATACCCGCGTCTGGCAGGGACTCGGCGCGGATCCCTATTTCTACTACATCCACTCGTATTTCCCCGAGCCGCTCGACCCCGCCTCCGTGGTGGCGGAGACGACCCACGGCACCCAGCTTTTTGCCGGGGCCGTCGAGCGCGGCAACCTGTTCGCCTGCCAGTTCCACCCGGAAAAGAGCCAGGAAGCCGGCCTCCGCCTGATCCGGAATTTCCTCGGGCTGTAAGGGGAAGGGACGTCTCGTCCCCTCATCTCTCCTGCTTGCCGCAGCCAAACAATGATTGGCAACGAGCGCCGGACGCGTGTATGTTCATTGGCTCGTAAACCGTCCCGCGGATCTCCACCTGATTTCCAGTCCCGATCCGCGCCCGGCCGTTTCACGGGCGATGTCCTGTAAATCTAACCTTGTTGTCAGTCATGAAACGCAAGTCATTCCCCCTGTCTAACCATGGCCACGTCTTGGTCTCCCTGCTCGCCATGGCGGGCGCCGGTGCGATCGCCCTCGGCTTCTCTAGCTGGATCTGGAGCTGGCCGCTCGCGCTCTCCACCACCGATCACGAGGTGGTTTCACTCAACATCAACGACGCCGCGCTCGTCCGCGAGCCCAGGCTCTCCGCGAGCTTCGCGCCCGTCGTCGAGCGGGTCGCGCCCAGCGTCGTGAATGTCTTTTCCACCAAGATGGTAAGAAATCCCTTCGGTCGCGACATGCGGCCGCTGTTTGACGATCCGTTTTTCCGCCGCTTCTTCGGGGACGGCTTCAATGAGGAGTCCCCGCGTCAGACACCACCGCGGATGCAGAAACAGCAGAGCCTCGGCTCCGGCGTCATCGTCAGCAAGGACGGCCACATCCTGACGAACAACCACGTCGTCGATGGCGCGGACGAGATCAAGGTGGCGCTGCTAGGCGACAAGCGCGAGTTCGCCGCCAAGGTGGTCGGCCGCGATCCCAAGACCGACATCGCCGTGCTCAAGATCGACGCTGGTGACCTGCCACCGCTCACCCTTGCCGCCAGTGACAAGGTGGCCGTGGGCGACGTCGTGTTGGCCGTCGGAAACCCCTTCGGCATTGGCCAGACTGTGACCATGGGGATTGTTAGCGCGACGCGCCGCGGCGGCATGGGCATCGAGGAATACGAGGATTTCATCCAGACCGACGCGTCGATCAACCCCGGCAACTCGGGCGGAGCGCTGGTGGATACCGACGGGCGGTTAGTCGGCATCTGCACTGCTATCCTGAGCCGCAGCGGTGGCAACATGGGTGTGGGCTTCGCCGTGCCGCTGGACCTCGCCCGCGATGTGATGGAACAGATTTTGAAAAAAGGCCGCGTCGTCCGCGGCTACCTCGGCGTGAGCATCCAGGACGTGACGCCCGAGCTGCGGAAGGAATTCGCCGTGCCGGAAGGTCGCGGCGCGCTCGTCGGCGGTGTCACCGATGGCGGCTCGGCCGCAGAGGCGGGATTGAAGAGCGGCGACGTGATCGTCGAGTTCGGCGGCAAGCCCGTGGCGGACAGTCGCGCCCTGAAGCTGATGGTCGGCGCGACCACCCCCGGCACCAGGGTGGAGGTGAAAGCGCTGCGCGATGGAAAGGAGAAATCCTTCTCCGCCACGCTCAGGGAAATGCCGGAAACGCCAGAGCCCGCCGGTTACGATGGCGAGGAGCCCGCCGCCGAGGCGTTGCGCGGAGTGGCCCTCGCCGACATTGACGACGAGACGCGGCGAAAGTTCAATCTGCCATCGACGCTCAAGGGTGCCCTCATTTCCGAAATCGACGCCGACTCCGTCGCGTTCGATGCCGGGCTACGCGAGGGCAACGTGATCCAGGAAATCAACCGCGAGCCCGTGACCGACGCGCGGGAAGCCGCCGCCGCGATCCGCAAGGTGGGCGGCAAACGCCTGGTCCTCCTCGTTTGGAGCGCGGGCGGCAGCCGCTTTGTGGTGGTCGATGAGAGCAAGGAGAAGTGACGTTTGTGGCAGCGAAAAGCTGTTGGAATTCATGGAATCCGGCGGAAGGATTTTTCCGATGAAGGATGACACGATCCTCCGGGCTTGCCCTGCGGATTTTCCCCGCCATGCTTCGCCGCCTTGTGAGTTCCATTCCGGTCGAACCATCGTTGGAAGCCTTCGCCGAGCTGGCGAAACGGGGCAATGTCGTGCCCGTTTACACCCAGCTCGCCGCGGACTTTGAGACCCCGTTGTCCGCCTATTTGAAATTGCGGGACAATCGCCATTCGTTTCTCCTGGAGAGCGCGGAGAGCACGGAAAAAGGTGGCCGATGGTCGATCGTTGGCAGTGGCCCGAGGCTGGTTTTCGAGGCCCGGGAGAAGGAAATCACCATCCGCGAGGGCTCGAAATCCCGCACATTCACCGCCGAGGACGATGTCTTGGCCGCCCTGGAGCGCGAAATGGCACCTTATCAGCCGGTGACCCACGGTGCGCTGCCGCAGTTTTCCGGCGGTATGGTCGGTTATCTTTCCTACGACGCGGTGCGGCAGTTCGAGCCGACGCTCGGTCCGCCGCCGCCGGATGCGCTCGGGATTCCCGACGCGATGTTCATGCTGGCGGACACCTTGCTGGTTTTCGACCACCGGCTGCGCCGGCTGCAGGTCATCGCGAACGCTTTTATCGATGAGTTTCCCACGCCGAAAGAAGCCTACGACGCCGCCCGCGGCCGGATCGCCGCGTTGGTGGAAATCCTCAACCGCCCGCTGCATGTCGAGGCGCTCAACGGATTGGTGAAAGTCGAGCCGGTCGAAGCCCGCAGCAACACGACGCAGGAGGAATTCGAAACCATGGTCCGCGAAGGCAAGGAGTTCATCGCGGCAGGGGATATTTTCCAATTCGTCCCCAGCCAGCGTTTTGAAACCGACTTCGACCGCCCGGCGGTGGATCTCTATCGGGCGCTGCGGTTGGTGAATCCGTCACCCTACATGTTCATCTTGGAGCTGGGAGATTTCGCCCTGGTCGGCAGCTCGCCGGAAGTCCACGTGCGCTCGATCCAAGGCCGCATCGACATCCGGCCCATCGCCGGCACTCGCTGGAGGGGAAAGACTCCGGAGGAGGACGACGCGCTCGCCGCCGAGCTTCTGGCGGATCCCAAGGAGCGCGCCGAGCACCTAATGTTAGTCGATCTCGCTAGAAACGACGTCGGCCGCATCGCCAAGCACGGCAAGGTCAGCGTGGATGACTTCATGATCGTCGAGCGCTACAGCCACGTGATGCACATCGTCTCGAACGTCTCCGGCGGGCTCGACCCGTCGCACAGCGCCTACGACGTGCTGCGCGCGACTTTTCCCGCAGGCACCGTCAGCGGCGCGCCCAAGATCCGGGCGATGCAGATCATCAACTCGCTGGAGAAAAACAAGCGCTGTGCCTATGCTGGCGCGGTCGGTTATTTCGGCTTCGACGGCTCGCACGACTCCTGCATCACGCTCCGCACCTGCCTTCTCAAAGGCGGCAAGGCCTACGTCCAGGCCGGTGCCGGTGTCGTTGCCGATTCCAACCCGACCTACGAATACGAGGAGACCGTCAACAAGGCCAAGGGAATGCTCCGCGCCATCGCCCTCGCCAAGACGATGGGTGTCTGACAACGGTAGAAATCAAACCGTAGATGGACACAGATAAACGCAGATGTAAGATTGCCATTCTAATTTCTCCCCTTTTTAACGTCCATTCCCGTTCATCTGCGGTTTGAAAAATCCTAATCCCTCCTTCCATGCTCCTCATTCTCGATAACTACGATTCCTTCACCTACAACCTCGTCCAATACTTCGGCGAGCTCGGCGCGGAGATGAAGATTTTCCGCAACGACGTGCTCACGGTGGAGAACGTCAAGGCGCTCAAGCCCGAGCGCATCTGCATCTCACCCGGCCCTTGCACGCCTACCGAAGCCGGGATTTCCTGCGCGCTCATCAAAGAGTTAGGCGCGACGATTCCGATCCTCGGAGTGTGCCTCGGCCACCAGTCCATCGGCCAGGTTTACGGCGGCGACGTCGTCCGTGCCGACCGCCTGATGCACGGCAAGACCTCGCCGATCCATCATTCCGGCAAGAGTGTCTTCTCCGGAATGCCGAGTCCGTTCGAAGCGACCCGCTATCACTCGCTCATCGTGAAACGGGAGACTCTACCCGATTGTCTGGAGATCACCGCGTGGACCGAGGAGGGCGAGATCATGGGCCTCCAGCACAAGGAGCATCCCGTCCACGGCGTCCAGTTCCACCCGGAGTCGATTCTCACGCAGGACGGCAAGCGCCTGCTCGAGAACTTTTTGAAGCTGTGAGATTTCCCACTGGTGGACATGTCAGCCAGTGGGAATCCGCCTTTGAAAACAAAGCCGAGCCCGATTTCGTCTCTCGCAATTTTTTCGTCGTCTTCGGCGGGTTTCCAATGGTCGTAGTCGAATAAATCCCGGTCATTCCTAACTTTCCGCGCGGGCCGCCAAGCCGCGGCGCTCGTCGATCATCAGCGTCAGCACCAGACCGGCTAGAATGAAGCCGGCAAGCACCAGCAGCGCGGGCGCGGTTCCCATCGTGTCCTTCACCCAGGCGAAGGGAAACGTGGTGATCGCGGACAATTTCCACATCAGTCCCCAGATTCCGAAGACCTCCGCCTCACGGTTAGGCGGGGCGAGGTAACTGACGAACGCGCGGTTCGCCGAGCCCAGAGAGCCGAGTCCGAATCCTAGCAGGTTTCCGACCAGCCATAGCGGCCACGTCGGATACTTGCCGGCCGCGCCGCTCTGAGCGTGGGATTCGTAAAGATAGGCGTAGAGGGCGAAGCCCAGCGCCGTCGCCAGCCAGATCACGAGAAAGATCAACACCGAGCGTCGGTGGCCTAGCTTGTCTTGATAAAGCGTGGGAATGATCGTGCCGATGATTCCCGAGACGGTGATCACCGCCACGAAGACGACCAGACCAACCTGTTGGAATCCGTATTCCGCCGCCAGCTTGCTCGCGAAGAAGACGACCACGCTCATGCCCGTGCCGTAGAACAGCGAGGCGACCAGCAGCAGCGCGAGGTCCCGGTAGCGCGCGGTTTCCCGGACCGTTTCCGCCAGCCGCACGAATCCGGCGGTGAGCAAGTTCCTTCCTGGATGAGTGACGCGCGGCACCTGCGTTTCTTGCAGCCACAACATCGTGGGGATGGTGAAGGCGAGGAACCACAGCCCTGAAAAGACGAAAAACGGGCGCCATGTGTCGGCGGATTCCAGCTTGAGAACGACCATCGTCCCTGCGGTTAGGACGAGCAGCAGCAACGCGGCGGCATAGGCGCAGGCCCATGAGAAACCGCTTACCCGGCCGACTTCGTTTTGTTTCGCCAGTCCAGGCAGGAAGCTCGCGAGGAAGTTCTCGCCGATCGAGAACGCGAAATTCGCCGGGACGTAGAGCAGGATCGCCAGCCACATCTGCCCCGGCTGGACGAGGCCCAGCGCGCAGGTGAAAATTCCGCACATCACCCCGGAGCCGATGAGGAAGCGTTTTTTCCAACAGCGCTCGTCGGCTGCCGCCCCGGCCAGCGGCGACAAGATCGCCGTGAGCAGCATGCTGCCGCCGTAGGTCAGCGCCCAGACGCGGTCGTCGATGGCGTCGTTTCGCACGACCACCTGCGAGAAAAAGATCGAGAACAGCAGCGTGTTGATGATCAGCGTGAACGACTGGTTCGCCACGTCGAACGAGATCCACGACCAGAGCTGCCGCTGCTGCGGACATCCATTGAGCGGGTAGAGACGGCGGAGGTTCATCTTGCCGGGTTATAGCGACTTGGACGGTCACTGCAAGGGTGACAGATCGGCACGCTTCTGTTTTGATTCTCGCATGGCATTTGAAATTCATCCACGTCTCGCTTCCGGCGGCTTTGAAATCGGGCGGCTCGGCGGCTGCCGACTGCTGTTGAAAAACAACGCGCTGTTTCCCTGGCTGCTACTCGTCCCCGAGGTCGAGGGCATTGAGGATCTGCACCAGCTCCCAACCGGCCAATACGAGGAAGTCATGGCCACCGTGCGCAGCGTCTCGGAATTCGTCGCCGGTTATTTCCATTCGGAAAAGCTCAACGTCGCCTGCATCGGCAACCAGGTCCGCCAGATGCACATCCACATCGTCGGCCGCTCGTCTGACGATCCCGCGTGGCCCGGCACTGTTTGGGCCTACGAGGGAAAGCGTGATTACAGTGACGAGGAGATTGCAAAGATCCGCTCCGCCGCCCGCGGTTTCCTCGGGTTGCCCTGAGGTCACGGCACCGTTGGGAACCCATTTACATTCTCCACTTGCCGGGGGCGGTGGAGTGGAACCATGCTCCGCGCCATGACTGAAGAAAACTCGCTTTGGAAAGGCAGCTCGTCCCAGTGGCTCAACCTCGGACCTTTCAGCGCCGCCTTGCTCGCCGGTGCTGGCATCCTTGT
>CANHPN010000048.1 GCA_947462535.1 Akkermansiaceae bacterium | reverse complement strand
TGACGCCCGTTCCGCCGCCGCCGCGCTCGCGGCCTTGGACGAGGCCGTCCGCCAATTGCAAAACGGCACTGCCGACGCGGTGGTCACCGGACCCGTCTCGAAAGAAGGCTTGCAGTCGCTGGGTTTTCCCTTCCCCGGACAAACTGAGTTTTTCGCCGATGCCTTCGGCGTCGAGGATTACGGCATGCTGCTGACAGGGGCCACCCTGACTGTGGGTCTCGCGACGATTCATGAGCCGTTGGCAAAAGTGCCGGACTTGCTCACCGTGGGGCGCATCGTCCGGATCGGCATCCTCACCGCGGAATTCCTCAAGCGCCGCAGAATCGATCAACCTCGGATCGCGGTCTCCGGACTCAATCCCCACGCCGGAGAAAACGGCGCGTTCGGCGACGAGGAAATCCGCATCATCCGGCCCGCGATCGATCAACTGAACAGCGCCGGGATCGGGATTTTCACCGGCCCTGCGGTTCCCGACGCCGTTTTCCGCGATGCCGCCCAAGGCCAATTCGATGCCGTGCTCGCCATGTATCACGACCAGGGATTGATCCCGCTCAAGCTCTTGGACTTCGACACCGCCGTGAACGTCACCCTCGGCCTGCCCAAGCCCCGCACCAGCCCCGATCACGGCACCGCGTTCTCCATCGCCGGAAAAAATCTCGCCAGTCCGTCCTCGATGATCGCCGCCATCCGTCTCGCCTGCGAACTCGCTTGAACCGTCAGGAAGCCGCCTGCCGCTTGCCGAGCCCTCGGTAAAACACCGCAAAAATCGCCAGGCACAGCCCGATCATCGCGGCAAGGATCGCCCAGAACTCCATCCATCCCCGGCCGTCGGCGGTGACACATTGGTTTCTGAGCCACCCGCAAATCACCGCTCCCGCCAGCGGCCCCAGGCCGCCTGAAACCAAACCCAGCAATCCCTGCGCCTGCCCCTTGAGCCCCGGATCCACCCGCCGATCCAGGAAAACCTGCGCCGTGATGAAGAAAAACGTGTAGCACATCCCGTGCAGCGCGATTCCGCCGATGTGCCAGTTAATAGACCCGCTGCCCCCGGCATAGGCGCTCATGCCGAAACGCAGCACTGATAGACCCAGCGCCCAAAGCAGCACCGTTTTCACCCTGAACCGCATCATCACCGATCCCACGAGCAACATGGCGGCGATCTCTGTCAGCTGCGCGATCGTCATCGTCGCCGTGGAATGGCGATCTCCCAAAACCTTGAGCATTTCCGGCGCATACATGTAAAATGCGGATAGAGGCACGGAGAACAAGGCCGTCACCACGAAGAACACGAGGTAATCCCGCTCCTTCATCAACCTGAAAGCATCCAGACCCAGGCGGCTTCTCCAGGAATTCCCCCTGCCCAAAGGAGGTGTGTGAGGCAACATGAACGCCAGCGCCCCGCCTAACAGGCGTGTCGCGGCCGACGCGTATCCGACCACCGGGCTGGTGTCCGCGTGCAGGACGTAACTGGTGATCAAGCCGCCCGCGATCCACCCCACCGTCGCCCCCAGTCTCACCAGCGGGAACTGGCGTTCTCCGTGCTGGAGATTCGTCAGCGAGATCGTCGCGAGCAGCCCCCATGAAGGGGCGGAGAAAAGGGAATAAGTCCCTAACATCGCGACGAACCACCATGGATTCCAACCCGCATCCAGAGTCGCGAACGCGCCGAAAAGCGCGACGGAGCTGATCAACGAGCTCCAGGCGAAAAGCCGGTCCGCCGCGATCCGCTGGTCGGCCAGCGCGCCGCCGATCAATGGCGACACCAGCGCGCAGAGCGGCGGCACCACGAAAACAAGTGCCACCCAGCCCCCGAGTTCCCTCGCCTTGAGGATGTTAGTCAGCGCCGGCAACCAAAACCCCGGCGTCATTCCGTGCAAAAAAAACACGACCCAGAGCCATGTGAAAACCGCCGTCGGCCTGCTCCGGATACCTGGCTCGCCCTGCACGCGGAGGGACTAGACGCCCGGCGCGGGAATTGCGAGCGGGATTTGCCGACCGCGACACGCCACCAAAATTTCGCTTGATCCGGATTCAATCTTCCGGTTTGTTCTAAGGAACACTGTTCATAAAACGATGCACTCTTCAGAACTTACCCACCGCCAACAGGAGATCCTCGATTATCTGCGGAAAACGCAGCGTCAGACCGGCCTCATGCCAACGACCCGCGAGATCCAGCACTACTTCGGGTTTGCCAGCCAAACCGCAGCCATGAGCCACTTGCGCGCGCTCGAACGCAAAGGCGTCATCCAGCGACTCGCCGGAAAAGCCCGCGCCGTCATTTTCCCGGACGAACTCGATCGCGGAGAAATCCTCGACATTCCGATCTACGGCAACATCGCCGCCGGCATGGCCCAAGACGTCGAGCACGAGCGACAAGGCTGCATTTCCGTCGACATCACGGCGCTGGGAATCCCCCGCAACGCCCGCACCTTCGCCCTCAAAGTCCGCGGCGATTCCATGATCGACGCCCACATCTGCCACGGAGACACCGTGATTCTCGAATTCCGCGAGCCCCGGAAAGGCGACATCGTCGCCGCGCTGATTGATGGCGAAACCACTTTGAAGCGCTACCTGGTGGACCATGGAAAACCGTTCCTGCGTGCTGAAAACGCGGATTACCCGGACTTGCTGCCAGCCCGGGAGCTGATCATCCAAGGCGTTCTCGTCGCGCTGCTGCGGCACGCCGCCTGAGTTCCGAATTTTCAAAAGGATTGTAACTTTTCTGCATGATGTAGGAGAGATTCCTTGCGGCAAAGACGCTCGCCGAGCGCCTGCCGATGATCGAAACCCAGGTGCCGGAAGCGGAACTCGCCAAATCCTGTCTCGCCGGTCCCCTTCCGGCGACGAGTCGGATCGAGATCGACGCGCAGGAAAGCAACGCCGTCGAACAAGTGGTCGATTCCTATCACAATGTGGATTTCGACGCGGACGACAGGCCCATCAATCCCCAGACGATTCTCGTCAGAACCCGTGGGACCGACTGACCAAAAATCGTGTTGGATCCGTTTCTCGATTCATTCGGCAGACGTCTAGCCACCTACGCCAAAACCCCGGCTGACAAGGCGGGCGTTTTCCAAGTCACCATCTCCGCAGTGGCCTCCTGTAATGAGGAACACGTCCCTAACCGTAAGAAAAAGCTGACGCTCAAACTGCTCCCGCGCGACAATACCAAGGAAATCGCCCGCGCCTACTTCGGGAGACAGTCCAAAATAGGCTGGATACTCGAAGACGGCACTTGCAGCCTGACCTACGGCAAGGCGAAGGCCTGCACCGTGATGCTCCAATGGAATGTCGAAGAAAAACCGGATATGCCCTATCTCGAAGCGATCGATCTCAAGACTCTGGACTGGAATCCTTGATCCGTCCGGCCTCGCTGAGGGCGCGCCAGCCACCGCGCAAAACCGAGACTTCCGCGGCAAGTTGCAGACCGCGGATTTTATCCGCGATCTGGCGGCTGAGTCCACAGTTTTCATCACCGCAATAAACGATCACCCGCGGCGTTTCGATGATCCGCATCGCGACATCTGCCTCGAACGCCTGCATGTCCTCGCCGGGATCGAGATTCCAAAGCACGGAACCGGGAAGCCCGTTTTTCACCCAATCCTTCCGCAAGCGCCCATCCACCCAAAGCACTTTCGCATCGGGAGAAATTTGTTCGAGGCACACTTCGCCGGGTTTCAAAGTGGCCGGGTCGCAGGCGAATGTGCGACCGGGCGGCCCCTTGCTCCAGTAAGTCCCCCCGGCAGCCGCCAGCGAAATACCAACAACCGCGGCCAACTGCCCGAGTGCGTTCATGGCTTCGCCGTCGTTTGGGAAGACTTGCGCATCACGGCGAAGGCCTGCTGGATCCGATGCTTGGAAATCGCACAATCCGTCTCGATCCGGATGACACTCATCCCCGGCGTGTCGATGTTCCGAGGCGTCACGATTAGGTCGTATTTTTTCCCTTCCTCAACAGTCTTCAACTCGCACGCAAACGACTCCGACGAGGAAGTAACTCCGGTCACATGGATGGGTTTTCCCTCGGCCATTTGAATTCGGATGATCTGCGGCTCGGCCTTTGCCCCGAGTTCCCACTTCACGGTTTTCGGCTCAAGCCCAACCAGCACCGGAATGTGAACCCTGACTGTGAGCCGCGTGGAAGGCTTGTCCTCGGGATCATCTTCAATCCACAGCGCCACCATCTTATCCACGGTTCCTGAAAAATTTCCCATCTCGAAAGTCGTCCGCACGACACCGGACTCACCGGGTGCGTATTTGAGTTTGCCCCCAGAAATCTCGACCTTCAAACAGGAGCATCCCGTATCGCTCTTCGTGATGAAAACAGGCTTTTCGCCCTTGTTCGTGAAGTGGAATTCCGTGATCACGATGCTCGCATCCGCCCCGGCGTGGATCTCCTTGAGCGTTTCGGTAAATTCTAAACCTCCACCCTGCGCAAAAACCGCGATCGCCAACCAGATGCCTGATAAGATTTTCATGAGGACACTATGAACCCGGATTTTTCTTCGGCGCAAGAGCAACGCCGATAATCAAACGCCCGCCACGCCACTCGGGACCGAGGATGAAAAGCGGCCGGTTCCCTTCAAGACGCGAGTTCGTCTTCAGGATTTTCTTCCGGCTGAGCCAAAGTTCGAGATCCAGGCCGGCCGCTCGGGGGGTCGGCGCGCTGCTCGCTTCGAACCTCACCAGCACCTCGTCCGATGGCTTCAAGGGCTGCGCCCAACTTTCATAACTCCGCAACAACGGCTGCACGTCATTCCCGAGCATCCGGTAGTTTTTGAATCGAAGCCGCTCCTCGCCCCGCAAGCGTTTCTCGATCTCCTGCGTCACCGTGACCGTCTTGGCACCCGCCACCTTCGGATCGCCGTCAGTCGCGTAATAAACGGAGACGCTCACCCGTCCGATGTTGGCTTTTCCCCCATCCTCCTGGGAAAAACCGATGTTGGAGCAAAGCATCACTGCCGCCGCCAAGCGGAGCCATTCGCGACAGATCATCATTGCCCCGGTTCTGTTACGGGTTCCAACTCGATGCCCGCCGTGGAGTCGATCTCGCGGTTTGCTGGCAGATAGACCGTTTCCGAAAAATCCGTGGCATCCGGGATCGCCGCCACACCATTGAGGACGATGACCGTGGCGGAAGCCTCCTTGCTGGCGAACCACTCGGCGTCCACCCCGTTTTCCGGGGTGTAAACAACCGGCTCGACGGGGATCGCCTTGGGCGCACCCGCCACGTCGTATTCAGGAGTGGTTGTCGCTTTCGTCCCCGCCCAAAAAGTAAGGGCCATTCCCGCGCAGGCGGCCATCGGCATCAACCAGGATTTCCAGGAAAACGATCTCGCCTGCCGTGTCGCCGCCGGAACTGGTTCGCGAATGGCTTGCAGCACGCGGCTGTTGAAAAAATCCGGATAGGACGGCTCCTCGGATGCCGGAATCGCCGAAGCGATCGTCGCACGCCAGCGGCGGACTCCCTCGCGGGCGGCTAACTGTTCAGGGCGGGTCAGCGCCCACGCCTCGACCGAGGCTTGATCCGCACCTGCCAATTCATCGTCCAGCCACAAGGCCAGCGTTGCTTCATCGGGATTCGTATTCATCTTTTAGCAATGCTTGGAGTTTCTGACGTGCGTAAAACAAGCGGCTCATCACCGTGCCCAGGCTGCTCGACATCGCCTCGGCGATTTCCTTGTAAGAGAGCCCCTGCACGTCTTTGAGAATGACGACCTCGCGGTGGTCCGGCGAAAGTTTGCCCAGCGCGATCTGGATCTTCACCCGCAGCTCGCCATTCGCCATGGTAGCGTCCGGCGACTCCCCGCCGGACGGTGTGGTGAACGAGGCGGAATCTATCCGCTCCCGCTCGAAAATCTCGTCGTTGAACTCACCGACGCTTTCGATCCTCCGCTTCCTCGCCCAGTCGTAAACGGTGTTGTGGGCGATTCGATAAAGCCAAGTGGAGAATTTCGCCTTCGCCTCGAACTTCGGCAAGGCACGCCACGCCTTGATGAAGACCTCTTGCGAGAGGTCCCATGCGTCGGCTTCCTGATGGATCATGTTACGGATCATGGCGAATATCCTTCCCCGGTGGCGGGTCACGAGCTCGTCGTAAGCGCGCGTGTCCCCTTTTTGCGCCAGTGCAACCAGTCGGAGATCATCGTCCGGATCATTCATGATGGCATCCGGATCGACAGAACCGACAGGCTCCTGCGCGACCTTCGACGTCTCATCAATGGGTTTATTCATCATTCCCGGGGAAAAACTTCACCTACGCCAGACGCAAACGATCACAACCGCAGCTTGCCCGCCGCTCGCCGGAGGCGCAACCCGGAATCTCACCCGGAATCTCGCGTTCCTAAATTCCGGCTAACACCTCGCCGAACACCGTGAGCGTGTCATCCAGGTCCGCCTCGGTGTGGGCGAGGGAAATGAAGCCGGTCTCGTAGGGCGATGGCGCGAGGTAAATCCCCCTGTCGAGGCAGCCCCAGAAGAACTTTTTGAAGAACTCCAGGTCCTGCTTCATCACGTCATCCACATTGACGATTTCCCGGTCGGCGAAGAACAGACAGAACATCGAGCCGACGCGGTTGAAGCGGTGGGGCACGCCTTTCTCTTCCAGCAACTGGCGCAGGCCTTTCTCGAAATGCGCGCCAAGTTGGTCGAGTCGCGCGAAGCCCGAGCGGTTGTGCAACTCACGGAGCTGGGCGAGGCCGGCCGCCATCGCGAGCGGATTCCCGCTCAAGGTCCCGGCCTGATAGACCGGGCCGATCGGCGCGAGATAGTCCATCACGTCCGCCCGCCCGCCGAAGGCACCGACCGGCAGGCCGCCACCGATGACCTTGCCGAAACAACTGAGATCCGGCGTGAGATCTTCCAAGCCTTGCACGCCCGCCTTGCCGAGACGGAACCCGGTCATGACCTCGTCGAAAATCAAAAGCGCGCCGTGCTTTTTCGTGATCGAGGAAAGGAGATCCAAGTAGCCCGCTCTCGGTAAAACCAACCCGGCGTTCGCGGGATAAGACTCCACGATGATCGCCGCGATTTCCTCACCGCGCGCCGCGAAAAGCGCTTCAAGCGCTTCCGGATCGTTATACGAAAGGACGATGGTCTTCTCCGCGAACGCCTTGGGCACTCCGGCGGAGTCCGGCTCGCCGTGCGTGAGCGCCCCGGAACCAGCGGCGACTAGCAGCGAGTCGCTGTGGCCGTGGTAACAGCCGTTGAATTTCACGATGCAGTCGCGCTTCGTGAAGCCCCGCGCCAGCCGGATGGCGGACATCGTCGCTTCGGTGCCCGATGAGGTCATGCGGACTTTCTCCACGGACGGCACCCAGTCACAGATCGTGCGCGCCATTTCCACCTCGAACATGTTGGGGATGCCGAAGGAAATCCCGCTTTTCGCCACCTCGTGGATGGTATTGGTGATGGCGACCGGCGCGTGGCCGAGAATGTTCGGTCCCCACGAGCCGATGTAGTCGATGTAGTGCTTGCCGTCGATGTCCTCGATGCGGCAGCCCGCGGCGCGGCGGACGAAAAACGGCTCGCCGCCGACATTGCGGAATGCCCGTACCGGGGAATTCACCCCACCCGGGATCAGTTCCTTGGCGACGGCAAAAATCTTCTGTGAAAGCGGGCCCTGCGAGTGCATGCGTGGACCATGAATCAAGATTCGCAAACGTCCAATCGCGAATAATCCGCGACCCACGACGTCTGAGTGAAATGAGGATTCCGCTTTCGAAAAAACCACTACTTTCCCTCCCATGAAGCCGGGACTTTTCACCCTCATCGCCGCCTGCCTGATCCTCCCGCTGCAAGCGCAGCTCAAGCGCGCCGAGCGGAGGTCGCTGCTCGATAACGACCCCGCAGTCGTTTACATGGAGCAAGCGCTGAAGAAGCCGGTGGAGCTCAAGGTCATCAAGGAAGCCCCGGTTTTTTCCGACAAGGAAGGCAGACAACGCCTCGGCACCCTCAAGGCCGACCAGACCGTCCGCCTCGAGGCCATCACCGATAAAATCTACCGGGTCCGCGGCCAGGGCACCCGCGAAGGGATTTCCGGCTGGGTCGCGCCCTGGGCGTTTTCCTCCACCGATCCGGAATTCGTCGCCAACCTCAAACAACTCTACGAACGCCAGATCCAAGTCCAGGCGCTCATCGCTAACAAACAAGTCGCTGCCGGCATGACGCTCGACGAGGTCGCGCTCGCGAAGGGCAAACCCACGAAAACCTCCGTTCGCAAAACCGCCACCGGCCAGTCCGGGCGCTGGGAATTCATCGAATACGAGGAAGTCAAAAACTACGTCACCGAGATCGATCAAGCCACCGGCCAAGCCTATCGGCGGCTGGTCAGCGTCACCCGGCAGGAGAAGGGCAAGACCGCCGTCGAGTTTGAAAACGATACCGTCACCGCCGTCGAGGAAAGCGAGGACCGCCAGGGCGGAAATGTCAGGATCATCGTGCCGCCCGTGATTTTCCACTGGTGATGAAATCCGGGATGCCGCATCCCGGAATCCATGCTTTCTTTCCGCATGGCTCTACACTGCCCCGATACGATGGCCGCCGTGGCGGACTTGTTCATGGATATGTCGCCCGGGAAACTGGAGCGTCTGGGGGATATTTACAGTCCGGGAATCGCCTTCTACGACCCGATCCACGAGGTCCGCGGCCTGAACCGACTGCGCGTGGTGCTTTCCAAGTGGTTTCAGAAGGTGCCCGCAATCTCGTTCAAAGTGCTCGATGCCCACGCGGACGACCGCACCGGATTCTTCCTGTGGACCATGAATTACCCGCAAAACGGCCAAGAGCGGGTGATCCACGGCATGAGCCATTTCCGCTTCGCCCCGGACGGGCGGATTTGCGAACAGCGGGACCAATGGGACGCGTCGTTCGTGCTGTACGGCGAGCACCCGGTGCTCGGCTGGCTGATGCAGAAAATCAAGCGCCGGGCGCAGTTCATCACGGAAACAGCCGGCACGTGACACCTTCGCAAAGCGTCACCGCGCCACCCACACCCGGTGCGAAAACCGCCCGTGGGAAATACGTGGTCCGCAGTTTTTCGCGTACTTCCGCAGCCGGAGCATCCGGGATTTGGAACTGCATCACGCCGCGTTCGTGCAGGTCCAGAGAAGCTAACAGCAGCGGCGCGGCGAACGACTGCGTCTCCAACACCCGCGATCCAGCGCGCAGCAGCGCTTCCGCCCGCTTGGTGTATTCCGGCAGATCGAGCAACGCGGCGAGCTTGAGCAAGTTCTCCGCCGCCAGGTGATTCGGCGACGGTTCGGCTCCGTCGTAATCCTCGCGAATCACCATCAGCGTCTCGCCCGCCAGCTCGGAGCGCATTACATAGCCGGATTGCGAAGCGTCCCAAAAACCGGCGTCCAGTTTCTGTTGGAGCACCCGCGCCCAATCGAGCCAACTCGCGCCGGGAGAAACCGCGTGCAGCTCGATCAGCCCAAAAATCAGGAACGCGTAATCCGCCGGGAAGCCCTTCACGCCGCCCCGGCGACCACGAAACGTCCGGTATAAATCGTCTCCATCCCACAGTTCGTTCTTCAAAAAACCCGCCGCCTCGTTCGCCGCCCTCGCCAGGTCCTCCCGACCGAAAACCCGCGCTCCGCGGGCCAGCGCACCGACCGCCAACCCGTTCCACGCCGTCACGATCTTGTCATCCCGGTGCGGCAACGGACGCTTGCCGCGCGCTTCTAGCAAAATCCCGCGACACGCGGCCAGCCGCTCGCGGATCTCCGCTTCTGCGCAATCGAACATCACCGCCAGCGCGTCGTCGCGCATCGCCCGGAACAGCGTGTTCTGATGTTCCAACTCGCCGTGCGGATCGCTTTCCGGCCGCGCGTTACCATGCGCCTCGATGCCGTAAGCCGCGGAAAAAATCGCCGCGTCGCGCGGGGCCAGCAGCGCGGAAATCTCCCCCGCCTCCCAAGTCCAGAACGCGCCCTCGCGTTTCTCCGTCGAATCCGCAGCCGGCAGGCTGTCCGCATCTTCCGCCGCATGAAACGCGCCTCCCGCGTCACGCAAGGTTTCTAGCAAATAACGGAAAACCCCCTCCGCCACCTCGCGGAACGATCCGTCACCGGAAACCTGCCAGCCATCCAGATACGCCATCGCCAGCTGCGCCTGGTCGTAGAGCATCTTTTCGTAATGCGGCACGTGCCAGTAGCAGTCCACCGAATATCGATGGAACCCGCCCCCAAGATGATCGTGCATGCCGCCCGCCGCCATCGCGCGGAGCGTGCGCTCGCTCATCCGCCAGGCCATTTCACCCTCGTCCGTTTCCATTCCAAATCGCTCGCCAAGCTGCATCAGCGCCCGCACGATCACAGGTCGCGGGAATTTAGGCGCGCCGCCGAAACCGCCCCAATCGGGATCAAACATCGAATCGCAGCGGTCCAGATAGTCCCCGAAAACCTTCCCGTCAGGCAGGCCGCGCAACGCCGCCGTTCCCGCCGCCTCCTTCTGCAAGCGCTCCAGCACCCGCGCCGCGCTCGCCTCCATTTTCGCCCGGTCATCCCGCCACAATCTTCCTAACTCATGGCAGACCCGCGTGAATCCGGCCCGCCCCTGCCGGTCTTCCGGCGGGAAATACGTCCCGCCCACCACCGGCCTTCCCTCGGGCGTCAGCCACACGCTCATCGGCCAGCCCCCCTGCCCCGTCGTCGCCTGAACGAAGGCCATGTAGGTCGCGTCGATGTCCGGGCGCTCCTCGCGGTCCACCTTCACGTTGATGAAATGATGGTTCATCACCTCCGCCACCCGCTCGTTTTCAAAGCTCTCCCGCTCCATCACGTGACACCAGTGGCAAGTCGAGTAGCCGACCGATAGAAACACCAGCTTGTCCTCCGCCTTCGCCCGCGCGAACGCCGCCTCCCCCCACGCCTGCCAATCGACCGGATTCTGGGCGTGCTGGAGCAAATAGGGCGAGGTCTCATGAATTAAGGCGTTCGGCATCTCGCCCCCACCCTATCGCGATCCTTACAGCGAACATCAAAAAAATGCGACTGATGACGAAACGCCAAAAAACTGGACTCCGAACTACAAAAAAGACCTCACGCGTCGCGGTAACACTCGCCGAGGCGCGTCAGCTTGCCAGCGCCATCGAAAAGCGCGCTGGTGCCGAGAGACTTGTTATCAAGGCCTGCCCGAAACCAGACGTAGCGCTCGATGAAATCCAGCTTGTCGAGTTGCGGCAGGACTTCCTCCATGAAGCGCAGGACGTCGTCCGGATGCACGCACGCGGGACTGCCGAGACGGAGGCGGTTCATGTGACTGGATTCCTAACGATTGAGTGCAGCTTTCCGGCCGGTGATTTTATCCAGCATGGCGGAGAGTTTCTTGAGTTTTTCGGGATTCTCAAGAGCGAGGTTTTTGGATTCCGCAGGATCTTCGGCGAGGTTGTAGAGCTGCGGGTGAAGGCCGGTGCCGGAGCGCATGTCCTTGAACATGGCCTGCCCCTTGTGCGGCGGAATGAATTTCCAATCGCCGCTGCGCAGGGCGACTCCCGCGATCCCTTCCTCGACGATGGCTCCGCAGCCGACCTTCGATTTCCCTAGCAGCACATCCAGCACGTTGACGCTGTCACCCGCCGGCACCGGTTGGCCGACGAGCGTGGCGAACGAGGCGAGCAAATCGATCTGCGAGGTAGCCGCGTCCGAAACGGCCGGGGCGATTTTTCCCGGCCAGGAAACGATCAACGGCACGCGCGTGCCGCCTTCAAGCTTGGAATACTTGCCGCCGCTGAACGGGCCGACGGGCCGGTGATCGCCGTTTTTCTCGGCCGCGCCATCGTCATAGCCATCGAAAAGCACCGGGCCGTTGTCGCTGCTAACAATGACGATGGTGCTCTCCAGCAGCTTGAGCTGCTCCAGCTTGGCGATGACCGCGCCGACGTGGTCGTCGAGCTCGTCATCCTTCCAGAGCGCCGCCTTGCCGCCGGACATCCAGCCGATGCGGCTGACGCCGTTAGTAATGGTGCCGCTGTGCTGCGGATCGGCACCGAACTTCCGCTTGTCGGGGTTCTCGGTGCCGGTGGGTTCGTCGCCGATTTTCTCTTTGTAACTCACCTTGATGGGATCCTTCGGGTCAAGGTTCACCACCCGGTCGTTGTCCACGAACACGGTGGGCACCCGGTCGCCGGTGGCCGCCATGATGTAGCTGGTGTCAAAACCAATCTGCTGAGGCCCCAGCTTGATCACGCCATTCCAATCCGCAGGCTCGCTGGCATTGCCGAGGCCGAGGTGTCACTTCCCGACCACGCCGGTGCGGTAGCCGGCTTTCCGCAGCACGGAAGGCAGGGTGATGCTGCCCGGCTCGATGGTCAGCGGAGCATCCCCCGCGAGAATTCGGTTGCCCTTTTTCCGCCATGGATAGTTCCCGGTGAGCAGGCCGTAGCGCGACGGGGTGCAGGTGGCGGAGGTCGCGTAGGCGGAGGTGAATCGCAAGCCACCGGCCGCAAGGCGGTCGAGGTGCGGCGTCTGGATCGCCTTGGAACCATAACAGCCGAGATCGCCGTAGCCGAGGTCGTCGGCGTAAATCAGGACAATGTTAGGAGTGGCGGCGGAGAGTGCTTGGAAAAGCAGTGCGAAGGTGAGCAGTCGGATCATTTTTTAAATCAAGGTCTGGGGAAAAAAGAACGATCGCCGGGCGCTCGTCGCCCGCCTTCCAATCGGCTGGCTTGTCCGCGAGCACTTTGAGCGCTGGCTCAACGGCGGTTTTGTAACCCACTGTCTCCGCCCCGCCGGAGGCGGAAACGGAAGCAAGCTAGAGACAGGCGATGGTGAAGGTTTTTGTCGTGATTTTGGCCGCGACACGGAACCTGGCGCAAGTCATCCGCCCGACCCAGGGAGAAACCTGCCAAAAAGTTAATACTTCTCAAAAAATGACGCGGGATACGCTGCCCGGCTGGATCACCGGCCCGAACCGCAAACCCAGAAATCCCCACCATCCACTCATTATGAGGGTGGGCCCGCAGGGATTTGAACCCTGGACCAAGGGATTATGAGTCCCCTGCTCTAACCGCTGAGCTACAGGCCCTATAAGGGATTCCGGCGATTCACCTTGCCAAGTGCATACTGAAAATGCCCCCCCTCGCTGCAACAAGCCGCCACGCAATGCAACAATCCGCGCAATTCAGTAAGTCCAAGGTTTCGTGTCTCGTCCGTCATCGGGGTGGCAATTACTAAGCCTCCGCCAAGGTGGCAGGCAAGTTGATTCGCCACTCACTCGACTCTGAAGACCACAAGGCAGCCAAGGACAGCATCCTGGGTGGCCGGAGAAAATCCACGGACCCTGTTCCGATCGGATTCCGAGGCTCCACTCCCAGCTGAGACAGGCGGGACAAGTTGGACAGGTTTCGCTTCCGGGGGCGGGCCGCGTCTGGTAAGTCCCTGGCATGTCCGCCGCCGATCTATCTGGAAATGCCCGGCGCTTCACGATCTTCACGGTGTTTTACAACGCCCGCGCCTACTATCCGGTGCTGGCGATCCTGTTTCTCGACCTCGGGTTGACGCTCGACCAATTCGTCCTGCTCAACCTGATCTGGGCGACGACGATCCTTCTGTTCGAAGTCCCCTCGGGAGCGCTCGCCGATACGCTCGGGCGGAAGAAACTGCTCGTCACCGCAGCGGGGTTGATGGTGTTGGAAATGCTCTGCCTGCTGCTCGCCCCTCGCGACGGCGGGGTGCTTTTGATCGCGCTATGCGTCTTGAACAGGGTACTTTCCGGTCTATCCGAAGCCTGCGCCAGCGGCGCGGATGAGGCGCTGGCCTACGATTCCCTGCCGGAAAACGGGCGGGCGGACTCGTGGGACAGGCTGCTCGCCACCACCATGCGCTGGCGCTCGGCCGGCTTCGTCGTCGCGATGGTGCTAGGCGGCTTGATCTATGACCCGGAGCCGCTGAACCGCTTGCTGCCCGCTGGTTTCCAACTCTCGCATGAGATCGCCCACCGCCTGCCAGTCGCGGTCGTGCTGTGCCAGGCACTCGTCTGCTTGTGGATCACCCTGCGGATGATCGAGCCACCAGGCGCTGCGGGAAGAATAGCCAAGAATGCCTGTGTCAAGGGAGTCGAAAATGCCTGCCAGAACGCCTGGAAGTTGACGGTGGAAACCGCGCGCTGGGTTTTCACCAACCCGCAGACCTTGATCGTCGTGGTCATCGGACTCGCGATCGATTCGATCGTCAGGAATTTCGCCACTCTCACCAGCAGTTACTACCGGCTCATCGAGCTGCCGGAATGGAGCTTCGGCTTCATCGGCGCGGCGATCGGCGCGCTGGGCTGGTTCGTGCCGGGCATCGCGAAAAACCTCAACAACCGCTTCAGCACGCTGACCAATCTCGGGATCGCCGCAGGGATCTCCCTGGTCGGACTAACCGCGCTCGTTCCCGGCTGGCCGCTTTTCGGATTGCTGCCCGCGATGCTGCTGATGACCACGCTCGGTTACCTCGGTTTCACGGTCAGCCGGGCACTGCATGGCCTGGCGGATTCTGCCAGACGCGCTACCGTGCTCTCGGTCAAAGGCCTGGCATTCAACCTCGGCTACGGGCTCTTCAGCCTGGGTTTCTCGCGACTGCTGGCGCATTTCCCGGATCATCCGCCGGGCGCGGCGTTGCGCGCGGCGATTTTCTGGCAGATCCCCGCGTTCGCACTCGTCACGCTGATTCTGTTTGCCGGAGCGAGCGGTTTGCTCAGACGTGGTGCCTGACAGCGTCACGCGTTAGCCTGTTCGGTTCAAAGCAGCGGCCTCCGGTGCCGGTGGATCCAAACGCTCTGCACCAGGCCTAGCAGGAACATGCAGATCACCACGAAGGTGCCCGAGTAGCTCACCAGCGGCAGCGGAATCCCGGTGATGGGCATGATCAGCACGCACATCCCGATGCTCTCGAAAACGTGGGCGAAAAACAACGCCACCACCAGACACACCAACAAACGCCCGGATACATCCCGGCTGTAAAACGCGATGAAAAGCGCCTGCACGAGAAGCAGCGCGAACGCCGTGAGCAGCAACAAACTGCCACGAAATCCCAGTTCCTCGCCGATGACGCCGAAGATGTAATCGTTGTGGGCGGTCTCCCGCGGGATGAAGCCCTTGGCGTGCAGCGATCCCTGCTCTGCGGTCGCCTTGTAGCCAGCACCCTTCCAGCTCGCCTTGCCGATGGCCATCGAAACGTTGTGAGGCGCGTAGGCGTCGCCGTTGATGTCCACCTCGCGGCCCTGCATCATGCGCAACCAGACATCGATCCGCTCGGGTCCGCGCTTGGAAACCAAGGGCAGCGCCACGAAATACAGCAGCGGAATGATCCCCGCGCCGATGAAAGCCATGCACGTTAGATAACGGAACGGAATGCCGCCTATGAGCAGCGCGACGATCGACACCGGGATCCAGACCAGCGCCGAACCCATGTCCCCCATTTTCATCACCATCAAAAAAGGTACCACCGCGACCAACCCGATGATCCCGATGCGGATGAACGGTGCGCCAAACCAGCGGTGGAGCTTCGGCAAATCCTGCACCAGCCAGGCGATCAGCAGAATCCCCGAAGTGATCCCGAGCTGCGCGGGCTGGAAGGAAAGTCCACCCAGCTTCAACTGGTGTACCGAATCGTCCTGCTGCATCGCCACGATCATCAGCGCCATGCTCACCGCGTAAAACGGAATTCCTAACCAGCGGATCCAGCGGTAGTCGATGAACGCCGCGACGAAATAAGCGATGCTCCCGATCAGGATGAATGTCTTCTGCTTCGAGGCGAAATAAACACCCGCGCCACCGAACTGGCTGAGCACGTCCTTGGGCACCGACACGTGCCGTGCGGCACTCTCGATCATGAACACGCCGAAAATCAGGAGCCCGTACATCACCAGTACGAGCACCCAGTTCATCCCCAGAATTTTCCTCAAAAACGGCGTCATGTCAGACTCGCCGGCGAACATACGCCTCCCGCCCCCCATGGCAAGGCAGGCGTGAAATTTCACCCGCGCGCCGGAGTCCCCCCAATTCCTTGACAGTCTACCGCCTGGAAAACAGTTTACGGACATGGCAAACGAATCCTCCTACTACGCGGGTCTCGATATTGGCGGCACCACGGTAAAGGCCGTTCTGGTCAATCATCACGCCGAGCAAATCGGGCCCTTGGCGGAGGTCCGGAGCTTGGTCAAAAACGGCTACGAAGCGACTTTCGGCCAGCTCGACAACGCGCTCGACCAACTCGCCGCCGGAGCCGGCATCGACCGCAGCGCCATCGCCGGCATCGGTCTGGACGTGCCCGCGCCCAGCAGCGAGGGCGTCATCTGGGGCCGCGCGAATCTCGGGGACGACTGGGTCGGCACTGACATTCGAGGCAAGCTTTCCGCCCGCACCGGCGTGCCGGTCCACATGACTAACGACGGCAACGCCGCCGCGCTTGGCGAATACGCGCTCCGCCGCAAGCACCTCGGCAGCCTGTTATTGGTCGCTCCGGGAACCGGTCTTGGCGGCGGACTCGTCCTCCCCGGCGGCCGCAGCTACGAGGGTGCTAACGGCCTCGCGCTCGAAGTCGGCCACATCAGCGTGCCCTTCCACGAGGAAGATGACCAACTGCCAACTTGTTCCTGCGGCCTCAAAGGCTGCGCCGAAGCATGGGTCTCGCTCGTCGCGCTCCGCCGCCGCCTGCGCCTCGAACTGGCCAAGCCCGAGTGGGCAAACCACGCGCTCAACGAGGGCGCAGCGCCGGTGGAGGAAAAAGCCTTCAAGCTCCGCGAATTCGCGGAAAAGGGCGACCCGCTCGCGGTGCGGATTTTCAAACAACAGGGATTCATCCTCGGCTACGCGATCGCCGACATGGTCCGCACGCTCGATCCCGGCCTCGTCGTAATCGGCGGCGGACTGGCGGAAACCTCGTTCCGCGACCAATACATGGCGTGGATCGAGGAAGGTTTCGCCCACCGCGCCTGGCCGGTTTACCGCCACAGCCCGCTCGACCCGAACGTCACCACGACGCAGTTCGAATGGGCGATCGGCGGCGACGCAGCGGCGGCGATCGGCATGGCATACACCGCGCAAGAAATGTTTCAGTAGGTGGTGATAGTAGCTGGAGCGTATCGCTCCAGTCCGTTATCCGGGCGTCTCGCCCGGATGGGGGTTACGCGAGTCGAGGCGCCTCCGCAACGGTCTGGCGCGAGACCCGCCAGCCACAGCGACAGTCACTCAGCTCTCGCCCTCCACGCATGGCTAAAAAACAGCGCCGCGAAGAGGAACATGAAGAACGAGAAGAACTGTCCCTTGGTTAGAAAACCGACCATCGCTGCGTCCGGTTCGCGAAACTGCTCGCCGAAGATCCGGAAAACCGCGTAGAGCGCGAAAAACAAGCCGGTGATCAGACCGTCCGGAGCCTTGGGAAAACGCACCCGCACGACCCACAGGATGGCGAAAAGCAGCGCCCCTTCCAGCAAGGCCTCGTAAATTTGCGACGGATGCCGCGGCTGGAGGTAGTGCCCGAGGACGTTCGAAATCTGCGGATCTTCCCTCGCTGCGGCGATGAGCGGATCGATCGTTTTCGCATCCACCAGCGAGGAATCCATGCGGGTGCAGGCCTGCCACGCGGTCGCCTGCGTTTCATCCGACTCCTCGACCAGCGACTGCGGAAATTTCACCGCCCACGGCACGCTGTTCGCGACCCGGCCGTAGAGCTCGCCGTTGATGAAATTGGCAATTCGCCCGAAGAACAGCCCGACCGGGCCGACCACGCACAAGCCATCGGCCAAGCCAGCCCACGAGACCTGGTGCTTTCTCGCGTAAAACCAGGTGAAAATCGCCAACCCGAGAATCCCGCCATGGCTGGCCATTCCGCCTTGCCATACCCGTAAAACCAGCAGCGGATCGTGCGCCAGACCTTCCCACCCGGCTTTCGGGATCTGGTAGAAAAAGATGTAGCCAAGCCGCCCGCCTAGGAACACGCCGAACAAGGCGCAAGCCGCGATGAAGTCGCCGACTTTTTCCGGTTTCATCACCCACAGCCCGCGTTGCGCCAGATTCCGCAGCAACAGGAAACCCGCCACGAAACCTGCCAGATAGGCCAGCCCATACCACCTCAGCGCCAGCCCACCATAAATTGGCAGCGCGACCGGATTCAAATCATGCACGTATGTCGCAAACACGGGCGCAGCTCACACCATCCTCCGCCGGCTAGCAAGCCGTGATCAAGTTCCCCGTGAAACAGGCGTTCCTGCCTGTTCTTTGGGCCTTGGTGAGGAAAGAACGGGCAGGAATGCCCGTATCACCGCAGCAACCTGCATCACCTCTTCCAATTTGAAAATCCCCACCTAAACTCCGCCCATGCCGAGCAAGCAGGAACTCCTCGACCTCCAATTCATCGATGCGCGTCACATGCTCATCAACCTTGCCGCTTTTCTCGACCGGATCGACCGCCATCCGGGCGAGGAAGACTACCGTCTCGCCGCGTTGAAAACTGCGCTGCCGATTCTGTCTTCCGAGCGCCCAGACCGCGCGAAAGCCGTGCTGGAATCCTTTTCGGACAACTCCACCGACCTTCCCCAAACCGCGCCCTTCCAAGGCGCCACCGGAGCTCCCCTGCCCCCGTCGCCATGAAATACATCGAGCCCCACGCCCACATGGTCAGCCGGACCACCGACGACTACGA
This sequence comes from Akkermansiaceae bacterium, assembly GCA_947462535.1. Lineage (GTDB taxonomy): Bacteria > Verrucomicrobiota > Verrucomicrobiia > Verrucomicrobiales > Akkermansiaceae > Luteolibacter. Next base: position 4,043 of record CANHPN010000048.1, on the reverse strand, counting down.
AAAACTCGCGCTCGCCGGCTGCGAAGCGCTTTGCGAACCCGCCTTCTGGGCCGGCTTCGACCGCTCGTCCGCCGACGGATTTTACGACTACTTCCGCCAGCTCACCGAGTATGAGCCAAGGCGCGCGGCAAAATACGGCATCAAGCATTACTCGTGGCTCTGCATCAATCCGAAGGAAGCCGACGATCCGGGATTCGCCCGCGAGGTCATGAGCCTCATCCCGCAGTTCCTCGATTGCCCGACGGTGTTGGGAATCGGCGAGATCGGGCTGAACAAGAACACCCGCAACGAGCTGGCGATTTTCGAGGAGCACGTGCAGCTCGCGCTCGACCGCGACCTGCCTATTCTGATCCACACGCCCCACCTCGAGGACAAGCTCAAGGGCACCCGGCTGATCCTCGATTCGCTCGCCTCGTTCTCCAAGCTCGACCGCGGCAAAGTCATCATCGACCACGTCGAGGAACACACCATTTCCCACGTCCTCAACGCCGGCTACTGGGCCGGCATGACACTCTATCCGGAAAGCAAGTGCACGCCCAACCGCGCCATCGACATGCTGGAAATCTACGGCACCGAGCGCCTCTGGATGAACTCCGCCTGCGACTGGGGCCACTCCGACCCCCTCGCCGTGCCGAAGTGCGCGCTGGAAATGAAGCGCCGCAGGCACACTGCGGAACAGATCGAGCAAACAATCTATCAGAACCCGCGCACCTTCCTCAGCCAGTCGCCGAGGTTTGTGGTATGAGTGCCGCGGATGACAGTCCAAAAGTCCTCCGCAGTCCGACACCCCCCCATGAAATTCCATTCATCCCATCTCTCCTACTGCACCAACATCCACCCGGCGGAAACCTGGGCGCAGACCTTCGTGATGTTGCGGACGCATGTCCTAGCGGTCCGCGACCGGCTGCGGGCGGCGGGCTCGTTAGGGACGGAGGAGGCGTTCGCCATCGGCCTGCGGTTGTCTGCGGTGGCGGCGCGGGAGCTTTTAGCAAGCCGAAATCTGGCAGAGTTCAAGGACTGGCTGGCGGAGACGAACACTTACGTTTTCACGATCAACGGCTTTCCTTATGGCAGCTTCCACGGCACGCGGGTGAAGGAGCAGGTCTTCAAGCCGGATTGGACGGAGCGAACCCGGGTGGACTACACGATGGATTTGTTCCGGATTCTAGCAGCGGTCGCGCGACCGGGGACGGGAGCATCGGTTTCCACGCTGCCGGGATCTCACAAGACCTTCAGCGCGGATGAATCGGTGATAATCCGGCACTTGATCGAACTGGCGGAGTGGTTGGAAACGCTGGCTGCGGAAACCGGTCAGGATTTCCACCTCGGCCTGGAACCGGAACCGCTCGGGCATTTCGAAAACACTGCGGAGACGCTCGCCTTTTTCGGACGCCTGCGCGCGGCCGCACCGGACACGGAAGTCATCCGACGCCGCATCGGCGTGAATTACGACGCCTGCCACTTCGCGCTGGAATATGATGCAGCCCGCGCATCACTCGACGCGTTGACCGCCGCCGACATCCGGATTTCCAAGATTCACCTCTCCAGCGCGCTCGCGCTCGATCCGCGCGACCCGGCGGCGTTGCGGGCGATCCGCCCCTTCGACGAGCCGGTCTATTTCCATCAGGTCCTGCTGCGGCGGACGGACGGCGGGATCACGCGCTTCATCGACTTGCCCGCGTTTTTCCGCGCCGCAGAAAAACGCGAAATGGATCCGGCGGCGTTCGACGAAATGCGCATCCATTTCCACATTCCGCTCGATGCCGAGCCCGCCGCACCCTTGCGCTCGACCCGCGACCAGACGGCAGAAGTGCTCCGCTGGAAAAAGGACCACCCCGCCGCCTGCCCGCATTACGAGATCGAGACCTACACCTGGGGAGTCCTGCCGGACGGCTTGCAGCGTCCGGTCGAGGAGCAAATCGCCGGGGAATACGCGTGGGTATTGGCGAACGCATGAGTTGCCAGACGCGTAAAACCGGTGTTACCTCCCGGCCATGTCCGACATCAAAATCACCATCCACACCTCCGCCGGCGACATCAACGCCCGGCTCTTCGCCTCGCAAGTTCCAGTCACCTGCGCCAATTTCCTCAACCTTGCCAAACGCGGTTACTACGACGGCGTGGCCTTCCACCGCGTGATCCCCAATTTCATGATCCAGGGCGGCGACCCGACCGGCACCGGCTCCGGTGGCCCCGGCTACAAGTTCGCCGACGAGATCGACCGCTCGCTCAAGCACGACAAGGCGGGCATCTTCTCCATGGCCAACGCCGGCCCTAACACCAACGGCAGCCAGTTCTTCATCACCCACCTTCCGACCCCTCACCTCGACGGCAAACACGCCGTCTTCGGCGAGGTCATCACCGGTCAAGACGCGGTGAACAAGATCGTCAAGGGCGACAAAATCAACTCCATCACCATCCACGAGGATGCCACCGCATTGTTCGAGTCCCAGAAGGACAATCTGGAACATTGGAACTCGATTCTGGACCGCTGAGTTCATCTTGGTTAGTATTGGTTGAATATTTCCATCTCCCTATCCCGCCGTCACAACGTGGGATAGGGATTTTTCATTTCACCTTCAAATCTTTCGTTTCAATTCAGTTAAAAAATCCAACATCTCCCCGGAGAGCCTGTCGGTCAATGCGATCGCCCAAACCGGCACCTACGTGAACTTCATCCGCCAGACCCAACAGGGAACAGGCGTTTGGACATGCCGATGGCGGCAACCGGGTCGATCAGCAGTTTTCCGCAGAGCAACACCTGTTTGATGCTCTACGAGGGCACCTCGATCAACGGCATGGTGGGCGTGATCGGAGGATGCAGCCTCCCCAGCAACCCTCCTGATCCGCCGGCCCGTCAATTTTTTTGGCACCCGGCCCCGTCGCCGGAATTCCGCGCTTCATCCGACTCGACAGGCGTCTTGATTTCGGCACGATTTCCCGGCTCTCCAACAAACACAACCCGATGTCCGAATTCCTCGTCATTCCGCGCCAAGACCACGACGCCCTCGTCTCCAAAGCCTACCAATCCCACGGCTACACGGCCGACGAATCCGCGGAAGGTGCCAAGCTCTGCGCCGAGGCCGCCCGCCACGGCATCCGCACCCACCACGCGCTCAAGGCGTTGCACCTCGACCACCTCTTCGGCTCAGGAGCGGGCGGCTGTGTCCCCGGCGCGGAAATCGAAGTTCTGGCATCCCGCTTCCCCGCCTCCGAGCGCTGGAATGCAAACAAGAAACTCGGCCAGTCCGTCGCCTACCGCGCCATCGACCGCGCCATTGAGCTCGCCGACCAATACGGCATCGCCCAGATCGCCGTGGACAACGCCTTCCACTACCTCTGGGGCGGCGGCTACGTCATGGAAGCCGCCGAGCGCGGTTACTTCGCATACACTAACTGCACCTCCGCCCTCGCCGAAGTCGTTCCCTTCGGCGGAAAATTCCCCACTCTCGGCACCAACCCGCATTCGTGGGGCATCCCGAGCACCAAAGCTAACGGCTTCCCGATCGTGATGGACTGGGCCACCTCCACCGTCGCCATGGGCCGCGTGCAAACCCTGAAACGCGAGGGCAAAACGCTCCCTCCCGGGGCCGCCGTCGATGCCAACGGCCAACCGACCAACGACCCGAACCAGGTCGCCGCCCTACTCCCTTTCGGCGGCCACAAGGGCTACGGCATGTCGCTGCTCAACGAGATTTTCGGAGGCCTCATCGGCGGCTCGCTGCCCACCATCCGCGGCCGCAAGCTAACGACTCCGGGCGAAAAAAACACTCCGGTGTTTTACTTCCAAATCATCCACCCGGACGCGCTTTCCGGCGGAAATTTCGCCCAAGGCCGCAGCCAGATCGAAAACCTCAAGGCGGTCATCGATGACATCCTCGGCCACGGCAACGAAGCAGCGATGCTCCCCGGCCAACTCGAAGCCGCTGCCCGCAAGCGCTCGGACGCCGCCGGCGGCCTGCTCTTCACCGAAGCGGAAATCGGCGAATTCAACGAGATCAACGCCCAACTCGGACTGCCCGCCTGGGACGTCAGCAAGCTGA